>NZ_JAUQWH010000131.1 GCF_030757795.1 Actinoplanes oryzae
CAACAGGCTCGGGGACGGGCGTTTCTGCGTTTGGGGTGGCTCTCGTCGATCTTGCTGCGCTCGCATGGTGTGCCATGTGACCCGCCGCCAATTGCGGCCACATCTCCCTCGGATCCACCTCGATCTTCCTCGGCTACGGGGGAGACGATGGGGGAGATGGGCGAATGGGCGTGTGGCGGTTGCTGCGTCCACGTTCACCCCGGCGGCGGGGAGCGGGCGGGCGGCGTGGGTGAGGCAGGAGCCGGCCGGTGGAGTGATCCGATCGGCCGGCTCCTGCTTTTTCTGTTGTCGGGCGCGGCGGTTGGCGCCCGGGTCAGCTGCCGACCGGGCCGCCGTCGGGGCGCCAGGTGACGACGACGGCGGGGCGGGCGTAGGCGCCGTCGGGCCAGGTGCTGGCCGGGTTCTCGAGGCTGGCGCCGGTGATCTCGCCCGGGTGCTGGACGGCGACGAATACGCTGCGGTCGTCGCTCGTGATGAAGGGGCCGCAGGTCTCGGCGCCCAGGGGGACGGTCAGGAACTGCTTCAGGTGGCCCTTCGACGGTCCCTCGATCGGGGTGGCGAAGAGGCCGTCGTTGCTGCCCAGCGCGTTGCCGTCGGTCGAGATCCACAGGTTGCCGGCGCTGTCGAAGGCCACGTTGTCCGGGCACGAGATGGGGGAGACGGCCGCCTTGTCGTAGCCGCCGAAGTACGTGCCCGCGTCGGCCGGGTCGCCGCACACGATGGGCAGGGCCCAGGTGAAGGTCTCGCCGGTGTGGTCGCCGCGGTCCTCGGTGATTTCGAAGATGTGGCCGTGCTTGTTCGCCGAGCGGGGGTTCGCCTCGTCGACGCCCGGGTTGGTGCCGACCGCGCGGTTGGTGTTGTTGGTCATGGCGGCGTAGATCTTGCCGGTGACCGGGCTGGGCTGGACGTCCTCGGGCCGGTCCATCTTCGTGGCGCCCACGGCGTCACCCGCCAGCCGGGTGAAGGTCAGCACCTCGGCGGCGGTCATCCCCGGCACGAACGACTTGGTGCCGGAGACCAGCTTGATCCACCGGCCCGTACCGTCGAAAGCGCCGTCGGACGGCAGCTTGCCGGTGCCGTCGATCTCCGCCGCGGGGCTGTCGCCGGTCACCTTGGCGACGTAGAGCGTGCCGGATTCGAGCAGCGTGAGGTTGTGCTTGCGGTTGTTCGGCTTGTACACGCCGGCCGAGACGAACTTGTAGAGGTAGTCGAAGCGCTCGTCGTCGCCCATGTACGCGACGACGTGACCGGAACGCGCGATGATGACGTTCGCGCCCTCGTGCTTGAGCCGGCCCATCGCGGTGTGCTTGCGCGGGCGAAATGTCGGGTCCGTCGGGTCGACCTCGACGATCCAGCCGAAGCGGTTCGCCTCGTTCGGGTGCTTGGCCAGGTCGAAGCGCTCCTGCGCCCGCTCCCACCGCCGCGAGTCGGCCGGGATGCGCGTCGTCGTGTTGATGCCGTAGCGGGCGAGGCGGGGCTTGTCGGCCGCCGGGGCGCCGTCGCCGCCGACGAAGTACTGGTTGAAGTTCTCCTCGCCGGACAACACGGTGCCCCACGGGGTGACGCCGCCGGAGCAGTTGTTGAGCGTGCCGATGACCGTGGTGCCCGTACGGTCAGCAGCGGTCCGGACGAACGCGGAGCCGGCGGCCGGGCCGGTCAGCTGGAACTTCGTCGAGAGAGCCGTGATCCTGCGGTTGTAGGGCAGGCGCTTGCCGGTGGCGGGACGCCATTCCCCCGTACGGCCGACGCGCTCGAGCTCCACGACCGACAGCCCGTGCGCGGCCATGGCCACCTCGATCTGCTCCACGGTCAGCGCCTCGAGCGAGGTGAAGCCGGGGAACATGAGGTTCTCGTTGGTGTACTCGTGGTTGACCACGAGCAGGGCGCGCGCGCCGTCCTTGCCCAGCGGCAGCACGCCGACGAAGTCGTTGTTGTAGCCGAACTGCGCGGACTGGCGGGCTGCGGTCTGCTTCGTGACGTCGAGCGCGGGCGCGCCGGGCAGGATCGGGTCGCCCCAGCGCAGCACGACGGACGAGTCGTAGCCGTTGGGGACGATGAACGAGTCCAGCTTGTTCGGCGGGATCGCCTTGAAGCTCAGCTTGCCGGCCTTGCCCTTGGTGAGGTTGCCGAGCATCTCCGGTACGGGCGCCGCGGCGGGAACGGCCGGCGCGGCGGGAGCGGCCGGCGCGGCGGCGGCCGGAGCGGCGGCGGCGGAGGTGGCGCCGGTCGCGCCGAAGCCCAGGACGAGCGCGCCGACGGCCCCGGCCCGGACGACCCCGCGCCGGGTCATGCCGTCGCGGACCACATCGCCCAGGTACGGGTTGTCCGACTCGTTGGGCACCGGGTGGTCACAGGCGTTGCCGCAGCGGTAAAGGCAGGTCATGGCGTCGCGCCCCGGGCCCGAGTGGCCGAGCAGCGGGAGCAGACGAGGGCGTTCTGGCATGTGGGAGCTCCTGGCGGACATTCGTAAGGTGCGGCCGAGGTTTCCAGGGCTCGATGAGTCCCGGCCCGCCAGAAGCTGAACGCCGGGTTAACAGATCCTCCTCGAAGGACATATGCGGTCTTGACGATAGATGTCACATGCAGGTACCGGGTCGGTCCGGCGGTCCCGGGCGTCCTCGTAGCCGGCCGGCAGCGGCGACAGGTCGGCGGTGGACGACGCCGCGCCGTGGTGGACGACGCCGCGCCGTGGTGGACGAGGGCCCGGCGCGGCGGGCGGGGTCAGGTGCCGATCGGGCGGCCGTCGGGGCGCCAGGTGACGACGACCGCGGGGCGTGCGTAGTCGCCGTCGGGCCAGGTGCTGGCGGGATTGTCGAGGGTGGCGCCGGTGATCTCGCCCGGGTGCTGGACGGCGACGAACACGCTCCGGTCGTCGGCCGTCAGGAACGGCCCGCACGTCTCCGCGCCGGGCGGCACGGTCAGGAACTGCTTCAGGTGGCCCCTCGACGGCCCCTCGATCGGGGTGGCGAACAGGCCGTCGTTGCTCTCCAGGGCATTGCCGTCCGTGGCGATCCACAGGTTGCCCGCCCGGTCGAAGGCCACGTTGTCCGGGCACGAGATGGGAGAGACGGCCGCCTTGTCGTACCCGGCGAAATAGGTGGCCGGATCCGCGGGGTCGCCGCAGACGATCGGCAGCGACCACCGGAAGGTTGACCCCGTGTGGTCGCCGCGGTCCTCGGTGATCTCGAAGATCTGCCCGTGCTTGTTGGCCGTCCGCGGATTGGCCTCGTCGACGCCCGGATACGTGCCGACGCCGCGGTTGGTGTTGTTGGTCATGGCGGCATAGATCTTGCCGGTGACCGGGCTGGGCTGAACGTCCTCGGGCCGGTCCATCTTCGTGGCACCCACGGCGTCACCGGCCAGCCGGGTGAAGGTCAGCACCTCGGCGGCGGTCATCCCCGGCACGAAGCTGCGATCACCCGACACGAGCTTGATCCACCGGCCCGTACCGTCGAACAAGCCGTCGGACGGCAGCTTGCCAGTGCCGTCGATCTCCGCCGCGGGACTGTCCCCGGTGACCTTGGCGACATAGAGCGTCCCCGACTCGAGCAGCGTCAGATTGTGCCTGCGGTTGCCGGGCTTGTAGACGCGGGACGACACGAACTTGTACAGGTAGTCGAAGCGCTCGTCGTCCCCCATGTACGCGACGACGTGACCGGAACGCGCGACGATCACATTCGCGCCCTCGTGCTTGAAGCGGCCCATTGCGGTGTGCTTGCGCGGCCGCGCCCCGGGCTCGTAGGGGTCGACCTCGACGATCCAGCCGAAGCGGTGCGCCTCGTTCGGGTGCTTCGCGAGGTCCCAGCGCTCCTGCGCCCGGTCCCACCGGCGCGAGCCGTCCGGGACGCGCTGCGTGGTGGAGATCCCGTAGCGGGCGTAGCGCGGCTTCAGCCCGGCCGGGACCGCGTCGCCGCCGACGAAGTACTGGTTGAAGTTCTCCTCGCCGGACAGCACCGTGCCCCAGGGCGTGACGCCGCCCGAGCAGTTGTTGAGCGTACCGATGGGCGTCGTGCCGGCGGGGTCCGCCGCCGTGCGCAGCCACGACGATCCCGCGGCGGGCCCGGTGAACCGGAACGGCGTCGCCAGCGTGGTGATCCGCTTGTTGTAGGGCAGGCGGCGGCCGCGGACGGGACGCCATCGACCGGTACGCCCGGCCCGCTCGAGCTCCACGACCGACATCCCGTGCGCCGCCAGCGTCACCCGCACCTGCTCGACGGTCAGCGCGTCCAGGCCGGTGAAGCCGGGGAACATGAGCTCCTCGTTGGTGTACTCGTGGTTCGCCACGAGCAGCGCCCGGGTGCCGTCCCGGCCCAGCGGCAGCACGCCGAGGAAGTCATTGTTGTAGCCGAACTGCGCGGCCTGCCGCTCGGCGGTCTGCCGGCGCACGTCGAGGCCGGGCGCCCCGGGCAGGATCGGGTCGCCCCACCGGATGACGACCGCCGAGTCGTAGCCGTTCGGCACGACGACGGTGTCCAGCGTGTTCGGCGGGATCGGCCGGAAGGAGAGCGCGCCGGGCCGCTGCGCCACCGCCGGAGCGGCCTCGCCGGGACGCTTCGCCGCCGCCTCGGCCTCGCCCGCCCCGATCCCGAGGACCAGGGCTCCAGCTGCCCCGCCCGCGATGACGCCGCGCCGGGTGACGCCCGCCCGCACGACGTCCCCGAGATACTCGTTGGCGGACGCGTTGGGCACCGGATGATCGCAGGCGTTCCCACATCGGTAGAGACACGTCATCGGGTCCCGGCCCCCGCCGTGCCCGAGCAGCGGAAGCAAACGCGGTCGATCGGACATCATGCGCCTCCCGGCAGACCTCACCGGCCGCGCCACGCCCGCCGGTGAACCGTTGCGTAACCGGAGGTTAACAGAAAGCGAAGCTGATCCATGTGTCCTGGGCCCGGACTGCCGGAAACGCTCCGTCGATCGAGCGCTTCTCCGGTGGATGCCCGGCCGGACGTCGATGACGACAGGCTCGTCTCCTCGGCGACGATGGTGATCGGCGCTGCATGGTGCCGCTGGCGTCGGGCGGGGCCGCACGGGTCGAGACGGTGCGGCCCGGGCGGCGGGGGTGAGGGTCAGGCGGAGGCGGGCTCGCGGGTGTCGTCGGTGGCGCGGGCGTGGTCGCGGCGTTCGGTGCGGATGTCGAGGAGGGCGGCGAGGAGGGCGACCACGACCAGGGCGATGGTGACCAGGAGGGCGGTGCGGAAGGCGAGGGACCAGTGGCCGCCCTGGGAGGCGAGGCGGTTGAAGAAGACCGAGCCGACCACGGCGATGCCGAGGGCGGTGCCGATGCGCTGGCCGGTCTGGAGGACGGCGCCCGCGCTGCCGGCGCGGCGGACGGGGACCTCGGCGAGGGTGAGGGTCTGGTTGGGGCTGATGACCAGGCCGCTGCCGACGCCGGCGACGAGCAGGGGGAGGGCGGCGGCCCAGCCCGCGCCGTGGCCGGGGACGAAGTGGAGGGCCAGGAGGACGGCGAGCAGGCCCGCGGTGACCAGGGCGAGTCCGATGACGACCAGGGGACGGCCGAAGCGGTTGACGATGCGGCCGCCCAGGGCCGCGGAGACGGCGGAGCCGACCGCGAAGGGGGTCAGGGACAGGCCGGCGAGCAGGGCGCTGTAGCCCAGGCCGCTCTGCAGGTACAGCGTGTAGATGAAGAAGATCGTGGTGAAGCCGGCGAAGTAGAGCAGGCCGATGAGGGCGCCGAGGCCGTACGAGTGGACCTTGAAGAGGCCGAGGTCGACCACCGGGGTCTCGCCGCGGGCCGCGAAGCGGCGCTCCCACGCGACGAAGCCGGCCAGCACGAGCACCGCGGCGACGGTGAGCAGCCACTTGGCGGGGCTCTTCCACTCGCGCTCCTGGACCAGGGGGAGCAGGAGCAGCAGGACGCCGACGCCGAGCAGGGCGACGCCGACCGGGTCGAGGCTCTCGTGGCGCTTGCGGTCCTCCGGGGCGGGGGTCGGGATCCACCTGCGGCCGAGGATGATGGCGGCGATGCCGATCGGCAGGTTGATGAAGAAGATCCAGCGCCAGCCGGTGGAGGCGCCGAGCAGCTGGATGAGCAGGCCGCCGAGCAGCGGGCCGACGGCGGTGGAGACGCCGACCGTGGCGCCGAAGAGGCCGAAGGGCTTGCCGCGCTCCTCGGGCTTGAACAGCTGCTGGATCAGGCCGGAGACCTGCGGGGTGACGATGCCGGCCGCGGCGCCCTGGGCCAGGCGGGCGACGACGAGCCACAGGGCGCTGGTCGCGAGGCCCGCCGCGGCGCTGGCCAGCACGAAGCCGGCCAGGCCGACGACGAAGACGGTGCGGCGGCCGCGGGCGTCGCCGAACCGGCCGGCGGGGACCAGCAGCAGGCCGAAGGTGAGCGCGTAGCCGGACAGGACCCACTGCAGCTCGCCCGGGCTCAGGTGCAGGTCGGACTGGATCGAGGGCAGGGCGACGTTGACGATGCTGACGTCGAGCAGGGTCATGAATCCGGCGACGAGGGCTACCGTCATCGCCTTCCAGCGGTTCTCCACCGGCCCGTGATGCCCGCCCGGGCCGGTGGGAAACCCGTGATCAGCGATACAGGAACGTCGCCAGGGCGCCGCCCGGGCCGGTGGGAAGACCGTGATCAGCGATAGAGGAACGTCGCCAGGGCGCCGCCCGGGAGCTCGTACGCGAAACCGCGCCGGCCGGCCGCGACGGCGAACTGCCGCGGTGTGTCGTCCGGGTTGTTGACGATCAGGGCCGTCGTGCCGTCCGGGTTGCGGAAGGCCACGCTGTCGGCGGAGGAGCTGGCGATGCGCACCGCGCCCGGCCGGACGAACTTGCTCAGGTGCCCGATCGTGAAGTACTCGGCGTTGCGGGTCATGCTGCCGTCGGGCTGCACCGTGACCAGGCCCGTGCAGGTGCCGCAGCCGCCGAGGTGCGGGCCGCCGGTGCTGTCCAGCGCGAGGTTCCAGGTGACCAGCGACTTGGCCCACTCGCGCGTGGTGCCGACGGTCAGCGTCCGCGCGTGCCAGCGCAGCGTGTCCCGGAAGAACTGCGGTGGCGTGTCGTCCGCGCCGTGCGAGCCGGAGCACTCGGTGAACCAGATCCCCTTGTCCGGGAAGGCGGCGTGCAGCGCGCTCTGCGCGGCGGGATCACCCGAATAGCAGTGGTACGCCGTCCCGGCCAGCCACCTGCCGGCGGGCGACGCGAGCAGCCGGTACGGGTAGTCGGTCTCCGGATCCTCGCCCGGCGGCGTGGTGCCGACGTCGCCGGGGTGCGTGCTCCAGTTGTGGTCGTAGCCGAGGACCTTGGTCCGGGGGCTGGCCTTGCGGAGCAGCGGCCCGAGCGCCGTGATCACCTTGGCGGCCTGCGCGACGGGCAGCGCGGTGCCCGGGTAGCCGCCGTCGTGCCGGTTCTGCGGCTCGTTCTGCACGGTCAGGTAGTCGATCGGCACCCCGGCCCGCGCGTACGCCTGCACGTACTTGACCAGGTACCGCGCGTACGCGTCGTAGATCCGCGGGTCGTCCCTGAGGTGGCCGCCGAGCAGCGAATCGGTCGTCTTCATCCAGGCGGGCGGGCTCCACGGCGTACCCAGGACCGTGATCTCGGGGTTGAGCCGGCGGGCCTGGCGCAGCAGCGGGAGGATCCGGGCCTCGTCGCGGGCGATGCTGAAGTGGCGCAGCGCGAAGTCGGTCCGCCCGGCCGGCACGTCGTCGTAGGTGTAGTGGCTCGTGGTGGCCGTGAAGTCCGACGAGCCGATCGGCTGGCGCAGGAAGCTGACGCCGATGCCGGCGCGCGGGTCGAAGAGCGAGCGCATCGCCCGGTCGCGTGCGGTGGGGGTGAGCCGGTGCAGCACCTCCGCAGCCGAGTCCGTCAGCGACGCACCGAAGCCGTCCATGCTCTGGTATCGCACGGCCGGGTCGACCGTGATCGTGGCGAGGTCGCTGCCGCCGCGGGTGAAGGCGACCGGGGGCCGCTCGTGCAGCAGCTCCGCCTGGTCGGGGGTGGTCACCCAGACACGCGCCGGCGCCCGCGAGGCTTGTGCCGGGCTCCCGGTCAGCAGCAGGAGGCCGGCCGCGACGGCGGCGCCCCAGGCTCGACAACGCATGGCCGCTCCCTGAAACAGATGAAACACATGTGCGCTACGGTATCGACAGGAAACAATCCCGAAACGCCAGTGTCAACAGGTCGAGGGTGCCGGGCGTGAAACAACGAGATGTAACAGTGCGCGAGGTCGCGGCGGCGACGGGCGTGTCGATCGCGACCGTGTCCCGCGTGCTCAACGGCCGGGGCAACGTGGCGGCGCCCACCCGCGAGCGCGTCGAGCAGGCCCTGCAGTCCCTCGGTGGCACCGCCCCGCGCCCGCGCGCCGCCGCGCGCCCGATCACCGGGCCGGTGCTGCTGCGCTGTCCCTACCTGCTGACCGACTACTTCGGGATCATCGTGTCGGCGATGGCCGAGTCCCTGGACCGGCACCAGCGGCCGGTGCTGCTCGACGCAGGCGAGGCGGCGCAACAGCACTCGGTCGTCGACCGGCTCGCCCGGCGCTCCGGAGTCGCGGGCGCCCTGCTCGTCCTGCCGCCCGAGCCCGCCGCCGAGCTGGCCGCGCTGCGCCGTAGCCGCTTCCCGTTCGTCATCGTCGACCCGCGCGAGCCCGTGCCCCGCGACACCCCGGCCGTCTCCGCGGCCCACGCCGCCGGCGCCCGCGCGCTCACCGCCCACCTGACCGGCCTCGGCCACCGGCGCATCGGCGTGGTGGCCGGCCCCGACGAGTGGCTGGCCAGCGACGCGCGCCTGGCCGGGCACACCGCGGCGCTCGCCGACGCCGGGGTGCTGCCCGACCCGCGGCTGGTCCGGCACGTCGAGCCGACCGTGGCGTGGGGCCGGCGGGCGGCGGGGGAGCTGCTCGACCTGCCCGATCCGCCGACCGCGATCGTCGGCTTCAACGACAAGGCGGCCGTGGGCGCCCTGCAGGCGGCGGCTCTGCGCGGGATGGACGTGCCGTCCGAGCTGTCCGTGGCCGGCTTCGACGACATCGACCTCAGCCGCGCCACCAGCCCCACCCTCACCACCGTGCGCCAGCCGCTGGCCGAGCTGGGCCGCATGGCGGTGTCGCTGCTGGTCCGCGTGCTCGACCGGCACGAGCTCGAGGCGCTGCACGTCGAGCTGGCCACCGAGCTGGTGGTGCGCGACTCGACGGCTAGGGTGCGGTCATGACGACGTTCGCGGTGGTGGGTGCGGCCTGGCGGGCCGAGATGTTCTGGCGGGTGGCGGCCGGCCTCGACGGCGTACGCTGCGTGGGCGCGATCGTCCGCACCCCGCGCGACCTGCCCGTGCCCACCTTCGCCTCGCTGGCCGAGTGCGTGGCGCGGGCGCGGCCCGACTTCGTGGTGACGGCCGTCCCGTGGGCGGTCAACCCGGGCGTGATCACCGAGGCGGTCGAGCGCGGATTGCCCGTGCTGGCCGAGACGCCGCCCGCCCCCGACGAGGCCGGCCTGCGCGAGCTGTGGGCGGGCGCCGGGGCCTCCGGGCTGGTCCAGGTCGCCGAGCAGTACCTGCTGGTCCCCGCCCACGCGGCCCGGCTCGCCGCGGTGCGGGCCGGGGTCATCGGCACGCCGACCCAGGCGCAGGTCTCCTCGACGCACACCTACCACGCCGTGTCGCTCATCCGCGGCCTGATCGGCGCCGGGCGCGGCCCGGTGACCGTCCGCGCGACGCGCACCACGGCGCCGCTGGTCGACCCGCTGACCCGCGACGGCTGGACCGACGACCCCACGCCCAAGCCGGCCGTCACGACGATCGCCACGCTCGACTTCGGCGCCGGGCTGTCCGGCCTCTACGACTTCACCGACAACCAGTGGCACAACCAGCTGCGCTTCCGGCGGCTGCTGGTGCGCGGCAGCCACGGCGAGCTGCGCGACGACGAGGTGATCCGGCTGACCGCCCCGCGCACGCTCGTCCGCACGCCCCTGGTGCGCCGGCAGACCGGCTATGACCTGGACCTCGACGGCTTCGACACCGACACGATCACCCTCGGCGACCAGGTGCTGTTCCGCAATCCGTACCCGGGAAGGCGCTGGAGCGACGAGGAGATCGCCATCGGCACCCTGCTCGACGCCACCGCGGCCTGGGTCCGCGGCGACGGCCCGGCGCCCTACCCGCTGGCCGACGGCGCGCACGACCACCTGATCGGCCTGGCGATCGACGAGGCGGCGGAGACCGGCGAGCCGGTGACGACGGCACCGGCGCCCTGGGCCTGAGGACGGCCCAGCTCAGGAAACGGTCAAGATCCGGGGGCCCGTGCCGATCAGAAGGGCATGACGAGCAGGTACGGCCGGGCCGGCTACCTGGCGTGGCTGGCCGTGCTCACCGTGGCCTACTACGCGTGGCCGGCGCAGCACCTCCTCCTGTGGGCGCTCATCGGGCTCACCGGCATCACGGCGATCGTGGCGGGCGTGCGCGCCCACCGGCCCGCCCAGCGGCTGCCCTGGTACCTCATCGCCGCCGCGCTGACGCTGTTCATCGCCGGCGACACGCTCGCCAACACCTATCTCGCGGTGGGCGTGCAGTATCCGTATCCGGGGCCCTCCGACGTGCTCTACCTGCTCGTCTATCCGCTGCTCGCGGCCGGGTTGATCCTCTTCGTGCGCGCCCGCGCCGGCGACCGCAACCGGGCGGCGCTGCTGGACGCGCTGGTGCCCACGGCGAGCTTCGGGCTGCTGTCCTGGGTCTATCTGATCGCGCCCTTCGCCCGCGCCACCGACATGGGCGGGCTGGAGAAGGCGGTCTCGGTCGCCTACCCCCTCGGCGACGTGCTGGCCCTCGCCATCCTGCTGCGCCTGGCCACCGTGCCGGGACGCAAGCCGGCCGCGCTCAAGCTGCTCACCGTGGCGGTCGTCGGCCTGCTCTGCTCGGACGTGCCGTTCAGCCTCGCCCGCCTCGACGAGGACTGGGCGATCGGCGGGCCGGTCGACCTCGGCTGGGTGCTGCTCTACGGGTGCGCGGGCCTGGCCGCGCTGCACCCGTCGATGCGCACGCTCACCGGGGACCCCGACGCCGCGGCACCCGTACCCACCGCCTCCGCCGAGTTCCGCCGGCTGATCCTGCTCACCGGCGCCTCCCTCATCGCCCCGGCGGTCCTGCTCGCCCAGCACCTGCACGGCGGGGTCGTCGACGCGCCCGTCATCGCGGCCGCCGCGGCGGTCATGTTCGTGCTGGTCATGGCGCGCGTCCACGGCCTGATCGCGGAGCAGCGCCAGGCCCAGGACCGGGAACGCGCCCTGCGCGAGGTGGCCGGCAAGTTCAACGTCGCCACCACGCTGGAGGAGGTGCGTGCCGCCTCCCGCGAGGTCATGCGCGAGCTGCTGCCCGAGGACGTCCGGGACCGGTACGTCCAGCTGCCCCCGTGCCCGGGCCCCTTCCAGCCCGGCGTCACGATCGTCGCGCACGGGCCGGACCTGCACCGCATGCGAGCCGTCGTCATGCTGCACGGCGCCCCGCTGCGAGCCGTGATGATGGAGGTGACCGGGCCGCTCGCCGAGCTGCGTGCCGTGCTCCCGACGGTGCAGGCGCTGCGGTCCCAGATCAGCACCGTCGTGCAGCGCATCGCGCTGGCCTCCGAGGTCAGCCGGCGCGACGGGGAGGCGTACTTCCGGACCCTGATCCAGAGCGCGTCCGACGTCATCCTCATCGTGGGCACCGACGAGCTCATCCGGTACGCCAGCCCGTCCGCCGGCACGCTGTTCGGCTACGACGACCTGGCCGGCTCGCCGTTGCAGCGGATCATCGCGGACACGCACCACGACTCGCTGCGCGCGGCGCTGGCGCTGGGCGGCTCCGGGCGTACGGGCGAAGGGGTCGACCTGACCGCCGTGCGCGCCGACCGCCGCCTGCTGCAGGTCGAGTGCACGATCCGGGACCTGCGCGACGATCCGACCGTACGCGGGCTCGTGCTGACCGTCCGCGACGTCACCGAGCGCCGCCGCCTCGAGAACGACCTCGCGCACCAGGCGTTCCACGACGGGCTGACCGGGCTCGCCAACCGGGTGCTGTTCCGCGAGCGGCTCGAGCACTCCTACGCCCGCGCCGAGCTGGCCGGGCAGGGCGTCGGCGTCCTCTTCGTCGACCTGGACGACTTCAAGGAGGTCAACGACACCCTCGGGCACGCGGTCGGCGACCAGCTGCTCGTGGCCGTCGCCGAACGGATCACCTTGGCGATCGGCAAGCACAACACCGCCGCGCGGATGGGCGGCGACGAGTTCGCGATCCTGGTCGAGGACGGTCTCGCCGAGGAGATCGCCGCGCGCGTGGTCGCCGCCCTGGCCGTGCCCGTGGAGGTCAGCGACGGGGTCGGCGGCAGCAACATCGTCAGCGGGGCCGCCAGCGTCGGCGTCGCCACCAGCGCCGACGCCAAGAACCCGACCGAGCTGCTGCGCCACGCCGACCTGGCGCTCTACCTGGCCAAGGGCGCCGGCAAGGGCGACTGGAAGCGCTACCAGAGCGACCTGCACACCGCCATGGTCGAGCGCCTGGCCCTGCGCGCCTCGCTGCTGGAGGCGGTCGAGCACGAGCAGTTCGTGCTGCAGTACCAGCCGATCGCCGACGTGCGCACCGGCATCGTCGTCGGGCTCGAGGCGCTCGTGCGGTGGCAGCATCCCGAGCGGGGACTGCTCGGGCCGTACCACTTCATCGAGCTCGCCGAGGAGAGCGGCGCCATCGTCGGCATCGGCGAGCGGGTGCTGCGCGAGGCGCTGCGGCAGTTCGCGTCGTGGCACCGGGAGAACCCGGGCACGCCGCTGCGCTACATCAGCGTCAACGTGTCCGCGCGGCAGTTCCGCCAGCCCGGGTTCGTCGACCGGGTCCGCGCCGCGCTCGCCGACGCGGGCGCCGAGCCGCGCTGGCTGCTGCTGGAGATCACCGAGAGCCTGGTCCTGCGCGACGCCGAGCAGGTCTGGGCCGACCTGGAGACGCTGCGGGCGCTCGGCTGCCGGATCGCGATCGACGACTTCGGTACGGGCTACTCGTCGCTGAGCTACCTGCGCCAGATGCCGGTCGACGTCCTGAAGATCGACAAGTCGTTCATCGACGACATCATCGCCAGCAAGCAGCAGCGCGCCCTGGTCAACGCGATCGTCACGCTGGCACGCAACCTCGACCTCACGGTGATCGCCGAGGGGATCGAGAGCCCGGACCAGCGGTCGATGCTGGGGCGGATGGGCTGCCCGTACGGTCAGGGCTATCTGTTCTCCCGCCCGGTCTGGCCGAACCAGATCCCCGAACTCACGGGTGCCGTCGTCCTGGCATGACACCTGAGGCTTAACCGGGCGTTCAAGTCTTCGCACGGCGGACCGCACGTCGTAACGTCCGGCGGGAGGAGGAAGCCATGCCCGTTGAGCACGTCCCGATCGTCCGCACCGCCCTGGACTCCCGCGACTTCGACGAAGTGCGCGACATGATCAGCCGCCGGTACGTCCAGCATGTGCCGCGCGTCGTCGGCACCGCGCGCGACTTCGTGTTCCGGTCCCGGACCGTGTCGGCCGGCGAGGTGCTCATCGACCAGCCGACCTACCGGGCGTGCGTGGCGTTCGACACGGAACCGTTCGAGACGCTGCTGGTCGCCTCCGTGCTCGAGGGCCGCTACTCCGTGACCGGCGGGCACCGGCACGGCCGGGCCGCGGCCGGCGAGGTCCTGCTCTATCCCCCCGGCGCCGGCCTCGACATCGTGCTGGACCACAGCCGGCAGTGGATCACCCAGCTCCCCATGGACACGGTGACCCGCGTCGCCGGCCGCCTCGGCGTCAAGGCGGCGGACTTCCGCTTCGACGCGGCGGAACCGGTCACCGCCGAGGCCGGACGCCGCTGGGCGGACACCGTCGTCTACCTGGCCCGGATGCTCACCGCGCCCGGCCAGTCCGGCATCCACCCGCTGCTGCTGTCCACCGTGGTCGACACCGCCGCGGCGACCGCGGTGACCGTGTTCCCCAACACCACCATGGCCCTGGACTACGTCTCGGGCCCGCAGCGGACCGCCCCGGCCGCCGTGCGCCGCGCCGTCGCCTACATCGACGCGCACGCCTCCGAGCCGATCACGCTGGAGGACATCGCGACGGCGGCCGGGCTCGGAGTGCGCGCCCTCCAGGCCGGCTTCCAGCGGCACCTCGACACCACGCCGGTCGGCTACCTCTTCCGGGTGCGGCTCGAGCACGCCCACCGCGACCTGCAGGCCGCCGACCCCGCCGGGGGCGACACCGTCGCCGATGTCGCCCACCGGTGGGGCTTCGCGCACCTGGGCCGCTTCGCCGCGCGCTACCGCAGCGCGTTCGGCCGGCGGCCCAGCGAGACGCTGCGCACGTAGGTCCCGGGAGTCAGGCCGACATGTACAGCCGGCGGCCCGCCGGGCGGTAGCCGATGCGCTCGTAGATCCGGCCCGCCTGCGGCCCCGACGCCTCCAGCCAGGCCAGGTCGCCGCCGCCGGCGAACAGCCGCGCGGTGATGCCCGCGGTCAGGGCGGCGGCGAGACCCCGGCGACGGTACGGCGGGCGGACCGCGATGCCGGCGACCTCGCTCACGCCGTCGTGGGGCGCGACCGCCTGCCCCGCGCCGGCGACGACGCCGTCCGCCGTGGCGACCAGGGTGACGCCGCCGTTGGTGTGCACCCGGCGCAGGCGGGCGCCGTCCTCGGGCGTGACCCCCGCCGGGTCGTCGCCGAAGCTCTCGACCTGGGCGGCGGCCATCGCGACGTAGTCGCCGGGCTCCCCGAGGACGAAGCCGTCCGGGGTGGGCGGCGTCACGAGCAGGCCGGGCGTGCAGATCAGATAGTCGTGCTCCTCCTCGACGGTGAACCCCTGGTCCAGCAGGAGCTGGTGCAGGGCGGGGGCGGTGCCGGCGACATACTCGAGCCGGGGCTTGCGCCGCGCCGCGGTGAAGGCGGCGACCAGGGCGGTGACGTCGGCCGCGGTGATCGTCGCGCCGGGGCGCGGGGTGGCGTAATTGATGCCGGGGCTGTCGGTGCCGGGATCGAAACCGGCGACGAAGGGGCCCACCTCGGTCGCGGCCGGGCGGCGGGACAGGTTGGCGACGACGGACAGTTGGATGCGGGCATCCAGGGACACTGTGGCTCCAGGAAAGAGGTGACGAGAAAGGACACAGAGCCGCCTGAAAGCTCGGACACCCGCGCGCGCATGGTCAGCGGCGGATGCTCAGGCGGCCTCTCGGCGCGCCGTGATCACAGGCGTCAGTCCCTCGTGCACCGTGCCGGAGCGGGGTCGCCCGGCTGCCCCGCAAGATTGCCAGAGCGCCTGCCGGGCTGTCAAAGCTTTTCCGGCCCCGCCCCGGACGATCGGCCCGAGCGGGTGCGTCCGGCGGCTGCCGGGGCAGCCGTCCGGGTCAGGGGGTTGCGTCCGGCCGGGTCGCCCGCCGGTGCCGGGCTCGGCGGACGGCGGTGTCGCCCGCGACGACAAGTCCGGGCAGGGAGCCGAGCAGGACGATCAGCGGTACGGGCCAGGTCCGGACAACCGGTGCGGCGCCGCGTGCCAGCGGCTGCACCCCGTATTCGGCCGGCTCGCACGCGACGGTGTAGGAGCCGGCCGACGGCGTCGAGAAGATCGCCACTATGAGGTCCGTCGTGGCGTCGTGGCTGTTGTTGACCGGAACGGTCAGCCGCGTGGCCGGCTCGCCGGTGACCCCGGGCCCGCTGACCCGGCACGGGGACGGCTGCCCGGCGCCGAACCGATGGATGGCGAAGCGCCCGGCGGCAGTGGCCTCGACGACATGGCTGCCGTATCGGAAGCGGGGCTCGCCGCCGGCCCCGTGCAGAACGGCGACATCCGTGGTGGGGAAGATCAGATATCCGCCCAGCGCGGCCAGCAAGCCACCGGCGGCGTACCTGGAGCGGCCCGGCGGGCCGGCGCCCATCCGGAGCCCCAGGGCGAAGCCCGGCACCCCGCCCGCCGTCGCGGCCGGCAGCGCGACCAGCCCGAGCCACCCCACCGGATCGCCGAACGGGATGACCCACCGGTACAGAGCCAGCGAGGCCAGCAGGTACAGCGCTCCGGAGAAGGTGGCGGCCAGCAGTGCCGACACGAAGCCTTCCGGGGTGCGCCGCCGCCCGGTTCCCGCCGTCCACCGGGCCGCCGCCACGGCGCCGAGCACCGGCATGGCGGCCTGCGTCCACCAGAACACGTCCCCGGCGCGCGGGGACACCTCCACGACCCGGGCGTTGGACAACACCGCCGCGGGCACGGTCACCAGGAACAGCGCGGCCCACACAGCGGCGCTGGGCAACGCTCGCGCCGCCCGGTGCCATCTCGTCACAGGAGAAAGCTAATCGCCATGGCAGCTTTCCGAGCCCGGAATGGTGCTTGCGGACCCTCCTCGGCAGCCTCGGCGGGTGTCAGATGTCGAGGTCCTCGATGTCGGGCTCGGACTGGATGGTGAGCAGGGCGATCTCGAAGAGCTCGGGCGGCAGGAGCAGGGCCAGCTCGTCCGGGGTGTCGACCACGGCGAAGGTCGCCTGGGCCGGGGTGTGGAGCCAGGCCTGGTCGGGCGACCAGTCGCCGAGCCAGCCGCGCCAGCCGGTGGTCCACTTGCGGCTGCGCTCGGCGTGGGGGCCGACCGGGATGTGCAGCTCGGAGCGGGCGTGGTGGACGGCGAAGCGGCCCTTGCTGGTGCGGAAGAGCGAGTAGGTCTCCTCGCCCTCCCCGGTGGACGCCTTCCACTCGCCGAGGGCGGTGCCGAGGAAGCGCTTGACGCCGGCCTTGCCGACGCCGACCTTCACGGTGATCTCGTCGAAGCCGGACTGCTTGGCCTCCTCGGTCTCGACGAGCCGGCGCACCGCGGTCACGATCGTGGCGGAGAGCGCGGTGCCGGTGAGGTCCTGCGCGCGGGCCAGCAGCGGGAGGTCGTCGTCCGCGACGTAAATCGTCTTGTTGGGCATGCGAGCCACGGTACTACGTACAAGTATGCGTATACCAGGGGCGGCGGGCCGGTACGGTGATCGCATGTCGTTGATCCGCCACGAGCCCTTGTTCGAGACGGCCGACGGCCAGGGGCTGTGGGCGCGGGTGCCCGATCCCGCCGAGTTGCCCGCGGACGCCCGGTGGGTGCCGGCCAACGGGTTCTGGCTGCACACCCCGGAGGGCGCCGGGGCGTGGCGGGTGCAGGTGCCCTGGGACGCGTTCGAGTCGTGGGCCGCGCTGCTGGCCGCCCGCTTCGGCGCCGTGCCCGGGGGCGGGGAAGCGGAACGCGCCTGGGCGCACATCGGCGCGCTGGTGGAGCGGGGAGTGCTCGATGCCTCGCTGACCGCGGAGGAGAACGTCGGCCGGGTCGCCGGGCTGGTGTGGGAGGCCGGCTACGAGCCGCGCCTCGACCGGCCGGTCAAGGGCTCGTGGAACGGCTGGTTCCAGCAGCCCGGCCCGGCGACGGACCGGCGGGTGGAGAACCTCGGTTCCGCCTCCACTCCCGGCTACTACTCGGGCACCTACGACCACCACCGCCTGCACCTGATCGTCGACGGGCCGGGCCACGGCGCGCGGCGCAGCATCGCCTTCCTGCACGACCACGAGATCGACGACGGCGACTGGGGGGCGAACATGCACGACGTCGGGTGGGTGCGCACGCCCTACTCATCGCTGCCGGCGCTCGCCACCCACCTGGGCGCCGGCGACGGCGATGCCGAGGAGCGGCTGGTGGCGGGCTTCCGGGCCCGGGCCGGGCGGGACGAGTTCGCCGACGTGACCGGCGAGCCGGGGCCGGTCGGCAAGGCGCTCACGCTCTTCGAGGCGGCCGGCGTGATCGCCCAGCGCCGCTCCGAGAGCTTCACCGGGGCGTCCTGCCACCCCTGGTGGTGAGCGTGCGCACGACGGCCCGGCGGCGGGCCGCGGGGGGCGTGCCGGGCCGGGGACGGCAGGTCAGCCCGGATGCGCGCGGCAGACGCGTGACGCGGCAGCCAGGTCGCGGGGACGGGGTGGGACATTTCGGGTGCGCGTATTCATAAAAAGACCCGCAGCCCACCAGCAGAAGGCGAGCCGCGGGTCTTCACATCCGAAAAACTACCCCTTGACGCTGCCGGCGAGGAGGCCTCGGACGAAGTAGCGCTGCAGGAACAGGAAGATCGTCACCGGGACGAGGATCGACACGAAGGCGCCCGCGGAGAGCAGGTGCCAGGCCGTGCCGCGCGTGCCGGTGAGGTTGGCCAGCGCCACGGTGATGGGGGCGATGGCGTCGCCGCCGCCGCCGAAGACCAGGCCGACCAGCAGGTCGTTCCAGACCCAGAGGAACTGGAAGATGGCGAAGGCCGCGAGCGCCGGGCGCAGCAGCGGGAGCAGCACCCGGAAGAAGATGGACACGTGGCCCGCACCGTCCACGCGCGCCGCCTCCAGCAGGGAGGCGGGGATGTCGCGCATGAAGTTGTGCAGCAGGTAGATGGCCAGCGGCAGGCCGAAGATGGCGTGCGACAGCCAGATGGTCCAGAAGGTGTTCGCCACGCCCGCGTCGACGTAGAGGGTCAGCAGCGGGATCAGCGTGACCTGCAGCGGGACGACCTGCAGGGCGAAGATCACCAGGAACAGGAAATTGCGGCCCGGGAACCTGATCCAGGCGAACGCGTAGGCCGCGATGGTCGCCAGGGTCAGCGGGATCACCACCGAGGGGATGGTGATGACGATGCTGTTGATGAAGTACGAGCCCAGGCCCGCACCCTCGTCCGCGTCGAGCACCGCCTTGTAGTTGTCCAGGGTCAGCACCGGGTTGGAGAAGAACGTCCACCAGCCGGTGGTCTTGATCGCGCGCTCCGGCCGGAACGACGAGACCAGCAGGCCGAACGTCGGCACGGTCCACAGCACGGCGATGACGATCGCGGCGATCGACGCGAACGGGGAGCTGAGCTTGCGCTTGGCCACCGCGGCCGCGGAGATGTCCTTCGCCTTGACCGGCACCGACGGGGTGGCGGGGGTTGTGGTGGTCATAGCGCCTCCGAGCGGCGGAGCTGCCGGATGTTGTAGACGACGATCGGGATCACGAGGACGAACAGCAGGACCGCGAGGGCCGCGCCCAGGCCCTGGTTGTCGCTGCGGAAGCTCTGGCTGTAGAACTCGTTCGCGATCACGCTCGTGTTGAACTGGCCGCCGGTCATGGTCCGCACGATGTCGAAGACCTTGAGCATGGCGATGGCGATCGTGGTGAGCACCACGACCACGGCCGGGCGGATGGCCGGCAGGGTGACGAAGCGGAACATGCCCCACGTGGTGACGCCGTCGAGGCGCGCGGCCTCCACGATGTCGTCCGGGATGGCCTTGATGGCCGCGCTCAGCACGGTCATCGCGAAGCCGGCCTGGATCCAGATCATGACGACGATCAGCAGCAGGGTGTTCCACGGCGAGTTGACCAGCCACTGCTGCGGGCTGCCGCCCACCCAGACGAGCAGCTGGTTGAGCAGGCCGATCTGCTTCACGTTGCCCTGGTCGGGGCGGTACTCGTAGATGAACTTCCAGATGATCGACGCGCCCACGAAGGAGATCGCCATGGGCAGGAAGATCAGCGCCTTGGCGAAGTTCTCGAAGCGGGACTTGTCCACCAGGATGGCGTAGAGCAGGCCGACGCCCGTGGCCACGAACGGGGTGACCAGCACCCACAGCACCGTGTTGCCGAGCACCGTGAGCTGGTCGCCGCTGGTGAAGATCGTCTCGTAGTTGCCGAACCCGATGAACGCCTTGCCGGCGGCGTCGAAGAACGACTCCCAGATGGTGCGCAGGCCCGGGTAGACCAGGCCGACGGCCAGCATGATCAGGGTGGGGGCGAGGTAGAGGTAGGCGGTGACCCGGTCGGCCCGCCTGCCCCGGGCCAGGCTGGCCAGGAAGAGGATGAGCCCGACGACCGCGCAGAAGAGCAGAATCGCGCCCAGCATGAGCGCGAGCTTGCCGGCGTTGCTCTCGGGTGTTGACACGTGACCCGTACTCCTTTCAGGTCCTAGGAGAGAAGGGGCCGGTTGCCTCATCGGCAACCGGCCCCGGGTGGTGCTAGATCACTTCTTGGGCCACGCGGCTTCGACGTTGTCGACCGTGGTCTTGGTGTCCTGACCGGTCACCCAGCTGGTGAGCTGCTTGAAGATCGCGTTCGAGCCGACGGCGGCCGGCATCTGGTCCGAGCCGTCGAAGCGGAACACCGTGCTCGGGTTCTGCAGCAGCTCGGCCGACAGCTTGTCGATCGGGTTGCTGACCTTGTTGATGTCCAGGCCCTTGTTCGCGGAGATCCAGCCCTGCGACAGCGACGCCTTGATGTTGGCCCAGGTGTCGGTGGACAGGTAGGTCTGGAACGCCTTGACCTCGGGGCGGTCGGCGAACGCGAGGTTGAACTCGCCGCCGCCGAGCACCGGCTTGCTGCTGGCGTCCTTGCCCGGCAGGTAGAACGCGAAGACGTCGCCGTCCTCGGCCACCTTGACGTCCTTCGGGAAGTTGGCCGCGTAGAAGCTCGCCTGGCGGTGCAGCGAGCAGGTGTTGCCGTCGACGATCGGCAGGCCCGCGTCCTGGAACGTGGTGGTGGCGATGCTCTTGACGTCGCCGAGGCCGCCGTTGACGTACTTGTCGTTCTTCACGTACGCGCCGACCGCGTCGAGCGCCGCGGTGGACTCGGGGCCGTTGAAGGCGATCTCGTGCTTGACCCACTTGTCGTAGGTCTCCGGCCCGTACAGCCGGAGCATGAAGTCCTCCTGCCAGTCGGTGAGCGGCCAGCCGGTCGCCTCACCGCTGCTGATGCCGACGCACCACGGCTTCTTGCCGTCGGCGACCATCTTGTCGCTCAGCGCCTTGAGCTCGTCCAGCGTGGTCGGCACGGTGTAGCCGGCGTCGGAGAACTCGCTGGGGGAGTACCACACCAGCGACTTCACGCTCGCACCCGAGGGCGCGGCGTAGAACTTGCCGTTCGCGCTGCCGTACGCCTTCCAGTCCTCGCCCCAGAACTTGTCGACGTTCGCGGCCACCTCGGCCGGCGCCTCGACGGCCTTGCCCGTGGCGACCAGCTGCTGCAGCAGGCCGGGCTGCGGCACGATGGCGATGTCCGGCGGGTTGCCCGCCTTGGCGCGGACCAGGACCTGCGCCTCGAAGGACTTGTCGCCCTCGTACTTGATCGTGACGCCGGTGCAGTCCTCGAACGGCTTGTACGAGTCCTTGTAGGCCTTGTCCTCCGGCGTGACGATGCCCGTGTAGACCGAGACCGTCTTGCCCTTCAGGTCACCGTAGGAACTGAACTGCGAGCAATCGATGGACTGCGCCTCGGCGGTCGCATCGTCGTCCGAGTCGTCACTGCCGCCGCACGCGGCCAGGCCGAACACCAGGCCGACGCCCAGCGTGCCGGCCAGCGCACCACGCAGGCGCTGACTCTTCGCAAGACCGAACATGCCTCTCCCTATGTCATCTTCACGCCGGGGCGTGACTACGCCGTCACCGTCTCCGGTTTCCCCCGGCTGTCAGTCAAGAGCGGGCCGGGCTGTTTCGCAATGTTTCCGAATGATCAACCGGGTAACGATTCGGCACAGGGAGCGCACGTCAGCGATTCGGAAATAAGATTAACTATTTTTGAATGCAGCTCATGATGGCTTTCTCATCCATGAGCGCCGATGCGGTGACGTTGCTGACCCCGCAAGATTTTTCATGGCCGGAGGGTTGGGAGCGCTCCCATTTATCGGTGGAAAGCGTCCGTGGAGGTCAATTCCCGCGTGTCGGGGGAGGAAAGGGGCGAATCGCCGCACGGGCCCGGGAGGACGGGACTTTCGGCCCTGAGCGGGCGCGCCGATGATCGTGAGACTCGGGGCGTAACCGTGGAAAGGACCCCCCGTGGACGCGCTCGACCTCGCCCGATGGCAGTTCGGCATCACCACCGTGTACCACTTCCTGTTCGTGCCGATCACGATCGGGATGTCGCTGCTGGTCGCCGGGATGCAGACCGCCTGGGTGCGCACCGGCAAGGAGCACCACCTGCGGGCCACCAGGTTCTGGGGCAAGCTCTTCCTCATCAACTTCGCCATCGGCGTGGTCACCGGGCTGGTCCAGGAGTTCCAGTTCGGGATGAACTGGTCGGACTACTCGCGCTTCGTCGGCGACGTCTTCGGGGCGCCGCTGGCCATCGAGGGGCTGCTCGCCTTCTTCCTCGAGTCCACGTTCCTGGGCCTGTGGATCTTCGGCTGGGACCGGCTGCCGAAGAAGATGCACCTGGCGACGATCTGGCTCGCCGGCCTCGGGACCGTGCTGTCGGCCTACTTCATCCTGGCGGCCAACTCGTGGATGCAGCACCCGGTCGGCTACACCATCGACGCGGCGACCGGGCGCGCCGAGCTCACCGACATCGGGCGGGTGCTCACCCAGAACACGACGCTGGTCACCTTCGCGCACACCATCACCGCGTGCTTCGTGACCGCCGGCGCCGTGCTGCTCGCGGTCAGTGCCTGGCACCTGCGGCGCGGCAACCAGACCGAGGTCTTCCGGCCCGGGCTCAAGCTCGGCGCGTGGGTGGTGCTCGTCGCCGGCCTCGGCACGATGATCTCCGGCGACCTGCAGGCCCGGATCATGACCGAGCAGCAGCCGATGAAGATGGCCGCCGCCGAGGCGCTGTACACGACCTCGCAGCCGGCCAGCTTCTCGGTCTTCACGATCGGCTCCCTCGACGGGTCCTCGGAGATCGCCAGCATGCGGGTGCCGAACCTGCTGTCGTTCCTGGCGACGGGCTCGCCCGACGGCCGGGTCGAGGGCATCGACGACCTGCAGGCCGCGTACGAGCAGAAGTACGGCGAGGGCTCCTACCAGCCCTACGTCCCGGTCACCTACTGGGGCTTCCGGTTCATGATCGGCTTCGGCGGGCTGGCGATGCTCGTGGCGCTGGCGGCGCTGTGGTTCACGCGTCGCGGGCGTACGCCGGGCAACCGCTGGCTGTGGCTCGCGGCGATCGCGTCCGTCGGGATGCCGCTCGCGGCCAACAGCTTCGGCTGGATCTTCACCGAGATGGGCCGGCAGCCGTGGGCGGTCTTCGGCTTGTTCACCACGGCCGACAGCGTGTCGCCGTCGGTCAGCACCGGGGAGGCGGCGACCTCGCTGATCGTGCTGACCGTGCTCTACGGGGTGCTCGCGGTCATCGAGGTCGGGCTGTTCGTCAAGTACGCCCGCCGCGGCTACGTCGAGCCGGCCGAGCAGACCGATCGCACCCTCGCCTTCGCCTACTGATCCGGAGCCGTCATGGAACTCACCACCGTCTGGTTCGCGCTCATCGCCCTGCTCTGGGCCGGCTACTTCCTGCTGGAGGGCTTCGACTTCGGCGTCGGCATCCTGCTGCCCGTGCTGGGCCGCGGCGACCGGGAACGCCGGCTGCTCATCAACACCATCGGGCCCGTCTGGGACGGCAACGAGGTGTGGCTCATCGTGGCCGGCGGCGCCACGTTCGCGGCGTTCCCCGAGTGGTACGCCACCCTGTTCTCCGGGTTCTACCTGCCGCTGCTGCTCATCCTGGTCGCGCTGATCGTCCGCGGGGTCGCCTTCGAGTACCGCGGCAAACGCGACGGCGCGCGCTGGAAGAAGCGCTGGGACATCGCGATCGTCGTGGGCAGCGTGCTCCCGGCGGTGCTGTGGGGCGTGGCGTTCGGCAACATCGTGCGCGGGATCGAACTGGATGCGAACCACGAGTACGTGGGTGGCTTCGCCGACCTGCTGAATCCGTACGGGCTGCTCGGGGGTCTCACGACGCTGACGCTGTTCACTCTGCACGGCGCGGTGTTCCTGGCGCTCAAGACCGGCGGCGAGATGCGCGTCCGGGCCGGTCGCCTCGCCGCGCGGCTCGCCCCGCCCGCCGTCGCCGTCGCGGCCGCGTTCCTGCTCTGGACCGTGCTCGCCCACCCCGACCTGGCCGGCGGGATCCTCGCGGCGGCCGCGGCGGTCGCGCTGATCGGCGCCACGCTCTTCCTCCGCGTACGCCGGGAGGGCTGGGCGTTCCTCGCCACCGGCGCCACGCTCGTGCTGGCCGTGTTCGCCCTCTTCGTGACGCTGTTCCCCACCGTGATGCCGTCCTCGCTGGCCGACGCCAACAGCCTCACCACGACGAACGCCTCGTCGAGCCACTACACGCTGACCGTGATGACGTGGGTCGCCGTGTTCTTCACGCCGGTCGTGCTGCTCTACCAGGGGTGGACGTACTGGGTGTTCCGCAAACGCCTGACCATCGAGCGGATCCCGGCGTGAAACCCCTCGACCCCCGCCTGCTCCGGTACGCGCGGCCGGCGCGCACGTACCTCGCGGTGACCGTCGCCCTCGGGGCGGTCCTGGCCGGGCTGATCGTGGCCCAGGCGACGCTGCTCGCCGACGCCGTCACCACGGTGTTCCTCCACGGCGGCCCGATCGGCGGGACCGTGGTGCTCCTGGCCGGCGTCGTCGCCCTGCGAGCCCTGGTCGCCTGGGCGCAGGAGGTGGTGTCGGCGCGGGCGGCGGCCGGGGTCAAGTCGGTGCTGCGGCGCAAGGTGCTGGCGCACGGCGTCGCCTCGCCCACGGGTCAGGTCACGGCGCTCGTGACGCGGGGGCTGGACGCCCTCGACGCGTACTTCGCGAAGTATCTGCCGCAGCTGGTGCTCGCGGCGCTGGTGCCGGCGATCGTGCTGGCCCGGCTGCTCGGCGCCGACCTCACCGCCACCCTGACGGTGGCGCTCACCCTGCCGCTGATCCCGCTCTTCATGGCCCTGGTCGGCATGCACACCGAGGCGGCGAACCGGCGGCAGTTCCGGCTGCTCGCCCGGCTGGGACACCACTTCCTCGACGTGGTGTCCGGGCTGCCGACGCTGAAGATCTTCGGGCGGGCGCGGGCGCAGGCCGGCATCATCCGGCGGATCAGCGAGGAGCAGCGCCGGGTGACCATGCGGACGCTGCGCACGGCCTTCCTGTCGTCGCTCGTGCTCGAACTGCTGGCCACGCTGTCGGTCGCGCTGGTGGCCGTGGGCATCGGGCTGCGGCTGGTCAGCGGGCACCTCGACCTCGAGACCGCGCTGCTCGTGCTGATCCTGGCGCCGGAGGCGTACCAGCCGCTGCGGCAGGTCGGCGCGCACTACCACGCCAGCGCCGAGGGCGTGGCGGCGGCGGAAGAGGCGTTCGCCGTGCTGGACACGCCCGTGCCGGTGCGCGGATCCGGGCCGGCGCCGGCGGGATCCATCGTCTTCGAGCGGGTGTCGGTCTGCTATCCGGGGCGTCCTTCGCCGGCGCTGCGGGACTTCAGCGCCCGGATCGCGCCGGGGGAGATCGTGGCGCTGACCGGGCCGAGCGGGTGCGGCAAGTCGACGGCGCTGGGAGTGTTGATGGGCTTCGTGACACCGGCGTCCGGGCGGGTGACCGTCGGGGGTGTCGATCTGGCCACAGTGGACCCCTCGTCGTGGCGGGCGCGGATCGCCTATGTGCCGCAACGGCCGCACATCTTCGCGGGGACCGTGCTGTCCAACATCTCGCTCGGCGGGTCGTCCGGATCCATCGACGGGGCGGGCATCGACTTCGGCCTCGACACCGTGGTGGGGGACGGCGGGGCGG
>NZ_JAUQWH010000132.1 GCF_030757795.1 Actinoplanes oryzae
GTCGCTGATGACGGCGGGGATGAAGAGGGCGAGGAGCAGCGCGCGCAGCAGCCCCCGGCCCAGGCCGATCGCGCCGCCGTCGGTGAACGAGACGCAGCGCAGCCGGGCCAGGTACATGCCCGGCGTCTGTCCGAAGAGGCCCAGGAAGAACGTGTTGACCAGCACGAGCAGCAGCACCGGCGGCCACGGCGTCTCCTGCGGGTTGGCGAAGAAGCTCGCGACCAGCATGCACAACGCCCAGTCGATGATCAGCGCCGCGAGGCGCCGGCCGAAGCCGCCCAGCTCTGTTTGCACGCCTGTCGCCACGCATCGAGCGTAGTCGCCGGCGCTTTGGGCGCATTCGGACCCCCACCGCGCGTGACCAGCGTTAGGGTTCGAGTGACGGCCGCCGTGTCAACGAGGTCCTTAACACGGCAGAAACAATAGAGACACGCCCGGGCAACCCCCGCCCCATAGCGTCGCGACCAGCCTAGCCACCGTGGCGGCTCACGCCGCTTCGCTGAACTGAATTTCTGTGCCAGGAGGACGTGTGTTCGCCAATCCCGAGGAACTCCTGCGATACCTCAAAGACGAGGGCGTCAAGTTCGTCGACGTACGGTTCTGTGACCTTCCCGGCGTGATGCAGCACTTCAACATGCCGGTGGAGTCGTTCGACGACAGCGTCATCACCGACGGCCTTGCCTTCGACGGGTCCTCGATCCGCGGGTTCCAGGCCATCCACGAGTCGGACATGCTCCTGCTCCCCGACGTGACCACCGCCTTCCTCGACCCGTTCCGGATCCAGAAGACGCTGGCGCTCAACTTCTTCATCCACGACCCGTTCACGCGCGAGGCGTACTCGCGTGACCCGCGCAACGTGGCGAAGAAGGCCGAGCAGTACCTCGCGTCCAGCGGCATCGCGGACACGGCGTACTTCGGCGCCGAGGCGGAGTTCTACATCTTCGACTCGATCCGCCACGAGACCTCCGCCAACCAGGCGTTCTACTACATCGACTCGGTCGAGGGCGCGTGGAACTCCGGCCGTGAGGAGGAGGGTGGCAACCGCGGCTACAAGACCGCGTACAAGGGTGGCTACTTCCCCGTCGCGCCGCTGGACCACTACTCCGACCTGCGCGACGCCATGGTGCGCCGGCTGATCGACGCCGGCTTCACTGTCGAGCGCTCGCACCACGAGGTCGGCACCGCGGGCCAGGGCGAGATCAACTACAAGTTCTCGACGCTGCTGCACGCCGGCGACCAGATGCAGATGTTCAAGTACATCATCAAGAACACCGCCTGGGAGCACGGCAAGACGGCGACCTTCATGCCGAAGCCGCTCTTCGGCGACAACGGCTCCGGCATGCACACCCACCAGAGCCTCTGGCTGGGCGGCGAGCCGCTGTTCTACGACGAGACCGGGTACGCCGGCCTCTCCGACACGGCCCGCTGGTACATCGGCGGCCTGCTGCACCACGCGCCGTCGCTGCTGGCGTTCACCAACCCGACCGTCAACTCCTACCGGCGCCTGGTGCCCGGCTACGAGGCCCCGGTCAACCTGGTCTACTCGCAGCGCAACCGCTCGGCCTGCACCCGCATCCCGGTGACGGGCAGCAACCCGAAGGCCAAGCGCGTCGAGTTCCGCGTGCCGGACCCGTCGTCGAACCCGTACCTGGCGTTCTCGGCCCAGATGATGGCGGGCCTCGACGGCATCAAGAACAAGATCGAGCCCCCGGCCCCGATCGACAAGGACCTCTACGACCTCCCGCCGGAGGAGTGGGGCAACGTCAAGCAGGTGCCGGGCTCGCTCGACGCCGTGCTCAACAGCCTCGAGGCCGACCACGAGTTCCTCACCGCCGGTGGCGTCTTCACCGACGACCTGATCAGCACGTGGATCGACTGGAAGCGCACCAACGAGATCGACCCGGTGCGCCTGCGCCCGACCCCGCACGAGTTCGAGATGTACTACAACGTCTGATCGGCGATCGACGCCGGAACGGCGGTCACGCTTCGTGCGTGGCCGCCGTTCTGCGTACGCTCGGCCGGTGGATCTTCTGCTGACATCGAGCGGCCTGCGCAACGACACCCTGCGCGACGCGCTGCGGGACATGGTGGGCAAGCCGTTCGGCCAGGCGACCGTCGCGTACGTGCCGACGGCGTCCGTCGCCGAGCCCGGCGACCACGGCTGGTTCGTCGCCGGGCTGACCCGGGTGCATGGGCTCGGGTGGCGCGAGTTCGACGTCGTGGAGCTGAACGGCCTGCCCCGGCGGATGGTGCTCGACCGGCTGCGCCACGCCGACGTCGTCTACGTCGAGGGCGGCAACCACTATCACCTCGCGCGCAGCATCACCGGCAACGGCCTGGCCGCCGAGTTCCTGGCGGCGCTGGAGAGCCGGGTCTACGTCGGGTCGAGCGCCGGGTCGATGATCGTCAGCCGGCATCTCACGGAGCATGCCGCCGAGGTCATCGGGGATGCCGCGGACCTGCACGTGCTCGGCGCGACGACCGTGCAGCCGCCCTTCGGCCTCTTCGACTGGTATCTGAAGCCGCACCTGGACTCGCCGGACTTCCCGGAGCGGGACGACGCCTGGGCCGACCGGATCGTCGAGCGGGCGGACTTCCCGATCTACTTCCTCGACGACCAGTCGGCCGTGCGAGTCCGCGGCGACGAGGTGGACGTCGTCTCGGAGGGCCGCTGGCGGTTCCACCCGTGACTCACCCCGGGCGCGCCTGGCGCGGCCGGCTGGGGGGCGGACGGCGATGGTTACCATGCGGGTATGCCCTGCCACGCCGACCGCGCCTGCGCCCCGCAGCGCCGGGCGGCGGCCGGTGAGTGCGCGGGCAGCCCGCAGATCGCGCGCATGAGGCGCGCCGCGTCCCGGGCGGCGGTCACCGCCGCCGTCCACCAGCTCGTCACGCCCCGATCGGAATACGCGGCTCTGTGAACGGACTTCTCTCCGGCCTCGCGCCGCGTCGATCGATCATGGCCGCGGTGGTTGTCGCGGTCCTGGTGCGGCTGCCGTTCGTGTTCACCGGGCTTTCGACCGACGAGGGCGGCTACGCGTACGTCGCCCGCCGCTGGGCGAGCGGCGAACGGCTCTACGACACCGTGTGGCTAGACCGGCCCCAAGGGCTGCTTCTCACGTACAGGCTGCTGCTCTCGATCGGTGGTGAGGGCTGGACGATCCGGGTCGGCATGGTGCTCGCGGGGGCCGTGCTCACCGTGGCCGTCGCGGCGATCGCCGGGCTGCTGGTGGGCCGGCGGGCGGCGATCGGGGCGGCGTGGATCTACGCGATCGCCGGGCTGGCGCCGCACCTGGAGGGCATGACGCTCAACGGCGAGCTGCTCGCCGGCGTGCCGTCGACAGTGTCGATCGCGCTGCTGGTCCTCTGGTGGCGCCGGGAGCGGTCACTGTGGTGGCTGGCCGGCGCCGGCCTGCTCGCCGGGGCGGCGCTGACGATGAAGCAGTCCGGCATCGACGGGATCGTCGTCGGCGCGGCGCTGCTGGTCGCCCTGCGCCGGTGTCGGCACCTCGCGCTCTTCGGGGCGGCCGCGGCGGTGCCCGTGGCCGCGTCGGCGCTGCACGGGCTGGTCACGGGCTGGGGTGCGTACTGGTCGGCGCTGGCGGGATACCAGTTCGCGGCGCTCGGGGGCGAGGGGTCGAACAGCTCGACCCGGCTGGCCGACCTCGGGCAGCACGCCGGCGACATCGCGCTCGACACCACGCTGATCCTGCTCGTATCGCTGCTCGGCTGGCGGTGGCTCGACCGGGGCGGACGCTGGGTGCTCGGCGCCTGGCTGTTCGCCGGGTTCGTGGGCATCAACCTCGGCGGGTCCTACTGGCCGCACTACTTCGTCCAGCCCTATCCCGCCCTCGTGGTGCTGGCGGCCGCGGCGGTCGCGGGCCTGTCCCGCATTCCGAAAACGAACGCCACCCCGAAAGCGGACGCCACCCCGCAAACAAGCGCCACCCCGAAAGCGGACGCCACCCCGAAAACAAGCGCCACCCTGAAAGCGGACAAAACCTGCGCGAACAAGGACGCAGACGGCGCGAACAAGGACGCAGACGGCGCGGAGGCGGGCGCGGGCGGGCCGGGGTGGATGCGGCGCCGCCTGGGCCCGGCGCTCGGGGTGATTCTCGTGCTGCCCACGCTGGTCTGGCTGGTCGCGCTGGTGCCCATGTCCGCGCAGCGACGAGCCGACACCATCCCGTACGACGCCCTCGCCCGCCGCGACGACAGGATCGCCGAGGTCATCGAGGCGAGCACGGCGCCGGACGATCGGATCTACGTGCTCGAGTCCGAGGCGTACCTGTACTTCGCGGCCGACCGGGTGTCGCCGTACCCGTACCTGTGGGGGAAACCGATCGACAAGATCCCGTCGGCGCTGCCGGAGCTGCGGGCGATGCTGGCGTCGCCGGCGCGCCCGAAGCTCGTGGTGCTGGACACGCCGCCGGCCGCCGTGGATCCGAGCGGCGGCATCGCGGCCGACCTCGCGGCCTACTACGAGCCGTTCACGACGGTCGAGGGCGTGCCGATCCTGCGGGCGGCGCCGTGACCGATTTCCTCAGGAGCCCGGCCGGCGTACGGTGGCTGGGCTTTGCCGGGGCGGTGTGCTGCGCGGCCGACGCGGTGCTGTTCGGCGCGCCCACGTGGATCCGCCGGGGCGTGTCGGTCGTGAGCATCCTGCGCGGGCCTCATGGCGTACTCATCATGGCGTTGTGGATCCTCGGGCTCGCCGCCCTGTGCACCGCGTGGTGGCTGGGGCGCCGGCTCGACGTGTCGCGCGGATGGATCCTGGTCACGGCCGCGCTGTGGGTGCTGCCGCTGCTGTTCGTGCCGCCGCTGGCCAGCCGGGACATGTACGCGTACGCCTGCCAGGGCGCCCTCGTCGACGCCGGCTTCAATCCGTCGGTCGACCCGATCGCGGCGCAGCCGTGCCCGTGGATCGAGTCGGTGTCCGTGGTGTGGCGCACGACTCCCACCCCGTACGGTCCGCTGTGGATCCTGTTGTCGGGGCTGGCGGCCTCGTTCGGGTCGCAGGCGGTGGCGCTGGGGATCTTCCGGGCGTACGAGGTGGTGGCGCTGATCGCGCTTGCCCTGGCCCTGCCCCCGCTGGCCCGGCGGGTGGGCGTGGACGAGCGGCGGGCGCTGTGGCTCGTGCTGTGCTGCCCGCTGGTCATGGTCCACTTCATCGGCGGCGGGCACAACGACACGCTCGCGATGGCGCTGCTCGTGGCGGGTCTCGCCCTGATCGCGGGGCGGCGCCCGGCGGGCCTGCTGATCGCCGGCGGTGCCCTGCTCGGCGCCGCGATCCTGGTCAAGTCGACGATCGGCGTGGTGCTGCCGTTCGCCGCGCTGCTGGCGTCGGGCGGCTTGCGGGACTTCGCCGCGTTCGTCCGGCGGGGCGGCGCGGTCGTCCTCGGCGCGGTGCTGCTCATCGGCGCGCTGTCGCTGGGCTCCGGACTGGGCTTCGGCTGGGCCACGTCGCTGTCCGGGGCGGGCGAGTCCCGCAGCTGGACCTCGCCCCCGACGGCCGTCGGTATCGCCGTCAACGCCGCCGGCAAGCTCGTCGGGGCGGACATCGACGTCGTCCCGGCGGCCCGGGCGGTCGCCCTCGTGCTCCTGCTCGTCGCGCTCGTCGTGATCTGGTGGCGCCACCGCGACGCCGACCCGCTCGGCGGCGCCGGGCTGGCCCTGCTGGCCGTGATCTTCCTCGCCCCGATCACCCAGCCCTGGTACCTCTACTGGCCACTGGTCCTGTGGGCGGTCGCCGCCGCGGGCACCCGATGGCTGGCTGCCGCCGTCATCGTGGTGATGTTCCTCATCCTGCCCAACGGCGACGGCGCGTGGAAGCCGCTGCAGGTGCCGCTGGCGTTCGCCGTCACGGGCCTGGTGGTGTGGGTCGCGTGGCGGTCGGTGCGGTGGCTGCGGGTGCCGGTCACGTGAGCCCGCGGCTGATCCGGTGGGGCGGCTTCCTGGGCAGCTGCGCCACGGCTGGCACGGCGGTGCTGGGCGGTGCCGGATACGAACGGCTGCCCAGCGTCAACCCCGGCACCCTGCTCAGCGGTCAGCGTGGCGTGCTCCTGCCGATCCTGTGGGTCACCGGGATCACGGTGCTGATCCTGGCCTGGTGGTACGGCCGCCACGCCGTGCCCTCGATCCGCTGGGCCCTGCTCACGGCGGCACTGTGGTACCTGCCCCTGCTCCCGGTGCTGCCGCTGGGCAGTGCGGACGTCTACTCGTACGCGTGCCAGGGCTGGGTCCAGCACGTGGGCGGCGACCCGTACGCGGGCGGTGTGGGCGGCTCGGGCTGCCCCTGGCTCACCTCGGTCGACCCGACGTGGGCCGCGTCGCCCGCCCCGTACGGACCGCTGTTCCTGCTGCTGGCGGGTCTCGCCGCGGCAGCGGGCTCGCTGGCCGGGGTGATCGCGGGCCTCCGGCTGATCGCGCTGCTCGGCCTGGCACTGCTGGCCGTGGGCGTGCCGGTGCTGGCCCGGCGCCTCGGCATCGACCCCGCCCGGGCGCTGTGGATCGTCCTCGCCTGCCCGCTCGTCCTGATCCACCTGGTGTCCGGCGCGCACAACGACGCCCTGATGGCAGGCCTGATCGTATGCGGTCTCGCCCTGGCCGCCGCCCGCCCCGACCCCCGCGGGCTCGTCCTGGCCGGCGCCGTCCTGGGCCTGGCCGCCGGGGTGAAGGCGACCGCCATCGTGGTACTCCCCTTCGCCGTGATCCTCGCCACCCGCCCCCTGTGGCGATCGATCGTGTCCGTCGCCGCCGGCACCCTCCTCGCCACAGCAGCCTTGACCCTCCTCTCCCACCGCGGTACCGGGTGGGTAGGGGGCCTCCTCCACAGCGGTGACACCGTCGCCTGGACCTCCCCCTCCACCGCCGTCGGCATCATTTTGTCCCCATTTTTCGGCGCAAAAGCCATCGAAGCGACCCGCCTCATCGGGGTCCTCGCCCTCGTGGTGATTCTCGTCGCCCTCTGGTTCCACGCCCTCCGCCACGGCGACCCGATCCGCCACGCCGGCCTTGCCCTCGCGGCCACCGTCCTCTGCGCCCCGGTCTTCCACCCCTGGTACGCCGTCTGGCCCCTCGCCGTCCTCCTCCGCGGCCGCCTCCTCCTCGCCCTGTGCGCCCTCGCCGCGACCCTCACCACCCCTGCCGGCTACAACTGGGCGCTCTACACCCGCGTGCCCGGTGCGATCGTCGTCACCGCCGCCCTGCTGGTGGTGGCGGCGATCGGCGTGCGTCGTGCTCGTAGGGTGGCTGCGTGACCCGCCGCCTCCTGCTTCTCGTCGTCCTGGGTGCCGGGGCCGCCGCCCTCCTGGCCTGGTCGGCTTCCTTTCACTCCTACTTCGACTCCGGCGTGTACGCGGGCGCGGTCCGCTACTGGTTCCGCGACGGCGGCCTGATCTACGACTACCTGAGGCCCGGCACCCCGTACGGCTTCACCTATCCGCCCTTCGCCGCCCTGGTCATGTCGCCGATGGCCGGGCTGCCGCTGGGTGCCGTGGAGGCGCTGGCCTCGATCGCCACGGTCGTCGTGACCGGCGTGGTCATGTGGTGGCTCATCGCGCCCTGGGTCGAGCAGCGCGGCTGGCGTCCCTGGTACGCCCTCGCGGTCGTGTCCTGCCTGGCGCTGATCTTCGAGCCGGTCCGCGAGACGTTCGGCTTCGGTCAGGTCAACATGCTGCTGCTGGCCCTGGTCGCGGGCGACATGCTGCTCGGCCTGGCCCGGGGGCGGCGCTGGGCGGGCGTGGGCATCGGCCTGGCCACGGCGATCAAGCTGACCCCGGGCGTCTTCATCCTCTATCTGTTGGTGACGCGGCAGTGGCGGGCCCTCGGCGTGGCGATCGGCACCGCCGCGGGCACGACCCTGGTGACCGCGGCCCTCTGGCCGGACGCCTCGCGCGAGTTCTGGACGGCCGCGCTCTGGGACACCAACCGGGTCGGCAACCTCGAGTACGTGTCCAACCAGTCGCTGCGCGGCATGCTCGCCCGCTTCCCGATCGACGCCGTGGAGTCCAAGGTGTGGATCGTGTGCGTGCTGGCCACGCTCGCGGTGTGGGTCTGGCGGGTGCGGCGCGCGGATCTGCTGGGCGGGCTGGCGCTGACCGGCATCCTCGGGCTGCTGCTGAGCCCGGTGACGTGGGTGCACCACTCGGTGTGGCTGCTGCCGGCGCTGGTCCGGTGCGCCATGTCCGCCCCGCGCTGGCGATGGGCGGGGGCCGTCATCTTCGTCGTGCTGAGCGCGCGCACGGTGTGGCTGTGGGACGGCGGGAACAGGCCGCCGCTCTACGCCGTGGGCAGCAATCTGTACGTACTGGCGGGGCTCTTCCTGCTCGTCGCGTTGCCGCTTCGGGTGCCCTCGCCCCAAGATCGGTCAGTCGGCACCGTGGCGACACCGGCCGTTTCCCCGGCAGCCATCTGAGGGTCCGCCGGCTGCCGTAGGCAGTCGGCATGGCCTTCCTTCCCTATCTCGCGGCGGTCGCCGTCGGTCTCTCGGCCGCGCATCCGCCGGCCGTTCCGCACGAGGGTCAGTTCCGGCGGCTCGCGACCGTGCCCGCCTATCTGAACTCCAGCGTCGACGACGAGGCCGCCGCGGAGATCTCGACCGTGACCGATGACGGCCGGACGGTCGTCTACACCGACAGCCCCGGCAAGCGGCTCGGCTTCCTGGACATCTCCGACGCCGCGCGGCCCGAGCCGTCCGGGACGCTGGCGATAGGCGGCGAGCCGACGTCGGTCGCGCACCTCGGCCACCTGCTGCTGGCGGCGGTGAACACCAGCGCCGGCTTCACGGATCCGTCCGGCAAGCTGGTGGTGATCGACGACCGGACCCGCAAGGTCGTGCGCAGCCTCGATCTCGGCGGGCAGCCCGACTCGGTCGCCGTCGCGCCGAGCGGCCGCTACCTCGCCGTCGCGATCGAGAACGAGCGGGACGAGGACGTGTTCCCCCTCGCGCCGGCCGGGTGGCTGTCCGTGGTCGACACGCGTACGTGGGCGGTGTCACGCGTCGCGCTGACCGGCCTCGCCTCGGTCGTCCCCGAGGACCCCGAGCCCGAGTACGTGAGCATCAACGCGCGCGACGAGGCCGTCGTCACGCTCCAGGAGAACAACCACATTGCGGTCGTGAACCTCGCCGCCAAGAAGGTCGTGTCGCACTTCAGCGCCGGCACGGTCACCGTCGACGGCGTCGACACCCTCGACGACGACAAGATCGAGCTCACCGGTTCGATCACCGCCAGGCGCGAGCCCGACGGGGTCACCTGGATCTCCGACGAGCTGTTCGCCACCGCGAACGAGGGCGACTACGAGGGTGGCTCGCGCGGCTGGACCGTCTTCGACCGCCGCGGCCGGGTCGTGTGGGACGCGGGCAACTCGCTGGAGCGCATCGCCGTGCAGCACGGGCTCTACCCGGACAAGCGCTCCGACGCCAAGGGGATCGAGCCGGAGAACGTGGCGTTCGGCAGGTTCGGCGGGGTGCCGTACGTCTTCGTGAACTCCGAGCGCGGCAACTTCACCGCCGTCTACGACGTGTCCCGCCCGTCCTCGCCGAAGTTCAGGCAGCTGCTGCCGACGACGAACGGCCCGGAGGGTGTCGTCGCCGTCCCCTCCCGCAACCTCGTCGTGGTGTCCAGCGAGGAGGAGATCCCGGACGCGAACATCCGCGGATCGGTGCAGCTCTTCGGCTTCGGTCCGGCGGCCGGCGCGTTCCCGTCGGTGGTGTCTCCCAGGACCATTCCCTTCGGCACGCTGTCGGGCCTCTCCGCGGTGCCGGGGACACGCTCGGCGCTCGTCTCCGTGACCGACAGCGCGTACACCCCGACCCGCATCCTCGGTGTCTCCGTCGCGGGATCGCCGGCCACGATCACCAGTGAGCTGACGGTCACCAAGAACGGCGAGCCCATCGGGTACGACGCCGAGGGCATCGCCGCCGTCCGGGGCGGCTATTGGCTCGCCGTCGAGGGCTCGGCCACCACGCCGAATATGCTCGTGCGGCTCAACACCCGCGGCGAGGTGCAGCAGGAGATCCCGCTGCCCGCCGACGTGGCCGCCGCGATCACGACCAACGGCCTCGAAGGCATCTCGGTGACCGGCAAGGACGTGTGGGTCGCCGTCCAGCGCCCGCTGAAGGGCGAGACGTTCGCCCGCATCGGCAAATACTCCGGGGGTACGTGGTCGTGGCTGGCGTACCCGCTGGACACCGCCGCCGTGGGCTGGACCGGCCTGTCGGAGCTGGTGGCCGTACCCTCCGGGGGGTTTGCCGTCATCGAGCGTGACAACCAGCGGGGGCCGGCGGCCGCGATCAAGAAGGTCTACCGCTTCGACGTGCCCGCGTCGTGGACCGGCGTCCCGACGGTCCGCAAGCGGCTGGTCAAGGACCTGCTCCCGGCGCTGCGGGCGGACCACGGCTGGGTGCAGGACAAGGTCGAGGGCCTGGCGATCGCGGGCAACGGCCAGGCGTACGCGGTGACCGACAACGACGCCATCGACGACGCGACCGGCGAGACGGTGTTCCTCCGCCTCGGCCGGCTCTTCTGAGTCTTTTCCCTGGTGGGTGGGCCGGTGCCGATGCGGCGCCGGCCCACTTTTTAAGATCGTCACATGCCTCTCGCACCCCTCGACACGGAGGCCGCGGCCGCCTTCTGGGCCGCCTGGACCACCGAGCCGCCCACGTACACGGTCGAACGCTTCGGCGACTCGCCCCGCCTCGCCGACGAACTCCTCGACCTCGTCCAGTCGGGAGTGAAGCGGGCGACCGCCACACTGGCCGCCGGCCTGGCCGAGCTCCCGCGCATCGGCACGTACTGGATCGTCTGCGACAGCGCCGGCGCACCGCGCGTGATCCTGCGCACGATGGAGCTGCGCCTGGTGCCCTTCCGCGAGGTGGACGCCGGCTTCGCGTACGACGAGGGCGAGGACGACCGCACCCTGGCCAGCTGGCAGGCCGAGCACCGCCGCTACTTCGAACGCCGCAGCTCGGCCCTCGGCATCCCCTTCACCGACGACGCCCTCGTCCTCCTCGAACGCTTCCGCGTCGTCCACCCGCCCCACCTCGCCGACTGACCACGTCCTCGCTGCGGTCGTCGACCGGCAAGGGATCATGCGGCGCGCACACACGATCGCGTCAGCCGTCCGCGCTCGGAGTGCCGCCGGGCTGGAACCGCGTGTGTGGAACTTTCGCCGGCATGACTCTGCACCCATACCGGGCGGATGCTGACCGGTATTGCTTCTAGCGTCATGGTCATGAACTTCGCTTCCGTACGCATCATCACCGCCGACGTAGAGCGGCTGGCCGGCTTCTACGAGCAGGTCACGGGCGTGGCCGCGCAGCGGTTCACGCCGGACTTCGCGCAGCTCGCGCTGCCCGGGGCCACGCTGGCGATCGGCAGCGCCGCCACGGTCAAGCTCTTCGGGGAGGGGTCGGCCGAGCCGGCCGCCAACCGCTCGGCCATCGTCGAGTTCCGGGTGGCGGACGTCGACGCCGAGTACGCCCGCCTGCGCGCGACCCTCACCGACGTCGTCCAGGAGCCGACGACCATGCCGTGGGGCAACCGGTCCCTGCTCTTCCGCGACCCCGACGGTGCCCTCGTCAACCTCTTCACCCCGGTCACCGCCGACGCGGCCGCCCGCCTGCGGGGCTGAGCGCCTCGACCGCGCGAGCCGGCGTCAGCGTCCGGTGGCGCCGTCGATCTGTTCGCGCAGGATGTCGGCATGCCGGCCGAGCTCCTCGATCATGTGCACGAGCGTCGGCGGCAGGGCGTCCCGGCCCGGTGGCCGGGGCGCCGGCCGGCTCAGGTCCGTCCAGCCCTCGATGACCTGGTTCGCCTGCGCGATGGTGGCGCGGTAGCCGTCGAGCAGCCCGTCGACCGTCTCCGCGCGGCTCTTCGAGGACGGCGAACCGCCCGACGGCGGCGCTCAGCCACCAGAAATCTTGCGAGAACGGCAAGGTGCTCAGGATTCGAGGACCCTTTCCATGGCGGCGCGCGAGCGGCGGGTCAGCCTCAGGTAGCGGTCGACGAACTCGCCCGGGTCGCCGCCGCCGAGCAGTTGCACGACGCCGGCCAGCTCGAGGCCGTGCCGCGGCAACTGGTCGGTCGGGCGGCCCCGGACCAGGGTCAGCGCGTTGCGCACCTGCGCGGCCAAGGTCCAGCCGGCCTCCATGGCGGCGGCGTCGACCTTGCCGACGAGGCCGGCTTCGACCTCGGCGCGGAGGGCGGCGAGGGTGCGGGTGCGGCGCAGCTCCGGCAGGTCGTACGCGTGGCGCAGTTGCAGCAGCTGCACCGCCCACTCGACGTCGGCGAGCCCGCCGCGGCCGAGTTTGGTGTGGGTGTTCGGGTCGGCGCCGCGGGGCAGGCGCTCGGTCTCGACGCGGGCCTTGATGCGGCGGATCTCGACGACCTGCTCGCGGGTGAGGCCGCCGTCCGGGAAGCGCACCCCGTCGGCGAGCCGCTCGAAGTCGCGGCCCAGCTCCTCGTCGCCGCACACGAACCGGGCGCGGAGCAGGGCCTGCGCCTCCCAGACCCGGGACCAGCGGGCGTAGTACTGGGCGTACGCGTTGAGGCTGCGCACCAGCGGACCCTGCCGGCCCTCGGGGCGCAGGTCGGCGTCGATGCCGAGCGCCGGGTCCGGGGCCGGCGCCCCGAGCGTGCGGCGCATCTCCTCGGCGATGGCGTGCGCGGCCGCGGCGGCGCCCTCCTGGTCCGAGCCGTAGACGAACAGCACGTCCGCGTCCGACGGGTAGCTCATCTCGTAGCCGCCCAGCCGGCCCATCCCGATGACGGCGAACCGCAACCCGTCGGGTCCCGGATGCACGTGCCGGGCCACGTGCAACGTCGCCGCGAGCGTCGCGTCGGTCACGTCGGACAGGGCGATCCCGATCGCGTGGACGTCCAGCGGCCGGGCCGGGGACAGCTCGCCGGCCTGGCTGAGGATGTCGGCGCACGCCAGCCGGAACAGCTCCCGCCGGCGCATCGCGCGCACCGCCGCGACGGCCGGCGCGGGATCCGTGGTGCCCGGGCGCAGGTGGCGGGCGGCCGCGGCGATGAAGCCCTCGCGCAGCGCGTCGCGGTCGCGGGGCAGCAGCTCGGCGTCATCGGCGAGCAGGCGCAGGGCTTCCGGGTCGCGGGTGAGCAGGTCCGTCGCGTACCGGGAGAGGGAGAGCACCCGGGCCAGCCGGCGCGCGACCGGGCCGCCGTCGCGCAGCAGCCGCAGGTACCAGGGGGTGCTGCCGAGCTTGTCGGAGACGTGCCGGTAGTTGAGCAGGCCGCGGTCCGGCTCGGGGGCGTCCGCGAACTCCTGCAGCAGCATCGGCAGCAGCGTGCGCTGGATGGCGGCCGTCCTGCTCACCCCGCCGGTGAGCGCCTGGAGGTGGCGCAGCGCCCCGGCCGGGTCGGCGAAGCCGAGGATCTCGAAGCGCCGGCCCGCCGACTCCGGGGTCATGCGCAGGGCCTCGGCGGGGACTCGGGCGACGGCTTCGAGCAGGGGCTGGTAGAGGAGCTTGACGTGCAGGCGGCGTACGTGGGCGGCGTGGCCGACCCAGTCGGAGCGGAACTGCTGCACGGCGTCGCGGCCGGCGCCGGCGCGGTAGCCCAGGGCGGCGGCGAGCCAGCGCAGGGCCGCGGGATCGTCCGGCACGGTGTGCGTACGCCGGAGATTCTGCAGTTGCAGCCGGTGCTCGACGTCGCGCAGGAACCGGTAGCCGCGCAGCAGCGTCTCGCCGTCCTCGCGGCCCACGTAGCCGCCGGCGACCAGCGCTCGCAGCGCCGGCAGCGTGCCGGGCAGCCGGAGCGACTCGTCGACGCGGCCGTGCACGAGCTGCAGCAGCTGCACCGCGAACTCGATGTCGCGCAGGCCGCCGGGGCCGCGCTTGATCTCGCGGTCCACCTCCTTGGCCGGCACGTTCTCGATGATCTTGCGGCGCATGTCGCGCACGTCGGCGACGGCCTCGGGGCGCTCGGCGGCGTGCCACACCAGCGGCGCGAGATCGTCGAGCCACTCCTGCGCGAGGCGCAGGTCGCCCGCCGCCGGCCGGGCCTTGAGCAGGGCCTGGAATTCCCAGGTACGCGCCCAGCGCCGGTAGTACGCCTGATGGCTCGCCAGCGTCCGGACCAGCGGGCCCCGGTTGCCCTCGGGCCGCAGCGCCGCGTCCACGGGCCAGGCGACCTGCCCGCAGATCTCGATCAGCCGGGCGGCGACCGTGGTGCCCGCGGTCAGGTCCTCGTCCCCGGCGGCGACGAAGATCACGTCCACGTCGGACACGTAGTTGAGCTCGTTGCCGCCGCACTTGCCCATGGCCACCACGGCGAGGCGCGTCTCGGGCTGGTCGGCGGCTGCCATGGCGTACGCGGCGGCCAGGGTCTCGTCCGCGAGCCGCGACAGGGCCTCCATGGTGGCCTCGAGCGAGCGGCCCCCGGTCAGGTCCGCCGCGGCGATCCGCAAGAGCGCTATCCGGTACGCCGTCCGCAGCGCCGGCACCGTCGGCGGGTTGTCGCCCATCGAGTCCTGGAACTCCAGGTGACCCTCCGCCGGGGGCGCCGTGCCCGTCTTGCTGGTCGCCAGCACCCGCCACTGCTCGTGGTTGGCGACGAGGTGGTCGCCGAGCGCGCTGGACGCCCCGAGCACGGCGACCAGGCGGCGGCGCAGGCCCGTGTCCGAGCACATGGCGTCGAGCAGCTCGGTGACGCCGGGGCTGTCCGTGAGCGGCTCGCCCGTGCCGGTCACCGATCCGCCCGTGCTGCGCCGGTGCGCGCGGGCCGCCGTCTCCGCCATGCGGTGCAGCTGGCGCAGGGCGAGGTTCGGGTCGGCGGCGCGCGACAGCGCGTGGAGAAGATCGCCGGCGCCGGTGCCCGTGGGGCTCTGCGCCTCGGCGTCCCACAGCCCCAGGCCGTCCGGGCCGAGCAGGTCGGCGGCGCGGGATCCGTTGTCGGCGAAGCCGTACCGGGCGAGCCGGCTCGGTCGGGTCACCTCACTCGCCCAGCAGCGGCAGCGTGCGGCCGGTGCCCTGGACCGGGATGTCGGCGTCCGGCAGCTGCCCCAGCGCCAGCGCGGCGAACCGGGCCGCGAAGGGCTGCCAGGCCTCCTCGACGTCGGCGAGCACCCCCTCGACGGCGGCGACCACGGTTGGCGGGTCGTAGCCCAGCTCGTCGAGGCTGGACCGGTCGGCGCCGGCCCACGCCTCGATCATCGCGGCGTCGCACTCGAGGTGGAACTGCACGCCCCAGGCCCGGTCGCCGAGCCGGAACGCCTGATGCGGATAGCGCGTCGAGGCGGCCAGCAGCACCGCCCCGGCCGGGAGCTCGGTGATCTCGTCGCTGTGCCACTGCACCACGTCGGGCAGCAGCGGCACCCACTTGAACAGCGGGTCGGTGTCGGCCGCGTCGCGCCGCCCCACCAGGGCCGGCCCGATCTCCGGGCCGGACGGGCTGCGTTCGACCAGGCCACCGTGCGCCTGCGCGAGCAGCTGCGCTCCCAGGCACACCCCCAGCGTCGGTACGTGATGCCGGACCGCCTTGCGCAGCAGCCCCTCCAGCGCCGGGAACCACGGGGCGCCCGGCTGCCCCTGCGCGTCCGGATAGGCCCGCTGATCACCGCCGAGCACCACGAGCGCGGCGAACCCGTCGAGCGTCTCGGGAAGCGGCTCCCCGGCGTGCGGCCGGACCACGGTCAGCGGCAGCCCCGCTTCGGTGAACCACTCCCCCAGCCGGCGGAGATCGTCGGACGGATCATTCTCGACCACCAGTGCTGTGCCCACCCGTCGAGGCTAACCGGCGGGCGGCGTCCAGCGCGCGATGACCTCGTCGTCCTCTTTCTCGCCCGTCTCCACGAACCCGAGCGACAGGTAGAGCGCGCGGGCGGCGGTGTTCTCCGGGACGTAGCTGAGCGCCACGTTCGGCGTGCCGGGCTCGGCGATCAGCCGGTCGCGCATCGCCTTGATCATCGCCCGGCCGATGCCCCGGCCCTGCCGGTCGGCGTCCACCATGACGCCGCCGATCCACCGGCTCCCGTCGTCGTCACGCGCCCACAGGCAGAAGCCGGCCACCTGCCCCTCCACCGTGACGGCGAGCGGGTGCCACGTGTCGCCGTAGTGGCACATCAGCAGGTTGTACGCCGGCTCGTTGACGAACTCGCGCTGCTCCGGCCGCACCTTCAGCTTGACGACGGCCCGCCAGTTGTCCTTGGTGACGGGCTCCAGATCGATGTGAATGAGCTTGCCTCCGTCGAGTTCGGGTGGCGGTCGGACGGGTCAGGCGATGCAGGCGCAGACGATGAGGGCGGCCCCGAAGTGGCTCGCCGCGCTGACGATCGCGCCCGGGTGCCGCTCCTCGGAGCAGATGACCTCGCCCAGCTTGCCCGGCGTCATCCAGTCGAGCACCAGGAACGCCAGCCCCATCACCGCGATGCCGAGCAGCCCGAAGAGCGCGGTCGACGCCAGCCCCTCGGCGAAGTTCTCGTAGCTGGTGAAGACGGCGGTGAACACGATGCCGGCGATGCCGAGCTGGTTGGCCGCGAGCAGCAGGGCCGCGTTACGGTTCTTGTCGACCCAGATCAGATCGCGCAGCTTGCCCGGGGTCAGCAGGTCCACCAGCACGAAGCCGACAGCCATCAGGCCGATCCCCAGCGCACCGAACACAATGCTGCGCCCGGCACCCTCGAGCAGATTCTCCAGCACGGTTTCCCCCTCGTCACGGCGTTTCCGCAGGCACCGTACCGAACGGACGCTCGCCCGTGATCCACCGCCCGGCCGAAAGCCCCCGGGAATCCGCCTCCGGGACCGCCGCGTGCGACGATGCGCGGCATGAGCGTTGATCCGACCCGGCTGCTGGTCCTGGGCGCGACTCGGCAGGAGCAGCCGGCGACGGGCTATGCCATCATGCGCGAGCTGACCGGCTGGGGAGTGCAGGACTGGGCGAGCGTCAACCCCGGTTCCATCTACGGCGCCCTGCGCACGCTGGTCAAGGACGGGCTGGTCGTCGAGGGTGCCGAGCCCGGCCCCCGGCGCGGCCGGGCCCACAAGGACAGCGTGAAGTTCCGGCTCACCGAGGAGGGCGAGGCGGCGTTCACCGGACTGCTCCGCAGCGCGCTGTGGGAGGTCGATCCCTACCGGACGGCACCGTTCATGGCGGGTCTGTGCTTCCTGGTCGCCCTGACCCGGGACGAGGTCACGGCGGCCGTCGAGGAGCGCAGCGCCCGGCTGGAGAGCCAGCTGCGCCAGTTCGAGTTCGACGCGAAGCAGACCCTCGAGAGCACGACCAAGCCACCGCACTCCGTCGAGTTCGTCAAGCTGGCCGCCGCTCGCCTGCAGGGCGAGCTCACCTTCACGCTCGCGCTGCTGGAGCGCGTACGGGCCGGTGACTTCCGGTTCGCCGGCGAGCCGGAGTGACCGCGCTCACGCACCCTTGACGCGTTTTATTCAAGGGCGAATATTCATCGGTGAACAACCCGAGAGGTGCACCGATGACGACTCCTGCCCCCATCAGCTCGAACCATCCCCGCGCGTGGCTGATCCTCGCGCTCATCCTCTGTGCCGAGATCATGGATCTGCTCGACGGCACCATCGTCAATGTGGCGGCGCCGAGCATCGCCCGCGATCTCGGCTCCGGCAGCACGGCGGTCCAGTGGATGACGGGCGGCTACTCGCTGACCTTCGCCGTCTTCCTGATCGCCGGGGCCCGGCTGGGCGACCGCTACGGCCGCCGCACCCTGTTCCTCGCCGGCGCCTGGGGCTTCGTGGCATGCTCGGCCCTCTGCGCGGCGGCCCCGGACACGGCGACGCTCATCACCGGGCGGCTGCTCCAAGGAGTTGCCGCCGCCCTGCTGATCCCCCAGGGGCTCAGCCTGCTGCTCGCCGTGTTCGCCCCGGCCGACCAGGGGAAGGCGTTCGCGATCTTCGGCCCGGCGGTCGGACTCGCCGCCGTCGCGGGACCCGTGCTCGGCGGGGTCCTCGTGGACGCCGACCTGTTCGGCGCCGGCTGGCGGCTCGTCTTCCTGATCAACCTGCCGATCGGCATCCTCGCTGCGCTCGGCGCCGGCCGCCTGTTCCCGCAGTCACGCCTTGCCTCGGCGCCCCGGCTGGACGTCTTCGGCATCCTGCTGGCCGGCGTCGCGGTCGCGCTCGTCACCTATCCGCTCGTCCAGGGCCGGGAGGCGGGCTGGCCGGCGTGGAGCTTCGTCATGATCGCGGGCGGCCTGGCCACGCTCGGGGTGCTCGTGCCGTGGACGCGCGGGCGGCTCGGCCGGCACCGGGATCCGCTGATCCAGCTGTCCGTCTTCCGCCACCGCGGCTTCGCGGGCGGGGTGCTGCTCACGCTCGTCTTCTTCGGCGGCACGTTCGGCGTGGGGCTCGCGCTCACGCTGTTCCTGCAGCTGGGGCTCGGCTACTCCGCGATCCATGCCGGGCTGACCGCCCTGCCGTACGCGCTCGGCTCGTCCGTCGGCGCGCTCGCCGGTGGCGCCGCGCTCGTGCCCCGGCTCGGCCGCGGCACCCTGCAGCTCGGCAATGCCCTGCAGGCCGTGGGTCTCGTGCTGAGCCTCGTGGTGCTGTCCCGGGCCGGTACGCACGTCACCACCTGGGAACTCGCCGGGCCGCTGCTGGTGTGGGGCCTCGGCATGGGGCTCGTGATCGCGCCGCTGTTCGACTTCGCGCTCGCCGGGCTCGACGCGGACGAGGCCGGCTCCGGGTCGGGCCTCCTGAACGCGCTGCAGCAGCTGGGCACGGCTGTCGGCGTCGCCGCCCTGGGCACCGTGTTCTTCGCGACTGTCGACGGCCGTCCCGGGCAGGCCGGCTATGTGACCGGTCTCGAACGCTGCCTGCAGGCCGGCCTGGGCATCTCCGTGCTGGTGGGCCTGCTGACCTTCCTGCTGCCCCGCCACGCCCGCGACACCCCGGACCCCGAAAACACGCCGGCACCAACGCTGACATGATCAGCCACCCCGAAACCCCGCCGCGCGCCGACGTGATCAACTGCCCCGGAACCAGGCCGGCGCTGACGTGTCCGGCTGCCCCGGAACCACGCCGGCGGTGATGTGATCGGTTGCCCTCGGATCGAGGCCGGTGCTGCCACGGGGCGGCTCCGACGGGGTTGATCTTCGAGGTCTTGGATCACGCACGTGGCCCGGTGGGGCTCCGCGCTCTGGACGCGTCAGCGGCCAGCGGAGCCCCTCCGGGCACCTCGGCGTGAGCAGCGGTCTGTACCCACCACCCCGCTACGACATGAATCTCTTGATCTTGATTTTGACCTTGATCTAGAGCGTCCCGAGATACCGCTCCCGCTCGAACGGCGTCACCTCGCGGCGATACTGCTCCCACTCCTGGCGCTTGTTGCGCAGGAAGAAGTCGAACACGTGCTCGCCGAGCACCTCGGGGATCAGCTCCGACTTCGCCATCACGTCGATGGCCTCCGACAGGTTCTCCGGGAGGGCGTCGTAGCCGGCGGCCTTGCGCTCCTGCGGCGAGAGCGACCAGACGTCGTCCTCGGCGCCCGGGGGCAGCTCGTAGCCCTCCTCGATGCCCTTGAGGCCGGCGCCGAGCATGACGGCGAAGGCCAGGTACGGGTTGGCGGCCGAGTCGATCGAGCGGACCTCGACGCGGGCGGAGCCGGGCTTGCCGAAGGCGGGGACGCGGACCAGGGCGGAGCGGTTGAGGGCGCCCCAGCTGACGAAGGCCGGCGACTCGGTGATGCGGTCGGGCAGCTGCAGCGGGAAGAGGCGCTTGTAGCTGTTGACCCACTGGTTGGTGATCGCCGTGTACTCGCGGGCGTGGACCAGGAGGCCGGCGATGAAGGCGCGGGCCGTCTTGGAGAGCTTGAGCGGGTCCTCGCCGTCGTGGAAGGCGTTGCGCTCGCCCTCGAACAGCGACACGTGGGTGTGCATGCCGCTGCCGGGCTGGTCGGTGAACGGCTTGGGCATGAACGTGGCGCGCACGCCCTGCGACAGCGCCACCTCCTTGACCACGTGCCGGAAGGTCATGATGTTGTCGGCGGTGGTCAGCGCGTCGGCGTAGCGCAGGTCGATCTCCTGCTGGCCGGGGGCGACCTCGTGGTGGCTGAACTCGACCGAGATGCCGATCCGCTCCAGCGCGAGCACGGCCTGGCGCCGGAAGTCGCGCGCCACCGAGTGCGTGGTGTGGTCGAAGTAGCCGCCCGCGTCCACCGGGACCGGGACCGAGCCGTCGAGCGGGCCGTCCTGGAGCAGGAAGAACTCGATCTCCGGGTGGGTGTAGAAGGTGAAGCCCTTCTCGGCGGCCTTGGCCAGCATGCGGCGCAGCACGTGGCGCGGGTCGGCCCAGGCGGGGCTGCCGTCGGGCAGCAGGATGTCGCAGAACATCCGGGCGCTCTCGCCGCTGTCGCCGCCCTCGAAGGGGAACACCTGGAACGTCGTCGGGTCGGGCATGGCGACCATGTCCGACTCGGAGACCCGGGCGAAGCCCTCGATGGCCGAGCCGTCGATGCCGATGCCGTCCTCGAAGGCGGACTCCAGCTCGGCGGGCGCGACCGACACGCTCTTCAGGGTGCCCAGCACGTCCGTGAACCAGAGGCGGACAAAACGGATGTCGCGCTCTTCCAAGGTACGGAGCACGAACTCCTGCTGTCGGTCCACGTCAACCCCTCTGTTGCCCGGCGGTCAGTCTCCCCCGGTCCCGTTACGCCGAGATTACGCTGCCCACGGCCGTCCGGCGCGTCCCGGGTAAGGGCCGATGTCGATCTCAGACAGTACGGTAAGCGTTCCTGTCGTGCGGCGAAGAATAAGTGACCGTTTCCACTACTCCCTGACGGGGGCACCGGGGCGGGTGCCAGGCTGGAGGGCAGACCCGGGGACCGCGCACCGCGGCCTCGAGGGAAGGAGACTGCCATGTCTGAGTCAGAGGTGACCGCCCTCTACGGCGGACCGCCCACGCGCCGGGTCCGCACGCGTGACCTGATCGCCGCCAAGGAGCGCGGCGAGCGGTGGGCGATGCTGACGTCGTACGACCAGTACACCGCCGCGCTGTTCGACGCGAACGGCATCCCGGCGCTGCTCGTCGGCGACTCCGCGGCGAACAACGTCTTCGGGCACGAGACGACCCTGCCCATCACGGTCGACGAGCTGCTGCCGCTGGTCCGCGCGGTGGTGCGCGCCACCTCGACGACGCTGGTGGTGGCGGACATGCCCTTCGGCTCGTACGAGGAGGGGCCCGCGCAGGCGCTCCGCACGGCCGTCCGCTTCATGAAGGAGGGCGGCGCGCACGCGGTCAAGCTGGAGGGCGGCCGGCGAGTCGCGCCGCAGATCGAGGCCATCACCGGCGCCGGCATCCCGGTCATGGCGCACATCGGGTTCACGCCGCAGCGCGAGCACGCCATCGGGGGCTACCGGGTGCAGGGGCGCGGCGACGCGGCGGCCGAGGTCGTCGACGACGCGCGGGCCGTGACGGAGGCGGGCGCCTTCGCGGTGGTGCTGGAGATGGTCATGGGCGACGTCGCCGCCCAGATCACCAAGGAGCTGCCGATCCCGACGGTCGGCATCGGCGCGGGCCCCGACACGGACGCGCAGGTGCTGGTCTGGCAGGACATGGCGGGATTGCGTACGGGCAAGGCGCCCCGCTTCGTGAAGCGCTACGCCGACCTCAACGGGGTGCTCGGGGCGGCCGTCCGGCAGTACGCGGACGAGGTGCGCACGGGCGAGTTCCCGGCGGCCGAGCACACGTTCTAGATCAACTACTGTGGCACCTCCGTCCCCCCGGAGGTGCCCCATGTCCGTTCCCGCCCGTCTCGGCGTCGCCACCCTCGGCGTGGCCGACGTCGCGCGCGCGAGCGAGTTCTACTCGTCGCTCGGCTGGCGGCTCTCGCCCGCCTCGGTGCCCGGCGTCGTGAGCTGGTTCCACACCACGGGCGGCGTGCTCGCGCTGGTGCCCGCCGCCGACCTGCCCGAGGGCACGCCGGGCCGCCCGGGCGCCGCCGTGCTCACCATCCCGGTCGCCGGCCCGGCCGAGGTCGACGAGGCCCTGCGGGCGGCCGTGCAGGCGGGCGCCTCCCTGGTGCGGGCCGGCGGCCACCGGGGCTGCTTCGCCGACCCGGACGGGCACCTGTGGGAGATCACCTACTATCCGGAGTGGCCGCTCGACGGGTCAGGCGTGCCCCGGCTCCCGTAGGGTTCGGCCCATGAAGGCCATCGTTCTCAGCGATTCCGGACTGCGCCTCGAGGAGCGTCCGGTGCCCGAGCCCGGGCCGGGGCAGCTCCGGGTCCGCGTCGAGCGCTCCGGCGTCAACCCGACCGACTGGAAGCGGATCACCACCGGCCAGACCGCCGCCACGCCGAACATGGACGGTGCCGGCATCGTCGACGCCGTCGGACCGGGCGTGCTGTCGCATCGCACCGGCGACCGGGTGTGGGTGATGCTGGCGGCGCACGGCAGCCCGCACGGCACCGCCGCCGAGTTCACGGTCGTGCCCGCCGAGCACGCGTTCCCGCTGCCGGAGGGGGTGTCGTCCGACGCGGGTGCCGCGCTGGGCGTCCCCGCGGTCACCGCGCACCGGGCCCTCACCGTCGCCGAGGCCGGGCCCGCCCGGCTCTCCCCCGGCGCCCTCGACGGCCGCACCGTGCTGGTCGCGGGGGGCGCGGGCGCGGTCGGGCATGCCGCCATCCAGCTCGCCCGCTGGGCCGGCGCCACGGTCCACACCACGGTCAGCTCCGCCGGGAAGGCCGCGCTCGCCACCGCCGCCGGCGCGCATCACGTGCACAACTATCGCGACGGAGATCCGGCCAAGGAGATCCGCGCGGTGTCGCCCGGCGGCGTCGACATCATCGTCGAGCTCGCCCCCGGCCAGAACGCGGCGCTGAACCAGGCCGTGGCCGCCAACCACGCGTCGATCGCGATCTACGCCGGCGACACGGCGACCTTCGAGGTCCGCCCGCACATGCTGCTCAACACGCGCATGCAGTTCCTCATCCTCTACACGCTCGGCGAGGAGCTGCTGCAGGCCGCGGCCGAGGACGTCGGCGCGGCCCTGCGCGACGGCGCCCTGCCGGTCGGCTCCGAGGCGGGCCTGCCGCTGCACTACTTCCCGCTGGCGGAGACGGCGGCGGCGCACGACGCGGTCCAGCAGGGCGCGGTCGGCAAGGTGCTGGTCACTCTTCCCTGACGAACTTCACCGTACGGGTCCGGGGCTCGGCTTCCACCAGGCGTACGCGCACCCGCTCGCCCAGCGGCAACGTCCCCGAGCACCGGGCCACCACGGCCGGGTCGTCGATCGCCACGGTCCCGCCCGGCCGCTTGTCGTCCACGTCGAGCACCGCCGCGTCGAAGGTCTCGCCCACCCGGTCCGCGAGCAGCACCGCCTCGGCCAGCGCCACCGCGCCCCGGGCCGCGGCGCCGGCGACCTTGTCCGTGGCCGCCATCGCCGCGGGCAGCTTCGGCAGGGCTGCCCGGGCCCAGTCCGGCACCGGCCGACCCTCGTGCAGGGCGAGGCAGACCTCGGTCGCGTAGCGGTCGGCGAGGCGGCGCAGGGGCGCGGTCACGTGCGCGTACGGGGCGCCGACGCCGCCGTGGCCGGTCAGCTCGGGCGGCGTACCGTCGAAGGCCGTGTAAGCCGCGCCCCGCAACATCTCCGCGGCCTGGTCGAGGAACGCGGCCCCGCGCGGATCGGCCGGGTCCACCGGCGGCAGGGGCGCCCCGGCCGGCCAGTCGAGGCCGAGGGCCCGGGCCGTGCTGTGCAAGGCCTCCACCGTCTCGGCGCGCGGCGGCGGCATCGTCCGCAGCAACCCGATCCCGCCGTCCAGCATGATCCGCGCCGCCGCCCGCCCGGTCAGCAGCGAGATCTGCGCGTTGTGCTCCTCCACGGCCAGCGGCGCCCGCAGCACGAGCCGCCAGCCGTTCCCCTCCCGCTCGACCTCCTGCTCCGGCAATCGCAGATCCACGGCACCCCGCTCGGCGGCCCGCGCGGCCAGCAACGCCCCGATCTCCGGCAACAGGGTCACGGCCTCCGGCGCCGACCCCTCGTCGAGGGCCCGCTGGAGGCCCGCGTAATCCAGCTTGGCCCGGCTGCGTACGGTCGCGCGCTCCAGCCCCACGGACGTGGTCTCCCCGCGCGCGTCCAGCTCGATCGTCCACAGCACCGCGGCGCGGTCGCCGTCCGGCAGCAGGCTCGCCGCGCCCTCGCTGAGCACCGGCGGATGCAACGGCACCCGCCCGTCCGGCAGATAGACCGTCTGCCCCCGCCGCCAGGTCTCCGCCTCGAGCGCACCGCCCGGCCGCACATAGCTCGCCACGTCCGCGATGGCGTACCGCACGACATACCCGGACCCCCGCCGCGCGAGATGCAGCGCCTGATCCAGATCCCGCGACGTCGGCGGATCCACCGTGACCAGCGGGATGCCGGTGCGATCGACGGGCGGCAGCGCCACGGCGGCCGCCGCCTCGGCCTCGCGTCTCGCGGGCTCGGGATACTCGTCGCCGCCGGGCAGCGAGAGCTCCTTGCGAAGAACGGAAAAATCGATCTGCGGGGCCAGCACGCGAGCAATGGGCACGCTCATTCCTAACCCGTCCGCCCGGAAAATGCTCGCCGCCGCGCTCCCCATTGCCCTGAACCGCACCAGCTCAGCGTCCGCAGCCTGCTCCGACGACGCGGGCGTGCACGCTGCTCCAGGACCGCCGCGTCGCTCCGGCCGCATCTCCGCTTCGGTGCGGCGGGCCCGCACACAGTCAGGGGCGGCGCCTCGGCTTCGGTGCGGCGGGCCCGCACACAGTCAGGGGCCGCGCCTTGTCCGGCGCGGCCCCTGCAGGCAGTCGTGCGATCAGCGCTTGGCGGTCGCCTTGCGCGCGGCGGTCTTCCCCACCGATCCCGTACGCCCGTTCGCGGCAGCAGTCGCCTTCCGAGCCGCCCCCGCGTCGGCGGGCCGAGCCACCCGATTGGCGTTCGTGGCCGAACTCTTGGTCATCCCGGCCGGCTTGGCGTTGGCAGCCTTCGTGGCCCGGCTGGCTCCCGCCGCCCGCGCCGCACCGGCAGCAGTATTCCCGGCCGCCCCCTTGCCGGCGCTCTTCTTCGCCGCCGTCGCCTTGGACGCCGTCGCCTTGGACGCCGTGGCCTTCGCCGCCGTGCTCTTGGCAGCCGTGGCCTTGGACGCCGTCGCCTTGGACGCCGTGCTCTTGACAGCCGTGGCCTTCGCCGCGGTTGCCTTGGACGCCGTCGCCTTCGCCGCCGTGCTCTTGGCCGCGGTGGACTTCGCCGCCGTCGCCTTGGTCGCCGTGCTCTTGGCGGGCATCGCCTTGGTGGCCGCACCCTTGGCAGGCATGGCCTTGGTGGCCGCACCCTT
>NZ_JAUQWH010000133.1 GCF_030757795.1 Actinoplanes oryzae
AGATCGGCGTGGGGCCGGCCATCGCGTCGGGCAGCCACGTGTGCAGGGGGAACTGGGCGCTCTTGCCCGCGACGCCGGCCAGGATCAGGAGCAACGCGACCGTCGGCGCCCCGGTGATCTTGTCGATCTCGAAGCTCTGGGCGGCCACACCGAGCCACGCGATGCCGAGCAGGAAGCCGACGTCGCCGACCCGGGTGACGACGAACGCCTTGACAGCGGCGGCGGGGGCTTCTGGCAGGCGGCGGTCGTGCCCGATCAGCAGGTAGGAGCAGGCGCCCATGACCTCCCAGCCGATGAGCAGGAGAATCAGGTCGTTCGCGGAGACCACGAGCAGCATGGCGCCGGTGAAGAGGCTGACTTGGGCCGCGTACGGGGCGTAGCGCTTGTCGTCGTGCAGATAGGCGACGGAGTAGACCTGAACGCAGAGCGCGACGACCGTGACGGCCAGAGCGACGTAGAGTGCCGCGGGGCCGAGCGAGTAGCCGAGAGTTACTTGATAGCCGCCGAAGGCCACCCATTCGGCGGTGACGCGTACCGGGTCGTCGACCAGGGCGAGCAGGGCGACGGTGACCGCGAGGGCGACGGCGGCGCCGGCGATGCCGAGGGCGGCGGCCGGCCTGCGGGCATCGTTCCTCAGGAGCAGACCCAGCAGACCCAGGAGCAGGGGTACGCCGGACAGCAGCAGCGTGAGCACGTCGGCGGTCATCGGGCGTTCTCGTTCTCGCTCAGGGTGACGTCGTCGACCACCACGGCGGCGCGGAGACGGTAGTACTGCAGCACGATCGCCAGGCCGACGCCCACCTCGGCGGCGGCGAGCACGATGACGAACAGCGCGAAGGCTCCGCCGCGATGCCCCTGGAGCGTCGAGTCCGTGGTGACGAGGATCAGGTTGACGGCGTTGAGCATGAGCTCGACCGCCATCAGGACGAGGATCGCGTTGCGGCGGCGGAGGACGCCGTAGACGCCGAGGCCGAAGAGGAGGGCGGCGGTGACGTACGGGATGACCGCGTGCATCAGGCGTCCTCCTTCCGCTCCGCGGTTGCCGGCTCTTCCGCGGCTTCCTTGTGCGTGATGGGCGCCGCTTCGGCGGGTGCCGGCGGCGCCTGGGCGGGTGCCGGGGCCTCGGCCGGGGGCTCTCCGATGTCGGGGCGGGACAGGATGATCGCGCCGACCAGGGCGGCGAGGAGGAGGATCGAGAGCACTTCGAAGGGCAGGACCCAGGAGCCGAAGATCTCCGCGCCCATCCGCTCCGCGGTGCCGGGGGCGGGCAGGGCGTAGACCGTCCACCGGAAGGCGGCCACGAAGAGCGCCGCCAGCCCCAGGCCCACGCCACCGCCCATGATCAGGGCGGGCCAGGCCGGCCGGTCGAGATCGCGCGACGGGCCGATCGGCGCCCGGGTCAGCATCACCGCGAAGAGCAGCAGGACGACCACGGCGCCGACGTAGACGAGCACCTGCACCCAGGCGACCAGCTCGGCGCCGAGCACGAGGAAGAGGCCCGCCATCGCGCCGAGGCTCACCACGAGATAGAGGCCGGCCCGCACCAGGTGGGCGCTGGTCACGACGAGCGCGCCCGAGCCGACCGCCACGGCGCCGAGCGCCAGCAGCAGCGCGTCGGCGACCGTCACCGCTCGGTCCCCTCGTCCGGCTCCCCGGGTCCGCGCGTCCCGGTGCCGGGCTGCTCGCCGCCGTACGGCTGGGCAGCGGGCTGGTCCGGTGCGGCTGCGAGCGGCTGCTCGGCGGCGGCCTGTTTCGCCTCGGCCACCGGGGCCTTCGGGGCGTCGATGGTGGGCTGGGCTCCCGACGGCGAGGCGGAGGCCGGGGGCGGCACGGTCGGCGCTCCCGATTCCTCGACCGGGCCTGCGTCGCTCGCCGGGCTCGCAGGACTCGCCGGACTTGCCGGGCTTGGCGGGCTCGGCGGGGTCGGCGGGCTCGCCGGGGTCGGCGGGGTCGCCGGGGTCGCCGGGGTCGGCGGGCTCGCCGGGGTCGCCGGGGTCGCCGGGCTTGGCGTTGCTTGCAGGCCGCCTGCAGTTGCTGGACGAACCTGGGCTGGTGGACGGGCGGCGGCGGCCGGGGCTCCCGGGCGGGCTGCGGCCGGGCGGGCCGAGGCTGCGGGGCGGGCGACCTTGGCCGGGGTGGCCGCGCCGGGGCCGGCGGCCTTGCGGGCGGCCGTCGTCTCCTCCTTGGAGGGCTCGCCCAGGACGTCGTGGGCGGGCGGCGGCGGGACGGTCTGCATCCAGTCGCCGAGGCGGTTCTTGTCGTGGAGGAGGTCGAGGACGTCGGTCTCGGCGTACTCGAACTCGGGCGTCCAGTGCAGGGCGTCGAAGGGACAGACCTCGATGCAGATCCCGCAGTACATGCACAGCGAGAAGTCGATGTCGAACCGGTCCAGCACGTTGCGCTGCCGGGCTCGGGCCGCCCCGGGGACGACGACCTCCTCCTTGTGCGAGTCGATGTAGATGCACCAGTCCGGGCACTCGCGTGCGCAGAGCATGCAGACGGTGCAGTTCTCCTCGAGGAGGGCGATCACGCCGCGGGAGCGGGGTGGCAGGTCGGGCTCCACGTCGGGGTACTGCTGGGTCCCCGACCGGCGGGTCATCGTCTTGAGCGTGACGGCGAGCCCGTCCACCAGCCCCTTGCCGGGCGTGCGCCGACCCGGATGCTCACTCATAAGCGCTTATCCTGCCCGGTCGCCGGATTCCTGGTAAGGACACCCCCGGAACATCCTCCCGTACGGTGCGCCCGCAGCACGAGTGCCGCGCGGAGGCGCCACCGATCCGGCCGGTCGCCCGCCCGTCTCCACCCGCCGGGCGACCGCATGACAGCGATGTCGCCGATCGCCGCCGGGGTGTCACGCGCCTGATCGACCGGGAGCGATGCCCGGGCGCCGCGGAGGCCGGCAGCGTTCGCCGAGGTGATCGCGTTCCGGTCGGTCCGGACCGTAACGGGTGGGCGCGCTCCCAGAGCTTTGTGCCTGAACGTGTCTGTTCAGGAGTTTCACAGTTATTTCTCTGAATAACGATGATCGTCAGTTTAGTGCTGTGGTGTCCGGAAACTGGGAGCCCCGGACAACGACCCCGACCCACATTGGAGGGACACCTCATGACCGCTCGGACACCCAGAATGCGCGCCGCAGTGACCGCCTCGCTGGCCGCCGCCGGCGTCGCCGGGCTGCTCGCATCCGCCGCCCAGCCCGCCGCGGCCGCCGAGCCGCCCACGACGCTGGCGACCCCGTGCGTGCAGAAGGTGGCCGTCGTCAACAACGCCGGCTTCGTCCTCAACTTCCAGATCACCACCCGCGACGGCCAGCTCTCCGCGGCGACCGACACCTACCCGATCAACCAGTGGCGCATCATCGACCTGACCTCGACGCCGCTGGCCGAGGGCCTCGACGTCCGGCCCCTCGTCCACGCCACCGCGGGCGACGACGTGGCCGGCAACGTCTTCGTGTCCTACTGCGCGAACGGCCAGACCGCGACCTACACCGCGAGCGGCACCACGCTCGACTACTCGGTCACGCTCCTGACCTGATCGAAGCCGTCGCTCACCCCCCGTCGAACGGGCGACGAGAGCGAACCGGCCGGGCGCATCCGCAACTGTTCCCGACCGGACGACCGGCAGCCGGAGAGCAACCCTCCGAGCGACGCCCCGGGGCCGGAACCCCGAGCGGCCGGGTGAACGACCGACGGACCGGACGGCCGGGCGCACCGCAACTGCGCCCGGCCGTTCGTCGCGTACAGCTCAAGCGCACAACGGCCACGGGTACAGCGGCCTTTCCCGGGGCGGGCGCGATCGTCTTCTCTACAGGGCGACCTTGACCGCGGCGGTGAGGATCAGCTGGCCGAGCGCGACCGGCACGAGGACGAGCCAGCACAGCCGCTGCAGCTGGTCCTCGCGCAGCCGCGGGTAGCTGACCCGCAGCCAGATGACGACGAAGGCCACCGCGAACACCTTCACCAGCGTCCACAACCACCCGAGCTGGTCGGCGGCCGGGCCGTGCCAGCCGCCGAGGAACAGCACGGTGGTCAGCGCGGCGATGACGACGATGCCCACGTACTCCGCGAGCAGGAAGAACGCGAAGCGCAGCCCGGTGTACTCGGTCATGTAGCCGAAGACCAGCTCCGAGTCGGCGATCGGCATGTCGAACGGCGGGCGGCGGATCTCGGCGAGACCGGAGACGAAGAACACCAGCGCGGCGGGCGCCTGCCACAGCAGCCACCAGGGTCGCCACGCCTCGACGATGCCGGGCAGGCTCAGCGTGCCGGCTGCCATCGCGACGCTGGCGGCCGACAGCACCAGCGGCAGCTCGTAGCCGAGCAGCTGCGCTGCGCCGCGCAGGCCGCCGAGCAGGCTGTATTTGTTGGCCGAGGCCCACGCCGACATCAGCACCGCGACCACGCCCACGCCCAGCACGGCGAGGACGAAGAACAGACCGATGTCCAGCCGCTGCGCGACCAGGCCGCCGGGCCCGAGCGGGACGGCCAGGAGCACGATGAGGTACGGAAAGAGCGCCACGACCGGCGCCAGATGGAAGACCCGCTTGTCGGCGTCGCGCGGGGTGATGTTCTCCTTCTGGACGAACTTCAGCCCGTCGGCGACTAGTTGCGCCCACCCGTGGAAGGCGCCCGCGTACATGGGTCCGAGCCGGCCCTGCATGTGCGCCATGACCTTGTGCTCCATCTGGCCCACGACGAGCGGCACCACGAGGAAGCCCGCCACCACCGCGACGACCCGGATCAGCAGGTCGAGCCAGAGCGGCATCAGCCCTCCCCCTCGGTGGACTCGGTCGACTCGGCGGGCTCGGCAGGCTTCACGGGCTCCGCAGGCTTGGCCGGCTCGGCAGACGCAGCGCGGCCGGCAGGCCCAGGACGCGCGGGACGGTCGGCGGCCGTGGGACGGTCAGCGGCGGCAGGACGGTCGGCGGCGGCAGGACGGTCGGCGGCTGTGGGACGCGCCGGACGGTCACCAGGTGCGGAACGGTCGGCAGCAGTGGGACGCGCCGGACGGTCACCGGGCGCGGGGCGGTCGGCAGGAGCGGAACGCGCGGGGCGGTCGGCCGGGGCGCGGCGGGCGGGACGCTCCGGCGGCGGGACCTGGCCCTTGAGCGGGCCCCAGTCGTTCGGGTCGGGGACGCCGGGCGGCCGCATCGGCGCCCGTTTCGCCGCGCCGGCCTCCGACTCCCCGGGCTCCTTGGCGCCGGGCCAGGCCTTGGCGACGCGGGACGCCAGCACGAACTCCTTGCGCAGCGGGTGGCCCTCGAAGCCCGGCGGCAGCAGCAGCGGCCGCAGGTCGGGGTGGCGCTCGAACACGATGCCGAACATCTCGTGGGTCTCGCGCTCGTGCCAGGCCGCGCCCGGATAGAGGTCGACGACCGACTCGACCGAGGGAGCCTCGCGCGGCACCCGGGTGCGCAGGAGCAGGCCGTGTTTGCGGCGGGTGGACCAGACGTGGGCGACGATGCCGAAGCCGCCCTCCAGCTCGTCGACCGCCGACAGCCAGTCGAAGAAGTCGCAGCCCAGCCCGCCCTGGTCCTGCGCCACGCCGAGCGCGGACCACCAGAGGGCGACCGGCACGTCGACGACCGCCCGGGCGAAGCTCGCGCCGCCGCCGGAGACGCCCGCGGTGAGCGCGGACGGGTCCACGGGCGCGTCGGCGTCGTCCGCCGTCAGCAGCGCGACCAGCCGCTCGCCGACCTCTTCGGGAGTCATGGCGCTCATCCTAGGACGAGGCCCCGACAGAAACGTCACTCCAGGCCGGGGAGCCGCCCGTTGCGGAACAGATCGACGAAGTCCTGGTGGTCCTCGCGGGCCTGGTCGCCGTAGCGGTGGGCGAAGTCGACCAGGACGTCCACGAAGCCGGCCTCGTCCTTGTCGACCTGCGCGGCGATCGCCTCCTCGGTGGAGAAGTCGACCAGGTCGTGGCTCGACTCGTCGTCGGCGACCGAGTGCATGCGCGCCACCGCGCGGCCCAGGTCGGCGACGACGCCGGCGAGGTCCTGCGGCTCGTTGACGTCGGCCCAGTCGAGATCGTTCGCGTACGGGGACACCTCCGCCACGAGCTGTCCGACGCCCCCGAGCTCGGTGTAGCCCAGCCACGGGTCGGCGTGCGCCTGCAGGGCCCGCTGCGATTCGGCCGTACGGTGGCCCTGGTGCCGGAAGTAGGCCTCGACCCGCTCGTCGGTGACCCAGCGAGCCACGGCCGGCACCTGGGCCTGCTTCATGTAGATGATGACGTCGTTCTCGAGCGCCTGGGTGTGCCCCTCGAGCAGGAGGTTGTAGGAGGGCAGGCCGGCCGAGCCGATGCCGACGCCCTTGCGCAGCTTGATGTCCTTGATGCCGGTGGACACCCCGTGGCCGTGCGAGGGCAGCGTGTCGAGGTAGGCATGGAACGCGGCGGTGACCTGCTCGGCCGTCGCGGCGTCGACGTCGTAGACGCCGTCACCGAGGGAGAAGCGGCGCTCGTACTCGTCGATGGTGGTCTGACCCGCGAGCAGGTCGACGCGCGTGTTGAGGCGCGCCTCCTGCAGCACGCGGCGCAGCACGCCGTCGGCGTTGTCCAGGGTGATCGAGCCGATCGCGTCGTCGCCGCCGTGCGCGATCGCGCGCAGCTCGGTCAGATAGGCGCCCGCGAACGCCCGGACCAGCGAGGTGATCACGTCGTCGGAGAGCGCCTTGCTGTAGCCGATGAGGGCCACGCTGGCGCTGAAGCGCTTGAGATCCCAGATGAAGGGCCCGACGTACGCCTCGTCGAAGTCGTTCACGTTGAAGACGAGCTGACCGGACGAGTTCATGTACGTGCCGAAGTTCTCGGCGTGCAGGTCACCGTGGATCCACACCCGGCTGGTGTGCTCGTCGAGGAACCGGTCGTCGCGCCAGCCGGCGGTCAGGTCGGCGTAGAAGAGCGAGGCGCTGCCCCGGTAGAAGGCGAACGGCGACGCCGCCATCTTGCGGAACTTGCGCCGGAAGGCCGCGGGATCGACGGCCATCAGCTCGCCGAACTCGCGGGTCAGCACGTCGATGATGAAGTCGGACCGCGGTTGACCACCCATAGCTCGCCAGCCTAGCTGTATTTCGCAACTACAGCTTCTGAGCTGGGGGTTTCACCACACCCGCGGTGAGCGAGACGGCGTCACGGGGGCGCGTGGCCGCGTCCGGCGGGCCGGGGATCAGCGGGTCGGGGCGCGACACGCCGCCCGGGCCCGACTGCTCGGCGGCGATCTTCTGCTGGAGGCTCAGGATGCCGTGCAGCAGCGCCTCCGGCCGCGGCGGGCACCCCGGCACGTAGACGTCGACGGGGATGAGCTGGTCGACGCCCTTGGTGACGGAGTAGGAGTCCCAGTAGGGGCCGCCGGAGTTGGCGCACGAGCCGAAGGAGATGACGTACTTGGGCTCGGGCATCTGGTCGTAGAGCCGCTTGATCGCCGGGGCCATCTTGTCGGTCACCGTGCCCGAGACCACCATGAGGTCGGCCTGCCGGGGGCCGTGGGCGAAGGGGATCACGCCCAGCCGCATGAAGTCGTGCCGGCCCATGCTGGTCGCGATGAACTCGATGGCGCAGCAGGCCAGCCCGAAGTTGAAGACCCACAGCGAGTAGCGACGCCCCCAGTTCAGCGCGAATTTGATGGGCTCACCGAGCACTCCTGGCAGACCGGCCACCCCGTCAAGGTACCCCTCACCACGCCGGACTCTGGAGTTGACTCAGGAAGCCGGTGAGCAACGCCTCGCGCAGGGCGGGCGAGGCCGCGTCGAGCAGCCTGTGCACCTCCGACATCCGTCCGCTCGACAGGCCGGTCGTGGCCGCGAGCTGCTGGATCAGCTCGGGAGTCACGTCCTGCGGGGAGAGCACGGGCACCTGCGCCGGGCGGGTGCCTTCGGCGGCGGTCACCGCGGCGGCCAGGTCGGCGGCGAAGGCGTCGACGGCGTCGCGTACGGCAGCGGTCACCGTCAGGTGCAAGGTGGGCAGGACGTCGTCGTACCCCAGTTGCACCTGGGTGTGCCACCCACGAGCCGCCAGCTCGTCCGCGAGGACGAACACGTCGTAGCCCGGGGTGCACGTGAGGCAGACCACCGTTGTCTCTGCCGGCGCTATGAGCCGTACGCCCTCGGTGGCCTCGACCGCGGCAGCCAGGATCGCGACCGCCTCGCGGGTCCGCCCGGCGAGCCGGAGGTAACCGTCGTCACCCAGATGCCGCACGGTGGCCAGCGCGGCGGCGATCGGACCGCCCGGCCGGGTCGACGTCAGCACCGGGTTGACCATCGGATAGCCGGGCCAGTCCGAGTACGCGAAGTACTGGCTCGCGCGCAGGCCCGCGTCCCGATGGAGCAGCAGCGAGACGCCCTTGGGCGTGTAGGCGTACTTGTGCAGGTCGACCGAGACGCTGGTGACGCCCGGCACGTCGAAGGCGAACGGCGGGATGTCGGCACCGAGCCGGCGCAGATAGGGCAGCACCCAGCCGCCGAAGCACGCGTCCACGTGACACCGGACCCCGCGCTCGGCGGCGACGGCGGCCAGCTCTGCGATCGGATCAATGACACCGTGGGCGTACGACGGCGCGGAGCCCACCACGAGCACAGTGTCCGGCCCGATCCGCCGAGCCGTGGCCGCCACGTCGGCGCGCAGTCCCGAACCGGTGGGAACCACGTCGAGCGCCACCCCGAAGTACTGCGCAGCCTTGGCGAACGCGGCGTGCGCGGAGTAGGGGACGACCATGCGCGGCTGCTCCGTGGCGCCGGCGTCCCGGGCCGCCTTGACGGCGAGCAGGATCGACTCGGTGCCGCCCGACGTGACGCTTCCCACCATGTCCGGTGCGGCTGTTCCGGGACCCGCGCCGAGAAGCCTGCCGGCCGTGGCCACGAGCGCGTTCTCCATGGCGAGCAGGGAGGGGAAGGCGGTCGGGTCCAGGCCGTTCACCGCGGAGGAGATCCCGTACGCCTCCCGGGCGAGCTCGTCCAGGCCGGGAACGGCGGGGTCGTAGACGTACGCGAACAGGCGCCCGCCGTGCGTGGGCAGATCGCCCTCCCGCAGCGCGCGCAGCTCGGCCAGCACCTGGTCGGCGGGGATCCCGGTCACGGCGTCGTCCTCACATCCTCGTAATCGCGCAGCAGCACCACCGCACAGCCCATGAGCAGGGCCGGCACCACCGTGAACCCGAGCAGCACGCCCCAGCGGGCGGTCGCGTCCTGCACCGCCGCGACGCCGGTGGACGACGAGACGTAGCCGAACGCCTGCAGGATCAGCGCGTAGATGCCCGGGCCGAGCGCCAGACCGAGCGTCTCCCCCGCTGTCCACAGGCCTGTGTACAACCCGGCCCGGCGCCGTCCGGTTGTGGCAGTGTCGTGGGCGACCCGATCGGGCAGCATCGCCATCGCGAAGACCTGCTGCCCGGCATATCCGCAGCCCACGAGCGCCACGACCACATAGGTGAGGAGGGCCGGCATGACCCCGGCGAGCAGCAGGGCCAGCGCACCGGCGCTGAAGAGCAGGGAGGCGGCGATCAGGCCGCGGAGCTTGCCGGCGCGCGCGCCCACCCGCGTCCACAGTGGCATGACGAGCAGGGCCGGGCCGACGAAGGCCGCGAAGAGGACGGTCGAGCCGGACTCCTGCTCCATGACGTGGTCGGCGAAATACTGGACGCCGGCCAGCATGGTCGCGGTGCCCGCCGCCTGGATCACCCAGCAGGCCAGGAGGCGGCGGAAGGAGGCGTCCGTGATCGCCTTCTCCTCCTTCCGCACGCCCTCCTGCGGTGGCACGGCGCCGCGGGTGCCCAGGAAGGCGCCCACGGTGCCCACGACGATGAGAAGGGCGACGAAGGCACCGGACCAGCGATGGCCCACCAGGCCGCCGCCGGCGACATCGACGACCAGCGGGGCGAGGGCGCCGGAGACGAGGATGGCGACGGCCAGGACGGCGACGCGCCAGGTCATCAGCCGGGTGCGCTCGGCATATCCGTCGGTCAGCTCGGCCGGCATCGCGACATAGGGCACCTGGAAGAAGGCATAGGCCGTGGCGGCGGCGAGGAAGGTGGCGGCGACGTAGACCCCGGCCGGGGCGCCCCCGGCGAAGGGTCCCGCGAAGAGGGCAGCGAAGAGCACGGCGAGGCTCAGGCCCGCGACGATCAGGTAGGCCCGGCGCTCGCCGCTGCGGTCCGACAGCCGGCCGGCGACGGGGTTGATCAGCACGTCCCAGGCCTTGGGCAGCAGCACGAGCAGGCCCGCCACGCCCGCGGCGACACCGAGCGTGTCGGTGAGATAGGGCAGCAGCAGGAGCCCGGGCACCGTGCCGAAGGGGCCGGTGACCAGGGAGCCGAGGGCATAGCCGAACAGGGTGCGACGGGGCAGCGGGCCGTCCCGGCGTACGTCTGCCGAGGGATCGGCGACCGTCATGGACGCGGATCGTAACCACAGCGAGGGGGTGACGCATAGGCTCAGCGAATGGAGATCCTGCCGGACGCGGGCCCGGTCGCCGCCGGGGTCGCGGCGAGCCACCCGGCCACGGCCGAAGCGGGCCTGCGGGTCCTGCACGCGGGCGGGACGGCCGCCGACGCCGCCGTCGCCGCGGTGCTGGCCACCTGCGTCGCGGAGACCGTCTACACGGGACTGGGCGGCGGCGGCTTCGCGACGTGGCTGGACGCGGCGACGGGCGAGGTCACCTGCCTGGACTTCTTCGTCGCGGTGCCGGGCACGGACGGCGACCGCGAACCCGGCCCCATGACGTCGATCGACGTGTTCTTCGGCGGGATGCCCCAGGTGTACGCGATCGGCGGCGCCAGCGTGGCGGTGCCGGGGACGCCCGCGGGCTGCGCCGAGGTGCACAGCCGGTGGGGGCGCCTGCCGTGGCACGAGGTGGTGCGGCCGGCGTACGAGCTGGCGGCCGAGGGCGTCGCGTTGCCCGCCGCGCACGCCCTGACGCTGGAGCCCTGCGCGCCGGCGCTGACGTGGGGCGAGGGCGCCGCGGTCTACGCGCCGGGCGGGCGGCTGCTGCGAGGCGGGGACAGGCTGTTCCACCCCGGGCTGGCGGAGGCGCTGGCGGCGTATGCGGACCAGGGGCCCGAGCTGTTCTACACGGGCGCTTACGCGAGGCTGACCGTGGACACCGTACGGGCGGCGGGCGGCTCGATCGGGCCCGCGGACCTGGCGTCCTACCGCGTGCTGGAGACCCCGGTCGACGAGGCGCCCCTGGCGTCGTGGCGGGTCCTGGCGCGCCACGACCTCAACCGCACCGTGGAGACCCTCGCGGCGCTGCCCGCGGGGCTGGCCGACCTGCCGCGCCCCGACCGCGCCGTGGCCGTCGCCGCCGCCCTGCGCGACCGCGGTCGTCAGAAGATCGGCGACACCACCAACGTCTCGGTCGTCGACGCGGACGGCAACGCCTGCGTGATCACCACCACGATGGGCCTCGGCGCCGGCGTCTGGCTGCCCGGCCTCGGCATCAATCTCAACTCGATGCTCGGCGAGGGCGAGCTTGTCACCGACGACCTCGCCCCGGGCCGCCGCATGTCCTCCAACATGTGCCCGCTCGTCGTCCGCGACAAGGCCGGCAACCTGATCGTGGCGGCCGGCTCCGCGGGCGCCTCCCGCATCCGCACGGCCCTCGTCGGCACGCTCCTCGGCGTCCTCCTGGACGGCCTCGACATGCCGGCCGCGATCGCCCGCCCCCGCTTCCACGTGGTCGACGACACGGTCCACGCCGAGCCGGGCCTCCCCCGCGCCGAGCTGGCCGCCCTGGCCGCCGCGGGCTGGCACATCAACCAGTGGCCCGCCCTCAACCACTACTTCGGCGGCGTCACCGCCGTGGGCGCCGGCGGCGCCGCCGGAGACCCCCGCCGAGGCGGGGTCGGCCTGCTTCTCTGACCGCTGATCTCAGGCGAGCTGCAGGTCGGCGGCTTCCTCGCGAAGGGCCACGTCGAGGTCGGAGAGGGGCAGGCCGAAGACCCGGTCGGTCTCGGTCGTGTCGAGGTGGAACGGGCGATAGAACTGGTAGTCCATCTCGGCCATCTCGCGAGCCATCGGGACCACCAGGCCGGCGCTGCGCATCACCCAGCGCGGCAGGGGGCGCAGCGGCACCTCGGGGGCACCGGTGACGGCGAAGAAGCGATCGGCCAGGGCGCGGATGCTGAGGCCGGTGTGGGTGGGTGCGTGCCAGGCGCGGCCCCAGGCCCGCTCGTCGCGGGCGAGGGTGACGAGGGCGGTGGCCATGTCGCCGGCGTAGGTCCAGGAGTGCGGGGCGTCGAGGTCGCCGGGCAGCCAGGCGGTGCGCCGCTTGGCGACGGCCGGACCGAGGACCATGGAGAAGACGTTGGTGGTACGCGCGCCCAGGTAGTCCGAGCCGCGCACCTCGACCGTGCGGATGCCGGCGGCCAGGGCGTCCTGCCACATCTTGATGCGCACCTTGCCCTTGCGGCCGACCGCGGCCAGCGGGGTGTGCTCGTTCATGTGGCCGCCGGGCTGGGGCCCGTACACGTAGAGGTTGCCGGTGATGGCGAGGACCGCGTCGTGCTCGCGGGCGGCGGCGATCATGGCGGCCGACAGGGGCGGCCAGTCTCGCTGCCAGGTGGTGTAGGGCGGGTTGACGCAGTTGTAGATGACCTCCGCGCCGCGGGTCAGGTCGATCAGGCGGTCGCGGTCGGCGGCGTCGGCGGCGACCCGCTCGGCCGCGGCCGGGCCGGAGCCGCTGCGGGTGATGACGCGGACCTGGCGTCCCTGGTCGATGAGCTGCTGAGCCACTGCCGAGCCGATGGGGCCGGCCCCGAGGATGACGTCCATGCCGATCTCCTTTGTGAGCACTGCTCTCTTATAAGAGCACTGAACCGAGAAGAAAGCAAGTGGCACACTTGGCGCATGAAGGCTGCTTCGCTGCGCGCACGGGTCCGCGCCGAGATGACGGACGAGATCAAGGCTGTGGCACGCCGCCACCTGAGCACCGACGGCGCGAACCTGTCGCTGCGGGCGGTCGCGCGGGACCTGGGCATGGCGTCGTCGGCCGTCTACCGCTACTTCGCCAGCCGGGACGAGCTGCTGACGGCGCTGATCATCGACGCGTACGGGTCCCTGGGCGACGCCGCCGAGGCCGCCCCCCGGAACTGGCTCGCCGTCTGTCACGCGATCCGCGAGTGGGCCCTGGCCAACCCGCACGAGTGGGCGCTGATCTACGGCAGCCCGGTCCCGGGCTACCAGGCGCCGCAGGCCACCATCCCGGCGGCGACCCGCGTCATCCTGACCCTGGCGAACACCGTCATCGCCGCCGATGTCCCCGCCGGCGAGCCCGTCACGGGCCCGCTCGCCCAGGAGCTGCAGGCCGTGGCGGACGGCTTCGCGCCCGGCGCGGCGCCGCAGGTGGTGGGGCGTGCGATGGGCGCCTGGCTGCACTGCTGCGGTGCGATCAGCGCCGAGCTCTTCGGTCAGCTGCAGAACACGATCGAGGCGCGCTGCGAGTTCTTCGACTTCCAGATGCGCGGCGCCGCCGGCTGGCTGGGTCTCACATAGAGCGCATGTCGACGTGGTCGCCGCGGAAGGGCACGCCCTCGCTGAGCAGCCGCGCCCGCGCCTCCCGCTCGTGACCCGGCGGGAGGCGGCCCGCGCTGTTGACCACGCGGTGCCACGGGACGCCGCCGCCGTGCCGGGCCATGATGGCCCCCACCAGGCGGGCGGAGTTGCGGCCGGAGCGGTCGGCGAGGGCGTCCGCCACGGCGCCGTAGGACATGACCTTGCCCTCGGGGATGCTCTCGACGAGCTTGAGGACTTCTTCGACGTACTCCTGCGGGGTCACCGTGGCCACGATATGAGATGTGAAGTCGGCCCGGGGCGCCCCGGCGAGCAGAATGGGTCAGGTGCGTGATGAGGTGACCGGCGCCCGCCGGATCGTGGTCAAGGTGGGGTCGTCCTCGCTGACCACGGCCGCGGGCGGAATCGACGACCTGCGTGTCGACGCGCTGGTCGACGTGCTCGGCAAGCTGGCCGCCGACGGGCGCGAGGTGGTGCTGGTCTCCAGCGGCGCCATCGCGGCCGGGCTGGCCCCGCTGCGGCTGCGCCGGCGTCCGGCGGATCTGGCCACCCAGCAGGCGGCGGCCTCGGTGGGGCAGGGCCTGCTGATCGGGCGCTACACGGCCGGTTTCGCGCGGCACGGGCTGACGGTCGGCCAGGTGCTGCTCACCGCCGACGACGTGACCCGGCGCAAGCACTATCGCAACGCCCACCGCACGCTGCGCAAGCTGCTCGACCTCGGCGCGGTGCCGGTCGTCAACGAGAACGACACGGTGGCGACCGACGAGATCCGCTTCGGCGACAACGACCGGCTCGCGGCACTGGCGGCCGCGCTGGTGCAGGCCGAGCTGCTGGTGCTGCTGTCGGACGTGGACGCGCTCTACACCGGCGATCCCGCCGACCCGGCGTCCCGCAAGATCACCGATGTGCGGCGGGAATCCGACCTCGACGGCATCGCGATCGGCTCCGCCGGGCGGGCCGGGGTCGGCACCGGCGGGATGGTCACGAAGGTCGAGGCCGCCCGGATCGCGACCGGCTTCGGCATCCCGGTCGTGCTGACCGCCGCGCCGCTCGCCGGGCCCGCTCTGACGGGCGAGGAGGTCGGCACGCTCTTCCACGCCGCGGAGCACCGGCCCGCCGCCCGCTTGTTCTGGCTGGCGCACGCCACCACGCCGCGCGGGCGCCTGCACCTCGACCCGGGCGCCGTCGCCGCGGTGGTCGCCCGGCGCAAGTCGCTGCTGCCGGCCGGCATCACGGCCGTGGACGGCTCCTTCGCGGCCGGCGACCCGGTCGACCTGGTCGACGCCGCGTCGGGGGCGCCGGTGGCCCGGGGCCTGGTCAACTATGACGCCGTCGAGCTGCCCGCGCTGCTCGGCCGCTCGACCCCGGAGCTGGCCGCCGAGCTGGGCCCCGGCTACGAGCGTGAAGTCGTGCACCGAGACGATCTGGTTCTGCTTTGACGACAGGAGAGACGATGAGTGTGCTGCAGCAGGCAGCCGACGCCCGGATCGCCGCCATCGAGCTGGCCGCCGCGACGCGGGCCGAGAAGGACGCCGCGCTGCTGCTGATGGCCGAGCGGCTGGTCGAGCGGGCGGACGACATCGTCGCCGCGAACGCCGTGGACGTGGCGAACGCGCGTACGGGCGGGTCGGCCGACGCCATGATCGATCGGCTGACCCTGACCGCCGAGCGGGTCGCCGCCATGGCCGACGGGCTGCGGCAGCTGGCCGCGCTGCCCGACCCGGTGGGCGACGTGGTCCGCGGCTCGACGCTGGCCAACGGGCTGGAGCTGCGCCAGGTCCGGGTCCCGTTCGGCGTGGTCGGCATCATCTACGAGGGCCGGCCCAACGTGACCGCGGACGCGGCCGGCATCTGCCTCAAGTCCGGCAACGCGGCGCTGCTGCGCGGTTCCGGCTCGGCGATGAGCTCCAACGCGGCGATCGTCTCGGTGCTGCGCAAGGCCGTCGCGGACGCGGGCCTGCCCGCCGACGCCGTGCAGCTGCTCGACGCCAGCAGCCGCGACTCGGTCAAGGAGCTCATGCGCGCCCGCGGACTGGTCGACGTGCTGATCCCGCGCGGCGGGGCGTCGCTGATCAAGACCGTGGTCGAGGAGTCGACCGTGCCGGTGATCGAGACCGGGGTCGGCAACTGCCACGTGTACGTCGACGAGGCCGCCGACCTGGAGAAGGCCCTCGCCGTGGTGCTCAACTCCAAGACCCAGCGACTGTCCACGTGCAACACCGCCGAGTCGCTGCTGGTGCACGCGGCGCTCGTCGACACGTTCCTGCCGCTCGTCGTCGAGGAGCTCGTCAACGCGGGCGTGACGGTGCACGGCGACCCGCGGGTGGCCCAGCTGAGCGGCGTGGTCCCGGCGACCGACGACGACTGGGGGCGGGAGTACCTGTCCGCGGACATCTCGGTGGCCGTGGTGGACTCGCTGGACGACGCGCTCGACCACATCCGCACGTACGGGACCGGGCACACCGAGGCCATCGTCAGCGAGAGCGTCACCGCCACCCGCCGCTTCGCCGCCCGGGTCGACGCCGCCGCCGTGATGATCAACGCGTCGACGCGGTTCACCGACGGCGGCGAGTTCGGCTTCGGCGCGGAGATCGGCATCAGCACGCAGAAGCTGCACGCCCGCGGGCCGATGGGGCTGCCCGAGCTGACCTCCACCAAGTACGTGGTGACGGGCAACGGTCACACGCGCTGAAGGAACCCGTCGACGGCCGCGCGGAAGGCCGCCGGCTGCTCGACCCACGGGAAGTGCCCGCAGTCCTCGAGGACGGCGAGCTCGCCACGCGGGAACTGGCGGGGCAGCGCCACCACCGGCGCGAGCCCCGTCAGCGAGTCCTGGGCGCCGGCGACCACGAGCACGGGCGCGCTGATCGTCTTCAGGCCGGTGCGCAGGTCGTCGGTGGCGTCGATGCCGAAGTAGGCCTGCATCGCCGCGTGACTGATCCACCCGACCGTGGCGTGGGCGCGGGCCCTGTCGTCCCAGACGGCGTAGCCACGCGCGGCGACCCGGGCGTACCAGTCGTTGAGGCCCTGATCGTCCTCGGTGGCCGGGCCCTCCTTCGCGGCCTGCTCGGCGGCGTCGAACCACGGCTCGCCGCGGCGCCGGGCGTAGATCTCGTCCTGATCCGACGGCACGTCGACCAGGTACGCCGACGGCGGCGTGACCAGCACCAATGCCGCCACCCGGGCGGGGAAGCGGACGGCATAGGCGAGGGCGAGCCGCGTACCGGCGGAATGCCCCAGCAGGTGCAACCGGTCGAGCCCGAGGTCCCGCCGCAGCGCCTCGAGATCCTCCGCCTGGCGCCAGTAGGAGCCGCGATCGCCCGGGGGCAGCGGCGTCCGTCCGACACCGCGCAGGTGCGGCACCACCAGCCGGTGGGTGGTTGCCAACCCCGCAAGATCCCCCAGGTACGCCGGGTGGCGCGCGGCGCCCCCGGCCAGCGCGACGATCGTCCGCTCGCCGCCCGGGTTGCGGGTCTCGTAGAACAGCTCCGTGCTCAACGGCACGCCCTGATCACGGTGAGCGTGGTGTTGACGTCGAAGATGGGCCCCTCGTCGCTGTCCCAGCCGCCGTCCGTACGCTGCGTCTCCGCCAGCCGTTTCCGCGCGCTCTGCAGCAGCCAGTCGTCGCCCAGGTTGACGCGTCGCAGGGCCGCCGCCATGTTGGCGAGGTCGGCCGGGGACATGTCGCCGAGCCGGTCGCCGAGAACCAGTTGGACGCGCGCCGACTCGTAGAAGAACTGCTGCTCGTGCAGGAGCCCCGCGGCGTGCCAGCCGGCCGCCAGGAAGGAGGGCCAGGTGTTGTCGGGGCGCAGCTGCGAGACCACGAACCGGGCGGCCGCGCCGAGCTCCTTCGCGTAGCGGGCCGGGGCCTCGTGCCGCGGGTGCTCCTCGACGTCGGCGACGGTCATCCAGAAGCCGGCCACCGCGGTCAGATAGAACGTGGCCTCCGGGTCGCCGGGCATGGCCCAGGCCGGTGCCTCGCCGGCGAGCGACTCGTCCTCCTGCCAGGTGCCGTCCTCGCGCTGCACACTCGCCAGCCAGGCGAGCGCCTTCTCGACGGGTGGCCCCTGGAGGCCACCGAGATCGTCCAGCTCGGCCAGGCGGAAGCAGGTGGCGTCGATCGAGGGCACCGACCCGTCGCCGGACGCGGGCCAGCCGCCCGCCTCGGTCTGCCCGCTCTCCATGCGCTCGAGCACGTTCTCCGGCGGGCGGGTGCCGGCGCGCAGCCACGAGAGACGTGCCCGCTCCACCGGATCGCCGTGCGCCACGACATACCCGATCGCGGCATCCATATCGACCACGACCGAGACGCTACCGCGCCGATGATGTTCGTGCCGCTGGTCAGCGGCACTTAAGAAGGGCGACCCGCCCCCAAAGGGACGAGCCGCCCGGAAGTTGGCACCTCTAACGGGTGACCATCAGTACGACGGCAGCGACGGATCCACCGTGTTGACCCACGACACGATGCCGCCCTGCACGTGCACCGCGTCCTTGAAGCCGGCCTGCTTGAGGGCGGCCAGGGCCTCGGCCGAGCGGACGCCCGACTTGCAGTGCAGCACGATCTGCCTGTCCTGCGGGAAGCGGGACAGCGCCTCGCCCGAGAGGATCTCGCCCTTGGGGATCAGCGTCGCGCCCGGGATCGACACGATCTCGTACTCCGCCGGCTCACGGACGTCGACCAGGAACACGTCCTTGCCCGAGTCCTGCCACTCCTTGAGCTCCTTGGCCGTGATGGTGGCGTTGAGCGTCGCCTCCTGGGCCTCGGTGGAGACGGCGCCGCAGAAGTCCTCGTAGTCCTCGAGCAGGTCGGTGACCGTCGGGTTCTCGCCGCAGAGGGCGCAGTTGGGGTCCTTGCGCACCTTGATCTTGCGGTATTCCATCTCCAGCGCGTCGTAGACCATCAGCTTGCCGACCAGCGGCTCGCCGATGCCCGTGAGCAGCTTGATGGCCTCGTTGACCTGGATCGAGCCGATCGACGCGCAGAGCACGCCGAGGACGCCGCCCTCGGCGCAGCTCGGGACCATGCCGGGCGGCGGGGGCTCCGGGTAGAGGCAGCGGTAGCAGGGACCGTGCTCCTCCCAGAACACGGACGCCTGGCCGTCGAAGCGGTAGATCGAGCCCCACACGTACGGCTTGCCGAGCAGCACCGCGGCGTCGTTGACCATGTAGCGCGTCGCGAAGTTGTCCGTGCCGTCGACGATCAGGTCGTACTGGCTGAAGATCTCCTTGACGTTGTCGCGGTCGAGCGCGGTGTTGTGGATGACCACGTCGACCAGCGGGTTGATCTCGCGGATGCTCGCCGCGGCGGACTCGGCCTTGGGGCGGCCGACGTCGGAGACGCCGTGGATGATCTGGCGCTGCAGGTTGGACTCGTCGACGGTGTCGAAGTCCACGATGCCGAGCGTGCCCACGCCCGCGGCGGCCAGGTAGAGCAGCGCGGGCGAGCCGAGACCACCGGCGCCGACGACGAGCACCCTGGAATTCTTGAGCCGCTTCTGCCCGTCCATGCCGACGTCAGGAATGATCAGGTGACGGGAGTAGCGCTGGATCTCGTCGATCGACAGCGAGTCGGCCGGCTCGACGAGCGGGGGCAGTGACACGGTGAACTCCCCGGGTTGACGGTAAGGTGCGCACCCATTGTTGCTCGGTGACCGCCGGATTTTCCATGACGAGGAACACCGGCCCGACATGCGGGACGGGGGAATGCGCCGTCAGTCCAGCGGGTTTCCGGCGTACCGCTTGCCGTCGAGATAGGGCCAGGCGTTCGCCACGCACCCCTTGAGGCCGTAGGTCTGCTGCATCATCACCGGGGCCGGCTCGCCCTTGCCGGGGCAGGCCTCGTGCGAGTGGCCCAGCTGATGGCCCACTTCGTGATTGATCGCATACGCCCGGTAGACCTCGAGCGGCGCGCCGTAGTCCGGGACCGCGTCCTGCCAGCGGTCGAGGTTCATGACGACCTGGCCCGGCAGCCGGCACGAACTGTAGTCGCCGGTCGTGAGGCCGCCGGTGGCGCACATCTTCTCGGTGGTCGGCACCGAGGCCAGATAGATCGTGAACTCCGAGGCGGCGGTCTGCGGCACGCGCTGCAGCCGGAACTGGCGAGCGGCGATCCAGCTGCGCGGGTCCCCGAGCACCCGGTCGATCTCGTCGGCGAACTCGCCGCCGTTGCCCTGCCCGATCCGGTTCTCCACGGCGACCTTGAAGCGGCGCAGCGTGCCGGTGGTGCCGAGCACCGGGCCGTACCCGCTGACGAAGGTGAAGCCGGTCGCGCTCACATTGGCCGGCGCCTTCGTCGGCGGCTGGTCCACGGCGTCGGGCGGGATGCCCCCGGTCGCGGGCTTCGTGGCCGCCGCGCTGGCCGCCGCACTGGGCCGCGCCGGCGCCGCCGCCTCGGGCTGGGCGGTCACGACCGGGCTGCCCGACGGCTTGGTCTCGTCGTCGTTGTTCCGCAGGATCTGCCCGGCCACCAGCACGATCACCGCCAGCAGCAGGAAGAACAACACGGCCGCCTGCCGCCGCTTCTTGTCCATCCGCCGGGCGGCGGGAACGGCGTCCGCGTCTCCCTCGGCAGGCGGCGCCGGCGGCGGCGGAATGATCATCGGTGGTCCCGCGGGCGGGACCGCGGCCATGGTGGGTGCGCCGCCCGGCCACGACTGATCAGTACGCCCATCCGCCGCCACGCCGAACGGCGCCCCCGGCGGCGGGAAGTACGGATCCGGCACCGGCGGCACGACGGGCATCGCCACGGTGGGTGCGTCGGGTGTCGCCACCGCCTCCGGGGTCTGCACTGTGGCCTGGGGCGCTTCCACGGTCTGCACCGTGGCCTGGGGCGCCTCCGGGGTCTGGACTGTGGCCTCGGTCGCTTCCGCGGTCCGCACAGTCACCGCCGTGGCGCCCGACGTCTGGACCGTGACGGCCGGGGCTCCCGGCGCCTGGATCGTGACGGCCGGCGTTTCCGGGGCCTCGGCCGGCTTGGGTTCCGGGGCTCGGGTCGCGCTCTGGCGGCGGGTGGTGCGGCGGGCCGGTCCCGCGGTGGTGAGCACGGGCTCGTTCTCGGCCGGCGCCTCGGCCACCGTGGACGCCTTGGCGGTAGATGTCTTGGTGGTCTTGGACACCGCCGCGGCGTCGGCCTTGCCCGCGGCGTAGGCCTCGGCGACTTCTCCGGCGGAGACCGCGGCCGGCTCTGCCGCTTTGCGGGCTCGGGATCGGGCCGGCGCCCGTGTGACAGCGGACCCGTCGCCTTTGTCGGGTGCGGCCTTGGCAGGGGCCGCCTTGGCCGCAGCTGTCTTGGCGGGTGTGGCCTTCGCGGCCGTCGTCTTCGCGGGCGTGGCCTTGGTCGGCGTGACTTTGGCCGGCGTGGCCTTGGTCGCCGCCGCCGCCTTGGTCGGCGTGGCCTTGGTCGCCGCCGCCCTGGCCGGTGCGGTCTTGGCCGGTGCGGTCTTGGCCGGGGTCGCCTTGGCGGGTGTGGCCTTCGTCGCCGCCTTGGCAGCCGTTGCCTTGGTGGCGGCCGCCTTGGTCGCCGTCGCCGTCGCCTTCGTGGCCGTCGCCTTCGTGGCAGCGGCCTTGGTCGCCGTCGTCTTGGTCGCCGTCGCCTTCGTGGCCGTTGCCTTGGCGGCGGTCGTCCGCGGGGCAGCGCGCTTCACCGGCGCAGCCTTGATCGGCGCAGCCTTGGCCGGGGTCGTCGCCGTCGTGGGCTCCCGCACGGTCAGTTCCTCGTCGGCGGTCCGAGGCACTGGGGAACCTTTTGTCGCCTTTGCCATAACAAACGCCAGAGTGCCAGAGGCGACGGCTCGTCACAGGCGTTTCGCGAGACCACCTCAGAACCATCGACTCCCAGGTGATGCCGCCCCGGCCGAACCGCCCCGCCCGGCTGGGCCGAAGGGTGTGAGCAGGCACGATCGGGGGCTGGGGGGCGTACCCGAAAGGGGTGGGTGGCATCGCTCAGAGGGCGGGACCGCGCAGCGTCCGGCCGCCCTTGCGGGGCCAGGCGTAGGGCACGCAGCCCCGCAGCGTCAGGGTCTGCTGCACCATGACCGGCGCCGGGCCGCCCGCCCGCGGACAGCCCTCGTGGTGGCGGCCGAGCTCGTGCCCGACCTCGTGGTTGATGACGTACTGGCGGTAGACGGCGAGCGGCACCTTCGCGGCCGTGTACGTCGGCGCCGACAGCCGCCACCGGTCGAGGTTGATGACGGCACGTCCGGTCGTCCGGCACGACGTGTACGGGCGGCCGCCGACCGTGATGTTCACGCCACCGTTCGCGCACATCCGACCCGCCGTGGTGCGCGTGGCGAGATAGACAGTGAAACTCGCAGCCGCCCCGCCCGGGACCCGCTGGAGACGCACCTGTCCCACCCCGGTCCAGCTGCGCGCGTCACCGAGCGTGGCCTCGACCGTGGCGGCGAACTCCCGGACATCCTCGCCGCTGCCTTTCTCCACGGCCACGCGGAAGCGGCGGAGCGTACCCGTGGTGCCGAAGATTTTGCTCGTCCCCGGCGCATACGTGAACGTGCCCGAGCCCTGGGTGGGCACCTTGCCCGGCAGGCTGAGCGCGTCCACGGGCGGGAGCGGCGAGGCGGGGGATGTGGACGGCGACGGCGACCCGCCGTACTGCACCAGACCGGGACCCTCCGCGGTGCGGGACGTCACCGGAGAGGGCAGGACAGCCGGATCCCCGGACGTCACCGACCACACGCGCGGCAGCAGCAGAGCGCCGGCGCCCAGCACGACCGCGGCGAGCAGCGTCGCGGGCAGCCACCGGCGCCGGCCGGCCCCGGGCTCGCGGGAGCCGGCCGCGGGCGTCCGGATCTTGACCATCGGTCTTCACCCTGCCACAAAGGCCAGGCCAGGGCCGGGATCAGCGCTCGGACGGCTGCCTTCCCGATCTCGACAGACAGCTTGGTGGACCCCGTCAGGCGGCTTGGCGGACCCCGTCAGGCGGCTTGGCGGAGCCCGTCAGGCGGCTTGGCGGAGCCCGTCAGGCGGCTTGGCGGAGCCCGTCAGGCGGCTTGGTGGACCCCCCGTCAGGCGGCTTGCGGACACGTCAGGCAGCTTGATGGACCGCGTCAGGCGGCTTGGTGGACCTCGTCGAGCAGGCCCAGGATGCCGCGGGCCACCAGGCGCGGCACCTCCATCTGGGCGACGTGGCCGACGCCCGGCAGGAGCAGCAGCCGGCTGTCCGGGATCGCCCGCGCCACCTGCGCCGGCACGCGCGAGTCGACGAGCGTGTCGCGCATCCCGCCGACCACGAGGGTGGGCACGGTCACCCGGGAGGCCAGCCGCCACTGCGAGTTCGCCCCCGGCAGGTACGCCCGCAGGAAGCTCGACACCAGCCCGCGCAGCGTCCCCATGTACGCCTTCGGATAGTGCTCGACCGTGTAACGCAGCCGGATCTCCTCCGTCGCCTCGGCGCGGCGCTGCTCGCTGACCTTGGCGGTGTCGCCGAAGCAGGCGCGGATCACCTGGTCGGCGACCTGCTCGACGGTCATCCGGCCGAGGCCCCACGCGTAGACGAGGTCGGCCCGGGGCAGCGCGAGCAGCGGCAGCAACGGCCCCTGGGCGGTGCGCCGCGGGTTGAGGAACGGCATCGCCGGGCTGATGAGGCTGAGGGTGCGCACCAGGTCGGGGCGCAGGGCCGCCACTCGCACGGCGATCGAGCCGCCGAGCGAGTTACCCACCAGGTGGACCGGGCCGCGGTCCGCATACTCCAGATAGGCGATGAGCCCGTCCGCGAACGCCGGCACCGAATAGCGCCTGGTCGGATCGCTGTAGCCGAAGCCGGGCAGGTCCACGGCCTGGCCGTCGAGGCGGCCGGCAAGGAGCCCGGCGACGTCCGTCCAGTTCTGCGAGGAGCCGCCCAGCCCGTGCACGTAGACGGCGGGCTCGGCCTCCGGCGAGGCGCCGGGGGTGTCCCGCACGTGCAGCATCGCGCCGCCGACGTGAACCTTGCGAGCCGGCCACGGCGGCGGGACGGCCCCGTCCGGGGGGAGGGCCTCGTCGGCCGCTAGTTGTGCACCCTTCATCAGGACAAGAGTGCCTCAAGCCTCCGGTTGACCGCGGCGAGTGTGGCGCGCACCATGGCGTCCCGGTCGTCGCCGGTGACGACGGCCGAGCCCGCGAGCTGCTCGACCCATCCGTCGGTGGCCAGCAGGACCACCGCCACCGCCACCTGGATCGACCCGAAGGGTACGACCGCCGCGTGCTCGACATAGCACTTGGCCGGCCCCTCCACGTGCACGGAGTGGCCGAGCAGCTGGTCGACGGCGTGCGCGGTGGCCGTGGCACAGAGTCGCAGCAGGTAGCCGTCGAAGGCCGGCCCGGTGGCCTCCCCCGCGGCGACCCGGCCGCCCACGGTCAGGCGCACCGACACGGTGGCCTCCGTGCCGAACGTGTTGACCTGCACGTTCTCGATCATGATCCGCGGGCCCGGGCGGTCGCCGGGCTCGAGCAGCGGCCGCGGGCTCTCGCCGGCCGGGTTGCGCTGGGGCAGCGTGCGACCGGACGGGTTGGGCTGCGCCGGCACGAAAGGGGCGTGTGAGGCCGGCGGATAGCTCGCCCCGGCCTGGTAGGTCCCCGCGGTCGGGAAGGACGCCGGGTTCGCGCCGGGCCGGGTGACCGACGGCGGCGCGGACGCGGGCGCCGGGCCGGGCCGCAGCGGAGCCGGCGACACGGACCGGGAAGCCGGTGCGCCCGTGCTCGCCGGCGGAGCGGATCTCGGCGCCGCGGGAGCCGGCGGCGCCGACCGGGGCGCGGGAGACGGCGGAACAGACCGGGGCGCTGACGACGGCGGCACGGACCGCGGCGCGGAGGACGGCGGCGCGGACCGGGGCGACGGGCCGGGCGGGGCCGACCGCGGAGCCGGGGCCGACGGGACTCCGCCCAGCGGCGCGGCGCCCTGCATGGCGGCGTCGAGACCCATCCGGTCCTGCAGCAGGCGGGCCACCTGGCGGCTCACCTCGGCCGGGTCGGCACCCTCGGCCAGGTCGAGGCGCAGGCTGTTCGCCCCGGCGGGAGTGGTGCGCAACGCGGCGTCCCGGACGCCGTCCACCTCGCGGACGGCCTCCAGGATCGCTTTGACGTCGAAGCCCTCCTGCCGCTCATGCGACTCCAGCGCGTCGTCGCGGCGCAGGTGCGTGGCGATGCGCGCCAGCGCGGGGGTCTCGGCCGAGGGCTCCACGGACGGCGGCTCCGGGACGGTGGGCACGTCCGGCCGGGCCGGGACGCGCTGGGGCAACGCGGGGGTCTGCTCACCCGTGCTGCCGGCCCCGGGGTCACCGGGGCGGGCGGGGAACGCCGGCTCGTAGGGCAGCCGGCGCGGGAAGCTGGAGGGATCGTACGACGGGCGGCCCGGCCCCTGATCACCGGAGCGCGCGTCGTCGGTCACCGGGGCGGAGGCGACCTGCGGCAGGCCCTCCATCGGGGTCGGCTGCGCGTGCCGGGCGGCGTCGGGGTTGTTCCACGGCCGCGGGGCAGGCCGGGACGGGCGTTCCGCGGGGAAGGCCATCCGGGTGTCGCGGCGGGAGTCGTCCAGATCCCCCTCGTACGGGTAAGGCGGCGCACTGGCCGACGCGGCGGCCCGCGGCTCCTCGCCGCGCAGCAGCTCCGGCGAGAGCGGATCGGGGCGGGCGGGCTCGTCGGCGGGCGGCAGCGGGGACAGCAGGTCGTCGTAGCGGACGCGGCTCTCCTGCCAGCGCGGCGTCGCG
>NZ_JAUQWH010000134.1 GCF_030757795.1 Actinoplanes oryzae
GGCCCTGATCTTCGGCGCCGGGGCGGCCGGGTTCTTCGCGGTCCCGTACACGATCGTCATCTATCCGCTGTTTTTCCTGATCCTCATCCGGCTGTGGTCGGTGTCGCACCGGCACGGGTTCGTGACACCGGCGGACTTCGTGCGGACGCGGTTCGGGTCGCCGACGCTCGCGCTGCTGATCGCCATCACGGGGATCGTGGCCACGATGCCGTACATCGCCTTGCAGCTGGTGGGCATCGAGGCCGTGCTCAAGACCATGGGCGTGACCGGGGACTCGGCGCTGGCCCGGCACGCGCCCATCATCATCGCCTTCGCGATCCTGGCGGCGTACACCTATCAGTCGGGTCTTCGGGCCCCCGCCCTGATCGCCTTCGTCAAGGACACGCTGATCTACATCGTGATCATCGTGGCGGTCATCTATCTGCCCTACAAGCTGGGCGGCTGGGGGTCGATCTTCGACGACGCGCAGGCGAAGTTCGACGCGACGCCGGCACCGAACGACGGGGTCACGCTCAACGCCAACAACCAGATCCAGTACATCACGCTGGCACTGGGCTCGGCGCTGGCGCTGTTCCTCTACCCGCACAGCATCACGGGCGTACTGGCCAGCAAGAACCGCAATGTCATCAAGCGGAACATGTCGGCGCTACCGGCGTACAGCTTCCTGCTGGGCCTGCTCGCCCTGCTCGGCTATGCGGCGATCTCGGCCGGTGTCAAGCCGCTGCCGGGCAGCAAGGAAGGCAGCGTCGACAGCAACACCGTCGTGCCGCTGCTCTTCGATCAGCAGTTCCCGTCGTGGTTCGCGGGGATCGCCTTCGCCGCCATCGGCATCGGCGCGCTCGTCCCGGCGGCCATCATGTCGATCGCCGCGGCGAACCTGTTCACGCGCAACATCTACAAGGAGTATCTGCGCAAGGACGCGACGCCGGCGCAGGAGGCCAACGTCTCGAAGATCACGTCGCTCGTGGTGAAGCTCGGTGCGGTCGCGTGCATCATCTTCCTCGACCCGCAGTTCAGCATCGACCTGCAGCTCATCGGCGGCGTCATCATCCTGCAGACCGCCCCGGCGGTGGCCCTCGGCCTCTTCACCCGCTGGCTGCACCGCGGCGGCCTGATCGCCGGCTGGGCGCTCGGCATGGGCCTCGGCATGTGGATGCTCTACCAGATCCCGAACGCCGCCACCAAGCGCGCGCACTTCGGCGGGTCGGCCTTCCCGCTCTCCGACTTCGGCTTCGACACCCCCAAGACGGTGTACGTCGGCTTCGTCGCAGTGGCGGTCAACCTGCTCGTGGCCGTGCTCGTCACGCTCGTCCTGCGTGCCCTGAAGACGCCGGACGGGGTGGACGGCACCCAGCAGGACGACTACTTCGCCGATGCGGGCGACCCGCGGCTGGAGAAGGGCCGTCACACCCCCGACACCCTGGTCAGCGGTCCTTGATGTAGCTGTCCATGTCCCGCGTGAGACGTTCCAGGAGCGCTGCGAGGTCGCGGCGCTCCTGGCCCGTCCAGTCCTTCAGGATCACGTCGTAGAGCTCCCGGCGCGCCTTCGCCACCGCGTGCACCTGCGAAATGCCCTGCTCGGTGGCCGCGATGACCGTGCCACGCCCATCCGTCGGATCGGCGTGCCGCTCCACCAGCCCGTCCCGGTGCATGGCGCTGACCTGCCGGGTCACCGTCGAGCCGTCCAGGTTGAGCCGGGCCGCGACCGCCGAGACGTTCTGCGGGCCGGCCTCCTCCAGCAGGCGCAGGATCACGTACGCCGCGCGATCCAGCGCACGATGCGGGCGGGGGGAACTCCGCCGGGTCGCCTCCCCGAGCCGGATCAGCATCGCGACCTGCGTCTCGATGCTGGCGAGCGCCGCTTCCTCGTTCATGAGCGGTAACTCTAGGGCCCCCAACCTGAAAGTTACCTGCGAAACCCGGTTCACCCGTACGGGCATGTGTATCGATCTCTGCCGAGGGGCAGTCGCGGGCCGTGTCCTGGCCCACGCTCAACACCGAGCTTTCCGCCTACGTCCGCCCGATCGCGCAGTTCGACGGCCTGTCCCTGGCCGCCCGCGATCCCCACGCCCTGGCCGCCTTCTGGACCGCCACAGGCTTCGGCCCCGGCCGGCAGCACCTCACCGCCGGCGGCCTGCGCCTCGACCCGGCGCCCCACCGCGCCCCCGCCGAAATCCTGCGCCTGACCCCCGACCCGGCCCCGCCGCCCGACACCGACCGCCTCCACGTCGACGTCCGCCTCCCCGGCCCCGACCCCACCCCGCTGCTCGGCCTGGGCGCCACGATCATCCGCGCCCCCGCCGCCGACCCCTGGTGGGTGCTGGCCGACCCCGAGGGCAACCAGCTCTGCGCGTACGCCGCCACGGACGACCGCCCGCCCGGCGTCTTCCAGTTCGTCGTCAAATGCCGCCGGCCCCTCCCCCTGGCCCGCTGGTGGTCCCGCGTCCTCGGCGGCGAGGTCTCCGAGGAGGGCGAATCCGCGGTCGTCTCGGGCGCCCCCGACTTCCCCTGGGACTTCATGGTCTTCGACCCCGTCCCCGAGAACCGCACCGGCCGCAGCCGCCTCCGCTGGCACCTCCTCCTGCGCGACCCCGACCCGTACGTCCTCACCCACGCCGGAGCCACCCTGCTCAGCACCACACCCGCCGGATCATGGCTGCTCGCCGACCCGGAGGGGAACGCCTTCGTCGCAGCCCCGGTAGGATGACGCTGCGACGGACGAGTTGGCTGGGCGGTCGCGTCGGCGTTCCCGTCCGCGGGGGCGCCGCCGAGGAACGTCCGGACTCCGCAGAGCAGGGTGGTTGCTAACGGCAACCCGGGGCGACCCGCGGGACAGTGCCACAGAGAAAAGACCGCCGGCTGTCTTCGGACCGCCGGTAAGGGTGAAACGGTGGGGTAAGAGCCCACCAGCACCCCGGGCGACCGGGGTGGCTAGGTAAACCCCACCCGGAGCAAGGCCAAGCAAGGCCCGCGCCGCCGAGGTGGCGGGGGCCGGCGCAGGCGTTCGAGGGCTGCTCGCCCGAGCCTGCGGGTAGGCCGCACGAGCATGCCGGCAACGGCACGCCGAGATGGATGACCGCCCAGCGGCGAGAGATCGCCGCGGACAAAATCCGGCGTACAGGCCAACTCGTCCGTCACCCTCAAGGTCAGTCCTACGAGACTGGCTCTGACCTGCGCTGATGGACCATCGTTGATGGTCGTCAATGGTCGCTGCTGGCCGTCGTTTGACGCCCCGCAGACTCCCCGACGCCCCAGAGACGCCCCGAAGATCTGGCCTGCCGACCGCCTTTTGGCGTCGTTACGGCTGCCGCGACCGCTACCCCACTCCCAGCCATACCGTCCGCCGTCGACCCGCGTCTGCCTTAAGCGGGTCTGGCCCTGGGCGCCAAGGTCGTTCGTCCAGTAGGGCGCTCCACCTTGGCGCCCAGGGGCAGGTCTGCTCGGCTGAGCGTGGGTTGGCGGTGGGCTGGGATGGCACCCATCCCAGAAGCCCGAGCGCTCCCGCCGGAGGCTCTTAGCGGTGCCGGACGGCACGTGTTGCTCGGGCCGGCGCGCCGGCCGATGCCGCCCGGAGGGCGCCAGCAGGCCGAGCGCGGCCGGCCGCGCCGCGCTCGCGCGGCGCCTTGATCCCATACAGCTGAACTCGGCAGTTTGTCGGCCTAGCGTGCGAGCGGATAGATAGCTGGCCTTCTGGCCGATCTTTTCCGGTCTGAGGATGGCTAATGAGCCGCCAGTCTGCTTCTGATGATGACTGAACCTCTATAGAGGTCTCATTACCTCACCATGGGACCCCGTGGGAATCGCTTCCGTCGCTCGTCGACAAGCTAATCGAACTCGCCGTCATCACCTTCCGGGTAAGACTCGCCGATCTTCCTGCTAGTTGCTTGAAAGCGTTTGAAGAAGAGGTCTACAACCTCATAGATTCCAGCCGGAGAAACCTCATTGTCTACCTGGGAACGCCAATGATGCAATGCGACGGCGCTAAAAGTTTCAACTTGACCAAGAGCGCTCATTGGGTGATCACCGATAACGCCTCTAGGCATTCCAGCCGATAGAATTTCCGTCAAGCGCTGAATCAGCGAAAATCTCTGGAAAAAGTTCGGGTGTGTAGCGTCTGGCGCGTCATATACCCACCCTTCCTTGACGTGCGCTAGAGCAATTTGAGTCATAGCTGATGACAACACCGCCCGATACATATATCCCTGCTCAGGAGCACGATCAACTCCGTTAGCAACTAGCAGATACGCAAGGATATCGGCTTCAAACTCATCTTTCTGCGATTTATTGAGCGGAGAGTAGACTTTCCATATTTCGTCGTCTCTCAGATACCCATTAACCACCTCGCGCGCCCTGGCTTTTCCTCGATTTTTCACTAGGTGGCCGAGGAGATGATGCGCTAGTTCGTGAGCGAGAATGTATTCCTCGCATGCGCTCACCAGGATCATCCTTGCTTCTTCTCGACCAGGTCGACTCGATTGGACTAGAGCAAGCGTGCCGCTCTCGATCAATCTCGGGTCTCGCCAAGCCAGCTTTTTCTCATCGAGTCGATCCCAGGGATCAAGAAGCCTGGATTGGAGCGTCTTCGCCATGGCCTCAATAGCAGGATCAGATCCATTCCTGTAGAACTCTTCAATGAGGCCTCTAGTTGCGAAGTAAAATTCGTCGTAGGTGTCTACATAGGCAGACAGAACCCAGGTGAACTGAACATTCAATTCAATTAGGCCGGCGTGCTTTTCAGTCCAAGCCGTCGCTTGAATCTCCCCGGCGGGAACCCTACCGACGAAAATCTCTCTAGCAACGTCGCGCCATGCAATTGGGATGCGCTTAATGAAATTATCAATCATGAGGGTGAGCTCCGGGCAGTTCGAGCGTTCCGGCCGCCAATTCTCTAGTTCTTGCTTATGCGCCTCGGGAATCTCTTCGAGCTTTCCCAGCAACTCGAAGTAGTATATCCAAAAGTTTCGGTCTGCTGGCATTCGATGCTTGTTGAAAAACTTCCCCCGGGACTTCCGAAGAATCGGCATGGCGAGTCCTCTCCAAGCAATCGCCGGTGAATGCGCAAGCGATTTCCGTCTCGTTGCCTACTTATTTTGGGAACGCTTCCGGCCGTACGATCCGAAGTCGCTGGCATCGTTGAATTTCGGTGTTCAGCCCAGCAGCCCGCAGAGACCCTAAAGACTGGACACTGCGCGAACTTCACCACAGCTTCGTAGCTTTACCCTCCGGCGCTCAGACCGCCATCGATGCTAGTGCCGTTTAACCCGCATGTGCTGTACCTGTCGACCGGGCTGGATTAATGTGGTATCACCTACTTGGACCCAACCAGTCATATACAGACCACCCGCGTGGTGCTCGCCCAGGCAGGAGCACTCGCAGTCATCACCCTGCGCTTCTCGGCACCGTCTATCACACTTTTGAGTGGTTGAGTATTCGAGCAGTACGTCTACCTCACCGAACCGTTCAGCGAGCGCGTCGACCAAGGTCAACAGGTGGGTTCGCGCTATCTCCCACTCGTGCGTCTGTCGGTTGTACTCCGGACGAATCTGCGAGCCCAGTGCCTCGTGGATCCACCCCCTGTTGGACCCACCTTCGTACGGGATCCGGCAGGAAACCCTGTTCGCGCCAACGGCGCGGTAAACGCGAGGACGCTGCATGCGGCCTAGTCTGCCAAAGTAATCGATGGCTGAACAGTGCGTCCGATCTCTGAGGCGGCGCCCCTAAGTCTGGCTTCGTGACATATGGACTGTGTGCGTCTAAGATGGACCGCGTGCCGTCCGAGCGGAGAAGACGTAACAGTCTGGTGCTAAGCGGAGTCGATGCCGCAGGTTGCTGACCTAGGCTGCAGTCTAGTCGCAGGAGGCGCATTTGGTGCGTGCAGCTTTTCATCGTCGGGCCACTTTTGCTGGACTCGGCGGTGGCAAACGAAGGTCCATACAGACTGGTGGGCATGAAGCTTAAAGAGGTTAGCAACCCGACGAACGATGCTCGCAGTTCCAAAGGCGAAGTTACGTTTCTTGAGCAAAATCATCCTGTTGACGAGTACGGTCGTGCTCTATATGCCGTAGCACGGTCAATCATCCGTGCTCAACTCGATCAACTCAGTCACGACGACCTAGTTGATCTTAACTGCGACCGTCCCGACGTAACGATGCGCCAGCTCGCGAAGATCGCTCGCCTTGATCGCGACAAAGGCATGCGAGGTGATGGCTTCGAGTGGGCTGTGCATGAAGCCATTGTTGGGGGTGAGTATAGGACTTCCGACATACTCTCCTCAGCGCTGGCGAAAGCATCGCCTAAGGTGTTCAAGGGGGTGAGTCAGCCTTCATCTTTGCTCTTCGGCTACGAACGTGCAAAGTATCTGGGATTTCTAGATGCGGTCGTAGACAATGCAGGCGACTCAGCGGTACTCCTCCCTGAGGGGTCAGGCAGGCCGTTTTCGTTTGGGTCTTGGGTTCGAGTGGCTGCACGGGGCAAGATCGCTGAGCCGCAGCTCGGACCACGGATTGAACAAGTTTGGAAAACTGACATCTTCCTTAGCGGCAACGATTCACTAAAGTATGCAGCAGCCACAATCAAGAGCAACTATAAGTTGCTTGAGGGCGGCCGAGGGCTTCGAATCGGAATCGTGCCGGAACACAAGGGTCTTCAGCCAGGAGTTCGCTGGGATAGCAAGCATAACCTATGGCTTGCGGTTTTTCCCGATCCGAACGGATTCATGGGACTCTTTAACGATTGTTATTGGGCTGTCGCCGCCGCTGTTTGCACACTGGGAAGGCATGAGCGACCACCGTATTACATGAAGCCAAGCGCCAAGGCGCAACGGGTGCAGGAACAGTTAGAGAAGTACCCTACAGCTAAGGTGATTGAGATTGAGCATGCGCTTGACGAAGCTGCTCAGCAAGACCTTGTTGGTATAGCTCATCGACTTGTTTCGGTGGAAGCTCCGCCGTGGCTTCATCTCAATCAAGTCCGCACACCCGTACTTGCCCCCAAGCCGAAATTTGAAGTGCTTGGATAGCGCTCCCGATACTAGTTGGGTTTTGTAACCTCCTGCTGAGAATCACACGTACAAATCTCCGGAGCCGGCCGAGGTCTAGTCCGCTGGGAATAGCTGCGGCAAGGTCTGCACGCGCTGTGAGGTGGTGCTAGTCAACCCCCGACTAGAGAGAATCGAAGTGGGTTCAATGTTCAGAAAATCCGCGACAGCGCCCATGTTGGGTAGATAGCGGTCCGGGCGCGTGCGCCGCGAATTTGTGGCGTTAAGGTGTTATTCTAGACCGCGCACATATTTAGGTGAGCCGCTATCTTGGAGGGCGACCGCGTAGCAGGCCGCAGGTGTGAACGCGAGGCCAGGAATTAACCACGCGCCACCGAGACTTGATCGTCGTGGCTAATACATCGAAACTAGCTGCCAATTAGCCCCGCGTGCCCCGGTCTTTACCGCGCGGGTTTGCCCAGCAGACGGACAGCACATCGAGCTACGTAATATCTGCAAGCCGCAGTGGAGAGCAATGACAGACTTGACAGTTATTTCTGCTTACGGTTCCGCCAAAGAATGTAGGTGTACATTAAGGCGAAGAGAGTTACCAGGGACGCCGCGGCGACAGCTGGGATACGTGATGTCGTCCGGCTCGGCAGCTCGTCGGCGAACGCCTTATAGCCGGCGGCCATGTTGGTCAAGTTGCTACTACGGAATGCATCTTCCTCAAGCATCTCCCGTAGATTATTCGCATTTCTTCTTACGCACTCTCGCTGTTCTGGCGTATCCAACCATGCAGCACCTCCCGCCCCACCTTGCCCCGAAACGTACGCAAGCAGTGGCGAACTCTCAACGAAATTTTCGCTACCTTCATTGTAGTAAAGCTGCACTCTGAACAGATATACTGTCCCCCCCCCAGGCTGCCGCCGTCGGTTCCAATACGAAGAGAGAACCTGTCTGCTCCGTTCGGAGGAATGACTTGGGAGATATCCTCAGTAATCGTTGTGGGGAACTTCTTAGGCTTAAGCGGCAACGCAATATCATAGGTATAGGTGCTATCCTGCGGGTACGGTGCCTCGCAAAACTCGATGTGGCGGGCGTCTTCAATGATAATGGCCGCACGCTTCGCGAAAGATGCTTGCGGCGCTTGACTACGGACTTTGACGTCGACAGTCGCAGCTTCATTTTCGAGGTCACGGACAGTTGCATCGACAAGGGACAGCGCAGGATCTTCTGTGGCACCCTTTATTGTCTCCGGTAAGAGTACGTTCACAATACCGAAGCAACCGGCCATAATTGCAGCAAGGAGCGGGACGGCTACAGCGATCTTGTTTGCCGTTGATAAACCGGACCAACGTCGAACTACCACCTTGCACCACCCAAACGGTGCTAGCTTTTTTAGCGGTTCAGAGGAAGGCTCGCCGTCAGGTCCGCTAGGCGAATTTATTTCATCTGCAGCCACAAGATCAGACTCCCGACTCGGGCATTCGAGGATAATAGACATCTACCATGTGATGGCCCACAGAGCCAGAGTCAAATCGGCAAGACATTTAATCCTGTCAGCGGAGGGTGCACCAGCTCCCGCAATGTCCGGACTGGCCGCCGCCCTATGACGTGGCTAACCCAGGGCAGGGTCTCAAATGTGACGACATCGAGGCTGGGGGCAGATGTATCGGCTAGCCCAAGATCTCGTTCCGAGACCTCCTTCGTGTCAAGGAACGATCATGGTGTGTTCCCCTTGGCTCGTTAAGCGAGCGCCACGCCCCAGGGACGCCCCGACGGTCAGCTTGATGACTGTTGCAGCAGGTCAACGCAGCATGGATCGACTCAATCCGGCGTACAGGCCGACTCGTCCGTCGCCTGTAAGGCCCGCCCTCGGGGCATCGCGGATCCACGCCGACCTTGCCGAGCAGGGCCTGCGGCACAGCCCGGGAGGCGTGAGGCAGCTATCGCTCGGCGTCCTCGGCGACGCGGGGGGCCGGCTCCGTCAGCTCCAGGCCGGCGAGGTGTTTTTTCAGCCGCTTGGCCATCGGCAGGTAGGTGGCGAGCGTGACGCCGCCCGACACGGCCGCCCCGACGAGGGGCACGGCCTTGGAGACCGCCTTGGCGAAGGTCTGCTTGGTCATCTGCTGGCCGAGGTGGGCGGCGACCTTCTTCACCATGGGATAGACGAGGCCCTTGGTGAGAGCCTTCTGCGGCAGCTTCTTGACCGCCTGCTCCGACAGCATGGCGGCAACCTTGCCGACCGCGGCGTTCGCCGACTGGGTGCCGAACATGACGCCGACGAAAAGGACCAGCATTCCCTTGGTGGCGTCGTCGATCTCCTCGTTGTCATTGTCGAACAGGTCCGGCCAGCTGTAGAGATAGGCAAGCTTCTGCGCGATGCGGAGCATGTGACCGAAATACTGGGCCATGTCGGCGGGCACGGTGGCGGCCATGAACACCAGGCCAGGAATGCCCGCGGCGGCCGACAGGGCGCTGGCCTTGGCTGTTTCGTACCGGATGGACTCGTTCGCCGCGCGATCGAGGACCTCGAGCGGGATGCCGGCCGCCGCCGGGGTCTCCTCGATCGCGTGGCGGATCTCGTCCTCGGAGCAGTGCCGGGTCAGCGCACCCTTGAGATAGGCGGCCCGGTTGATACGCATTCCTGGAAGCTTTGCCGCGCCCACCAGAAGTGCGGAGAAGCGCGATTCCGAACTGTCGGCCACATCGCTCGTTGTCACCGCCGTAAGCTATCGGACCCGACAGCCGGACCTCGTCCCCCGAAAGTTGGGAAATGATTGTTCCAAGCGGCCGCTCGACGAAGTCGCGCAGCACCAGCGGGCCGGGCACCTGGATCAGGCGCCTCCCCCTCGTCGACACGGCCCAGCTGCACCGCGGCCTGGCCGAGCTCGCCAGCGCCGGATCGTCGGTCGCGAGGAAGATCACGCGCCTGCCTGCCGCCGGGGCGAGGCCGGCGGCCAGCCTGACGGAAGGGCAGCTGGCGCTGGTCAGGGCGTCGGTCAAGGCGTCGATCAGGACGGAACGGCGGTGTTCGGCAGGAGGCGGTGCGCCGGTGGGCACACCGCCTCGGTGATCGCTACCGGGTTGCGAGGCCGGCCGAGATGGTGCGGGTGAGGGTGGCGGAGGAGTCGTCGCCGTCGAGGGACCACATCATGGCGCCGCCGAGGTGGTGGGTTCGGATCCAGGCCGTTTTCTGGAGGATTTGGGCCGGGTCGTCGTACGTCCAGAAGGTCGTGCCGTCGGTCAGGTAGGAGTGGCCGGCTCGCCAGTCGCGGTGGATCGTGAAGCCTTGGGCGGGAAGGTTTTTCAGCACCTTGTAGTCCTCGGTGCCCACGGCGAACGTGCCGGGCGCGCCGCCCGTGGCCGGGGCGAACAGGCCGGCGGCGCCGGTCCAGCCTTGGCCGTAGTACGGGATGCCGAGGACGAGCTTCGAGGCCGGCGCGCCGCGCGAGCGGTAGGCGCCGATGGCCACCTCGATGGAGAAGTCCGGATTGTCCGGGGCGCCGGCGGGGACTCGGATGGCGGACTGCTGGTTGGTGCGGGACTCCCAGGAGCCGTGGAAGTCGTAGCCCTGGACCGTGCCGAAGTCGAGGGACTGGAAGACCTGCTTGACCTCGAAGCCGGCGTCGATCTTGGCGGGGGCGGCGGGGAGGAAGGCGGTGAGGTCGAAGTGCTTGCGGGACTTGCGGCCGTACGCGTCGAGCTGGTTGCGGAATTCCGCCGCGAGCAGGGTGAAGTTGTGCTTGTCCTCGGGGCGGACGATGTTGCCCGCGTTGCCGTCGGAGCCGGGCCATTCCCAGTCGAGGTCGATGCCGTCGAAGATGCCGGCGGCGGTGCCCGCGGGCAGGCCGGGGAGGTTGCCCTTGAGCCAGAGGTCGACGCACGAGGTGACCAGCTTCTTGCGGGAGGCGTCGGTGCGGGCGGCGTCCGAGAAGTACGCCGATCCGGTCCATCCGCCGAGCGAGATGAGGACGCGGAGGCCGGGGTGCTTGGCCTTGAGCTCGGCGAGCTGGTTGAGGTTGCCGGCGAGGGGCTGGCCCTCGACGTCCGCCACGCCGTCGACGCTGAGGGCGGCGGGGAACGGGGTCTGCCAGTCGGCCCACGGGTCGGCGGAGTCACAGACGCCGGCGGCCGTGACCGGGCCGAACGCGTAGTTGAGGTGGGTCAGGCGGGCGGCGGCGCCGGATTTGTCCACCTTGGCCAGCTGGAAGTCGCGGCCGTAGATGCCCCACTGGGTGAAGTAGCCGACCTTCACGTAGGGGCGTGCGGCCTGGGCAGGGGCCGGCGCGACGGTGGCCCCGATCAATATGGCCGCGGCGGCGGTAAGGAGACGACGCATGGGTCCTCCGGAGTGGTTAACAAACCTTCCTTATCGAGGAAGGTAAGGGTCCACTCCGGAGAACACAATCATCGGAGGTGCGAGGTCTCGTTCACCGAGCGGACCGCGATGCCGCCGTCGGGCCACAGGTCGACCGTGGACACCCCGGCCGCGTCCAGGAACAGCCGGTGCAGGAAGGCGTCCCCGGCCGCGAGCGCGTCCCGCAGGATCAGCTTGATCGGCGAGACGTGCGAGACGACCACGACGGTCTGCGACGGGTACGCCGAGAGCAGCGTCGCCTGCGCGCCCCGCACCCGCTTCGCCACGGCCTGGAAGGACTCCCCGTTCGGCGGGGCGACGCTGGTCGAGCCGAGCCAGCTGTCCATCTCGCGGGGCCAGCGCTCGCGTACCTCGGCGAACGTCAGCCCCTCCCAGTCGCCGAAGTCGCACTCGATCAGCTCGGGCAACACCGTCACGGTGACGTTGCCCAGCTCGGCGGCGATCAGCTCCGCGGTGCGCGTACATCGGGAAAGGGGTGAGGAGACGACGGCCGCGACGTCGCGGCTGATGCCGGCCACCCGCCCGCCCGCGGCCATCGCCTGGGCCTCGCCCTCGTCGGAGAGCGGCACGTCGCCGCGGCCGGAGTAGCGCCCCTGCTGGGTGAGCGCGGTCTCGCCGTGCCGGACCAGGATGAGCCGGGTGGCGTTGTCGAGCGACGGCGGCGCCCAGTCCTTGGGCGGCGCTTCGGCGGGCACGTCCGGGACGCTCTTGCCCGCCGCCTCGTCCATCGCGCGGTTGGCCAGGGCGTCGGCGAGCTTGTTCTTCTCGCGCGGGATCCAGTCGAAGGTCACCGACGAGAACCGGTTGACCAGCGTCGCGGCCTGCGCGGCGAGGGGACGCAGGCCCGGGTTCTTGATCTGCCAGCGGCCGGACATCTGCTCGATGACGAGCTTGGAGTCCATCCGTACGGCGACCTGGTCGGCACCCAGCTCGGCGGCGGCCTCCAGCCCCGCGATCAGGCCCGAGTACTCGGCGACGTTGTTCGTGGTGGTGCCGAGCGAGGCGTACCGCTCGAGCAGGACGCCGCCGGTCTCGTCGAGCACCACGGCGCCGTACCCGGCGGGCCCGGGGTTGCCCCGCGACCCGCCGTCGGCCTCAACTGCCACTCTCACTGTGCTCATGATGAGCTCCTTCGTGCGGCGCCCGAGGACGGCGTCCTGCCTCCGCTAGCGCTCCGGCAGGACGCCGCCGCGCCAACTCCGTCGCTCACAGCCCGGACTCAGCGGTCCGGACCATGATGCGGCGGCACTCCTCGCAGCGGACGACCTCGTCGGCGGGCGCGCTCTTGACACGGGCGAGATCGGCGCCGTACAGCTCGATGCGGCAGCCCCCGCAGCGCCCGGCCCGGAACAGCGCGGCGCCCAGCCCGGTGTCCTCGCGGATCTTGTCGTAGAGCTTGACCAGGTCGTCCGGCAGGTCGGCGGCGAGCGGCGCCCGCGAGCCGGCCTTGAACTCCTGCTCCTTGGCGATGTCGGCGAGCGCCTCGTCGCGGCGGGCCTCCGCGGCCGTACGCTTCTCGACCGCCTCCGCGATCCGCTTCTTCACCTCGTTGAGCGTCTGCTCGGCGCTCTCCCGCTGCTCCATGAGCTCCAGCTCGGCGTCCTCCAGCTCGCCCTGCCGCCGGTTGAGCGTCGCCAGCTCGTGCTGCAGCCCCTCGATCTCGCGCAGCGCGCCGCCCGCGTCGAGCCGCTTCTGGTCCTTGTCCTTGCGGGTGCGGACCTGGTCGATGTCCTTCTCGAGGCGGTTGATGTCACGGTCCAGGTCGTCGACGGCGACCTGAGCGCGGACCCGCTCGTCCTCGAGGGCGGAGATCTCCCGCGCGCTCGCGTCGATCTCCGTCAGCTCCGGGAGCGTCTTCCGGCGGTGCGCGAGCTGGTTGAGCGCGGTGTCCACGGCCTGCAGGTCGAGCAGGCGGCGCTGTGCTTCCGGGGCGGCCTTCACGGCTGGTTCTCCTTGTTCGATCGGACCGCGTGCACGGTCCAGGGGTCGGTGTCGAGGTCGGACACGTGCGCGGTGACGCCGAGCTCCGCGCGCAGCCAGCCGGCGACCTCGTCGAGCCACGGCCGCTCGCTGGCCCAGTGGGCCACGTCGATCAGGGCCGGCCCGCCCGCGGCCAGGTGCTCGCTCGCCGGGTGGTGGCGCAGATCGGCACAGAGGTACGCGTCCACGCCCGCGGCCGTGGCATCGCGCAGGAACCCGTCGCCCGCGCCGCCCGACACGGCCAGCCTGGTGATCGTTTTGTCCGGATCACCGGCCGCGCGCACGACACCGCCCAGCTTGTCCGCCACGACGGCGGTCAGCTCGGCGAGGGTCGTCGGAGGGATCGTGCCGACGCGGCCGATGCCCCTTTTCTCCTCGCTGGGCACGAGAGGGACCGTCTCGTCCATGCCGAGCCTCGCGGCGAGCGCGTCGGACACGCCGGGGTTGGCGACATCGGCATTGGTGTGCGCGACGTAGAGGGCGATGCCGGCCTTGATCAGCCGATGGACGATCCGCCCCTTGTACGTGTCCGGGGCGACCGAGGACACGCCCTTGAGCAGCAGCGGGTGGTGGGCGACGATCATGTCGGCGCCGGCCGCGACCGCCTCCTCGACGGTCTCGGGCACGACGTCGACCACGCAGAGCACCGTGCGCACGGGGGCGTCGAAGTCGCCGAGGACCGGACCCACCCGGTCCCACGGCTCGGCCCAGGCGCGCGGATAGCGGGCGTCGAGGGCGGCGACGACCTCACGGACGGCGGTTTCGTTCACGGCCGCCAACTCTACCCAGGTCTAAGAGCGCGCTCCGGGCTCCACTCGGTTGTCGGCCGCAAAGTGCGCATTGACCGCCTGCAGGGCCCGCCGCCACGGGAACTGGCTGCGGAACTTGTCGTTCTGGCCGGGGCCGCCGAGGCGCATCACGTCGTCGCCGTAGAGCACCTGGACCCCCCAGCTGCGGATCTTGGCCATGCTGTCGTGCAGGGTCGGGTGGGTGGCCATGACCCTGTTCGTGTACGGGACCACGACCGTCGGAGTGCTGAACCCGTACGCCTCGACCAGCAGCCCCAGCACCAGCGTGTCCGTGATGCCGGCGGCCCACTTGTTGACCGTGTTGACGGTGGCCGGAGCGACGATCATGGCGTCCGCCGGGGGCAGCAGGTCCTCGTCGCCCGGGTTCTTGTAGTAGCTCCGCACGTGGTGCCCGGTCTGCGCACGCAACGCGTCGGTGTCGACGAACTTCCGGCCGTCCGGGGTGGTGATCACGCACACCTCCCAGCCGTCCCGCTGCGCGAGGTCGACCAGGATCCCCACGTCCCGGGCGATGGGCGAGCCGCACACCAGGACGTACAGCACACGATCAGAGATCACCGCGGAACCCACCTCATACGCCGACTCCCATCTGCTCGGCCAGCTCCGCGATCGGGGCCGGCGGGGTTCCCCGCGTGCGACGCAGCACGTCGGAGATCACCTCTTGGGCGAGCGGGCGGCACCGGATCTCCGCGGGGGCCAGCCTGTCGCCCTCGAGCAACATCTCGCTGGCCATGTCCACGTCACCCAGTTGCGTGTACCCGCGCGCGATGTCCAGGTAGTGGTGCGCGCGCCGTTCCGGCAGCATCGCGGCGAACGACGCCTGATCAATTCTGCGGTGCGTCTCCACCGCTTTGCCACCGTCGCCGAGCTCGACCGCGGCCGCGGCCCGGTGCAGCTCGACGTTCGTGGGCCCGAACGACGTCCAGTAGTAGTTGAAGTCCCCGCCCAGGGCGCACGCCGCCTGCTCGGCGCCGCTGACCAGGTCACGCACCGTGGCGCTGTCGCCGATCCGGGCGGCCGCCATCGCGCCGGTCAGGAGCAGGAGGCCGTACACGGAAAGCCTCTCGGGGGTGGCCATCTCGGCCGTCGTGGGGGCGAGCCGGTTGGCGATGTTGACGTTGACCTCCAGCGCCGAGCGGACCCGGCCCAGGGACAGCAGCGCCATGCCGACCCGGTGGCTGGCCATGCCCGCGAGCAGCTGGTCGCCGGCGCGCTGCGAGACCGCGATGGACCGGTCCGCCGCCAGCCAGGACAGCTCGTGCTCGCCGACCTTGCGCAGCGCCGACGACGCGATCTGGTAGACCTGCCCGAGCAGGTGCGCGGCCTCGTGCGCCTCGTCGCCGCCGGCGTGCGCGCTGTCCGCCGCCTGCGCGTCCCGGAGCAGCGACGGCAGCTTGCGGGCCAGGACGCCGTACTTCGCGTGCTGGTAGGTCAGCCAGGCGTGGCTGACCGCCTTGCGCATCTCGCTCAGCGGCGGCGCCTGCGGCACCGGCTGGAAGAAGGCGCTCATCTGGTCGTAACGCTCGAGCGCCGCGCGGATCTCCTCGACCTCGACCTGGTCGATGCAGTTGGGCGTCTCGGGCTTGCGCTCGACGTCCTTGCCGAGCAGCAGCGTCACGTCGATGGCGAGGACATCGGCGATCTCGTAGACCACGGAGAACTTGTCGAGCCGGCGGACGCCCCGCTCCACCTTGTCGACCCAGCTCTTGCTCTTCCCGAGCCGGTCCGCGAAGACCTGCTGGGACATCTTGCGACGGCTACGCCAGTACGCGACCCGGCGGCCGATCGGCAGCTCGTCCACGTTGCCTCCCCAAACTCAGCCGGCGTCCCCCGCCGGTGAGCAACCCCATGTTGCAGGAGCAGTGTGGACCGCACTCGTCCGTGCTGGTCGCACAAGCTGTGTGATCGCCTGCCCGAGGTCGCTCGTAGTTTCTCATGCAACTTGCAATGGGTGATCTGTTCGCTCCAACGACGCGTGTCGCGCTTGGTGACGGCAGCGCCGCCTGGTATGGCGGCGGATACCGATTCGGGGGTACTTCGGGTATGCAGTGGCTTGATCGCTTCCAGCTCCGCCGCGCCGCGCTGCGCTACGCGGCGCACGGCTGGGCCGTGACTCCCGGCGCCTATCTGGCCGGCCGGCGGTTCCACTGCGGCCGCGCGGGCTGCCCCATCACCGGCTGCCACCCGGCCATCGAGTCCTGGGAGGACACGGCCACCACCGATCCCGCCCGCGTGGACACCTGGTGGCGGCACCGGCCGCACACGGTCCTGCTCGCGACCGGCGGCGCCTTCGACGCGCTCGAGGTGCCGGCGGCGGTCGGCCTGCGCGTGCTCGGCGCGGTCCGGCTGCACACGGGCGTGCTCGGCGCAGGCCGGCTGCACACGGGCGTGCTCGGCCCCGGTCGCGGCGACGCCCGCGGTCCGGTCGCGGTCACTCCGGACGGACGCTGGATGTTCCTGGTACGCCCCGGAGCCGCCCTGCGGCCCGAGCTGGCGACCTGCCTCGACGTGCTGTGCCACGGTCGCGGTTCGTGGATCCCGGCCGCACCCAGCCGTACGCCGGAGGGGCCGGTCCGCTGGGCCGTCACCCCGGAACAGAACGAGTGGCGGCTGCCCGAGCCGGAGACCGTGCAGGCCCTGCTGCTCGACGCGCTCGACGCCCTGGGCCGGCGCCCGGTCCGCCCGGTGACGCTCAGTGTGCCCCGGCAGATGTCCACCGCCCGCCGCGCCGCCTGAGAACCCGCTGGTGGCCGTCGTCGTGCCGCCGGCCGCCGCAGGGCTGAGGCTGGTCACGGACGGTATCGGGTTCCGGGTACGGGCAGGCATGTCTCGAACAAGCTATTTGCGTACCTTGGGGTAGGGAAGTCATCCGTTTGGGTGAAGCTGTGATCACGTAGCGCAGCTGCGTACTTGATTTCTTCGCCCCGGGCCGTTCCGCTTGCCTAGTTGTACAGGTTCATCGTCCAGCTGCAGTCGAGCCAGGTGTCGATGGCGAAGTAGCCGCGGCGGCCGCCCTCGGTGCCGTTGAGCACGACCGTGCCCTTGCTGGCCGAGGCGTGCGACTCCTCGTAGCTGTTGGGCTCGCCGGTCCAGGAGACGTAGAGGAAGCCGGAGTCGTCGCACTGGTAGTCGACGACGGCCTGGTAGGCGGTCTCCGGGAGGGCGATCCGGCTGCTGCGCCACTTCTCGTCGCCGCGGTAGGTCGCGATCAGCTCCATGCCCGACGCCCGCGTCACCTGGGTGGACGCGACGCTCGCGGCCGAATCGGCCTGGTCGGCGGCGGTCACCCGGCCGGCGGCGTGCGCGGAGGCGGCCCCCAGACCGAAGAGCCCGGTCAGTACGGCGATCGGGGTGACGAGACGACGACGCATGAGCGAGACCCTTTCCGAGGCGACCGGTACGGCCACGACGATCGGTTCCGTGGCCGTCATCCTGAGTAGTTGCCAGATGACTTTCAGTTACTCCGGCGGAGCAACTCGCGGTACGCGGCGATGACGGCGCTCGTACGCTCGGCGAGCTCCGGCGCCTCGGTGGCCGCCGGGCTGCGCGTGAGCTCGGCCAGCGCCAGCTCCGCACTCCGGGCGGTCTCGAGCAGGCGCTGCTCCCGGACGAAGTCCTCCCCGGCGCGCGCGATCGCGTGCAGGGCGGCGAGGATGCGATTGGCCTCGGCGCGGGTCGACTGCCAGAGAGCGTCGACGCGTTCGCGCTGGTCGGCGAGGGCCTGCAGGGCGGGGCTGGTGGGCGGGAGGCCGTACCCGGCGCTCTCGGCAAGCTCCGCCCGCAGCCGCCGCAGGTGCTGCCGCTGGGCCAGCACCCCGGCCAGCTCGTGCAGCGCCGCGGCCAGGCTGCGGTCGGCGTCGACCGGATCGATCATGTCCCGGAGCGCGGGCCAGGTCCGCCGGATACGCCGGGAAAGCGCGAGAGCCTGCCCGAAGGCGGCCCGCTCCCGCGGCGCGACCAGCACGTACGCCTGGGAGTCCCCGGCCGGCTCGACGCGCGGGGACCGCCTCCGGGGCCGGCCGGGAGTCGCCAACCGGCCCGGCTGCGCGGCGCGGGCTTGCCTCGTCGCCAGGGAAGTCACCAGGACGAGGGCCACGGCTGCCGAGATCCACCAGGGCACGCCCACCGCGCTGAGCAGCGCCCCGGCGATGACCGACGCGAAGGCGACCTGCGAGGCGATCCGGATCCGATCGGCCCGGCTGCGCCCGCTCGGGGGCCGCGGCACGATCTCGGTCACCGACCCGGACCGGAAGCGGAGGGCACGCCCGGAGCTCATCCTGAGCGGGGTGGGCGACACGACGGTCTTCCCGGGGTCGACACCGATGAACATCCGTCCCGCCTTCCCGCCGGGTCCGGCGTCCGATGCCGGAGCGGACCCGGCCGCCGAGGGGGTTACGGCCGGGCCCGCTCCCCTGCGGACACCCCGCAGGTACCAGAAGGAATCGGGCCGCGCACTTCCCACTTGAGCCGCCCGCGGGTGCAGCGCGGGTGCGCAGCGCTGCTCTTCGGTTGCCGCCGGCGAGGGAGAGCATCAGTTGCGACGACCAGCCCCTTCCCCCGCCTTCAGCTCTTTGGCCGTTCGGCTCTTTGGCCCTTTAGCTCTTTTTGGGTCGCCGGCCCCTTCTGCGTCGTCCTCCGCGGGCCGGGCCGGTCCGTTGCCGAGGCGGGCTCTTCTCCTGGTCCCGCTCAGAGGTACTTACGCATCTGCGTCTGGGTGACGCCGTAGCCCTCCTGCTCGTACAGCGCCCGAGCCCCGTCATTCCCCCCGAACACGTTGAGCCCGATCGACGTCACCTGCCGAGCCCGGCACTCGTCCTCGAGCGCCCGCATGATCGCCCGCCCGTACCCCCGCCGCCGATGCACCTCCTCGACAACGATGTCGTAGATCCAGGCCCGCACCCCGTCGCTCTTGGTACTGAGCGCGACCCAGACCATCCCGACCTCGGTGTCCCCCGAATACCCCTGGAAGAACAGGTTGTCCGCCGTGTCCAACCCCTCCGGCAGCAACTTCGCGAACTCCCGCGCGGCCCGCTCGGCAGCATCGACGGGCGTCAACTCCCCCGCCTCGGCGATCTGCCGCGCGTAACCCTCCTCCGCCGAAGCCCGATAGCGCTGGTACTGCTCCTCGGTCATCGGCTCCAGCCGTAGATCAACCATGTCGCGGACCCTATCCCTCACCCCGCCGCGGCCACCGCCCCTTTACCGCCGTCCCGGCACCCCGGCCCACCACCGCTTTACCGCCGCCCTGGCACCCCGGCCCACCACCGCTACTCCTGCTCGACGAAGGCGATGATGTCGCGCACGACGGGCTCGTACACCTCGACCGGCTCGCCCAGCCAGCCCACCGTGTCCCAGGTCCCGAGCCGGAAGAGCGCCGCCCGCACCAGGAGCTGACCCCACTCCGGAACGTGCTCCCACCGGCGCGCCAGCCCGAAGCCGAAGCCATGCCACACCATCGCGTCGACCACCGCCACGGCCGGCCCCCACGCCGCGGGCCGCCAGTAGACCGCCCAGTCGATCACCGCCGGCGCCAGCCCATCGGCGAACAGCACGTTGCCCAGCAGGTCCGCATGCATCACCTGCTCCGGCAACCCCACCGGCCGCCGCACCGCGAGCAGCGCGTCGATCAGGGCACTCGGCCGCCGATCCCCGGGCGGCGGCTCCTCCCAGGCGAGCCGATTGCCCTTCTCCCACGGATTGACCCGCCCGTCGAGGAAATCCGGCCGCTCCACCCCGGCCACCGCGGCATGAAACGCCTCGCCCGCCCGCACCACCTCCCCGACCCGCTGCTGATCGCTTTGCCCCGGCACGAAGCGAGTGGCCTCCCACCCGTCCGCAATCCAGTCGCCGTCCCGGGCCGCCACCGGCCGCGCCACCCGAAACTCCGAACTCTCCGGCAGCCCCGCCAGCACACCCGCGCGCCACCGCGCCTCGTCGTCGCCCTCGGACGGCTTGAGCACCACATCGCCGACCCGCCACGTACCGCCCTTGCCACCCGCCAACCGCACGGCCTCGCCCCGCGCCCCGAAGGCCCGCAGCACCTCCCCCGGCGGCGGCACCACGGAAGGCGCCCACGAGGGGTCATGCCTCAACCCCGCCATCCGCTCCCCACGCCCCATCCGATCAGTGTGCCGCGACCGAGCACAGCACCCCACTCCGTAACATCCCCGGCCCTGGCCCCGGCATGGGGAGGTGACCAGCCCTTCAAGGCGTGATGTCGCCACTCCCCGGCGCACCAGAGCAGCCGTCCCTAAAATCCACGGCGCACCAGGGCGGGCATCACCGGCCACAACTCCGGAGGGGGCGCGGCACAAGAGCACCGGACCGCCAGCGCGCCGGAGCACCCGCCCGCGATAGCGCGAGAGCGCCGGAGCACCCGTCCCGGCCCCCGGCCCCGCCGCCCCGCGCACCCCGGGTAGCGATAGCACGAGAGCGCCGGAGCACCCGAACGCCCGACCGCCGGAGCACCGACCGCCAGCGCACCCGAGCACCCGACCGCCGGAGCGTGGTGGGCGCCCGTCAGACTGCCGGGCCGAGCGGGATCTCGGTGACGCTCCGCCACGGTCGCCGCCCGGGCGTACCGGCGATCAGTCGGACCGTCTCGACCTCGAAGCTGATCGGCAGCCCTGCGGTCACTTCGGCCGCCGCCCTGTTGAGCACTGCGCGGTCGGCGTCGTGGCCGATCGTCAGGTGAGGTACCACTTCCGCGAACTCGCCCGTGTAGGGCGGAGCCTGCGGGAACCGCGACCACACCGCCGCAGTGAGGTCGCGGAACGGCTGCGCCGGCCGGGGCGCCAGCCAGACCACCCGGTCCGCGAACCACCCGACCTCGGTCAGGTTCGCGTCGAACCGCGGCACCGATCCGATCGCCGCCCGCAGCGCAGCGAGCACTGCGTCGTCGACGGCATCCGGCGGCAGGAATGGGTAGAGCACCGTGACATGCGCGGGCACACCCCACGCCGCGGCCCGGTCCAGCGCCGCCCGGTGTGGCCCGACCGTTGCCTCCGCCTCCGGCACCACCACGATGAGCGCTGTCTGGGTCGCGTCGATCATCACGCCAGTCTTCGGTCCGCGTGTTCCGCCGTCCACCGAGATAACAGCGTCGGGGGCGAGGCTGCTTCAAGGAGGAGGGGTGGGCAGGCGGCACCTCGGCGGCTCCGGGCGTACGCGGGCCGTTAGCCTTCTGCGGATGGATCTCCGTGCCGCCATCGCCGACGAGCGCCGTCGCGTCGCCGACCTTGTCGACTCCCTGCAACCGAACCAGCTCGACGCGCCCAGCCTGTGCGGCGACTGGACGGTGAAGGAGGTGGCCGGTCACCTGCTCGCCGCGTGCAGCGGTGTGAAGCCGTCGCTGGGCCTGATCGCGCGCAGCGGCTTCCGCCTGCACGAGGTGAACTCGCGGCTCGCGGTGCAGACGGCGGACCGCCCCGCGGCGGAGCTGGCGCAGGCCCTGCGCGACAACGCGGAGAACCCGTTCGAGGCTCCCCTGGTGGGTCATCCGGGACAACTGACCGACCTCCAGGTGCACAGCCAGGACATGCGGCGGCCGCTCGGACTGCCGCACGGGCTGCGGCTCGAGCGCTTGCGGGTGTCGCTGGACTTCATGACGAGCGGGCGCGCGTACGGCTTCGCGCCCAGGCGGCGGCTCAGCGGGCTGCGCTTCGAGGCGTCTGATCTCAACTGGTTCTCCGGGGTGGGTGAGCTGGTCGTGGGGCCGGCCGAGGCGGTGCTGCTGGCCATGTGCGGCCGGACCGCCGTGCTCGGCGAGCTGGACGGCCCGGGCGTACGGACCCTGCGGAGCCGGCTGCACTGAGCCGGACCCGCCGGGGTGCGCCCATCATGGCGCCGCCCTCCGACAATTTTTCGGCTCACCGGCGCCCCGTGTCGGCTGCCCGACACGACACGCCTCGCCCCTCGACACGCCGGCCCGAAAAATGTCAGTCGGCCGTCCTAGCGTCGCCGCCATGACTGACACCAAGTACGCGTCGGAGCTCGACCGGCGCGCGCACACCCAGCTGGAGCGGCACCTCGTCGTGGGTGCCAACACCTATGAGATCAGCGCCTCGGGCACGGGCGACGAGACCGTCCGCCTGCACCTGATGGGCTGGAGCCCGGACGGCGCCACGGTCGGCGAGATCAGCGGAGGGATCTCCCCGCACGACCTCCCCGAGGTGGCCGAGGCCCTCACCTCGACCCTCGCCGGCCTCGTCGCCCTCCGGGCCAAGCACTCCCCACGCCGAGCCGCGGCCACCGAGGACCGTCCGAAGCGGCACCCCAACCAGGGCGCCCGCTGGTCCCCGGAGGACGACGAGCGCCTCCTCACCCGCTGGGGCGAGGGCGCCGGCGAACGCTCCCTGATGCACGAGTTCGGCCGCAGCCGAGGCGGCATCCGAGCCCGCCTGGAGTCCCTCGGCGCCATCGAGCCCGGCACCACCATCCTCTACCGCGACCGTCCCGTGGGCGGCGCCGCCACACCTGACATGCCGGACACCCGTCACGCCTCCCGCCGGAGTGACGCTCCCGACACCACTCGCACCTCCCGAGGAGCCGATGCCCGCGAAGGGGACGCTGCTGACACCACTCGCTCCCCCCGAGAAGACGATGCGCCGGCAGCCAGCCAATCTCCCGGCCCGGACGACGTGCCGGGAACCAGTCAGTCCCCCAGCACGGACGACGTGCTGGGCACCGGACTGGTCCCTGGCTCGGAAGGTCCGACGTCCATCGGCGAGACGAGGAGGGGCGGGGACATGACCGTCGCCCCGAGCGGCCGCCTCGTCCCCGAACCGGACGCCTCGGACGACGGCACCCCGGCCGGGGAAGCCGCAGGGGCATCCGATCTCCACGCCGCGACGAGCCCGTTGACCCACGAAGGCGACGCGGACGCATCACCGGAGCTCTCCGGGCATTCCCCCTCGCAGCTTCCGGGGCACCCTCAGCCGCAGCTTCATGGGGACGCCGACAAGGCCGACGCATATCAGCCGTTCGAGGAACGAGGTCTACAGCTGCTGGGCAGGCCTCCGGCGGAGTGGTCGGAGGCCACGCAATGGTCGAGCGCAGGCATCGGCACGGAACAGTGGAGGTGACGATCGGCTTGACGATGACCATGTCGCCGGCGGACGAGATCTCAATCGGGGCGGCCGGTACGACCCCACTTCTGGCGGCACGACGCCACTCGGATTAGTGCGACACACCGCTCCGGGCGGGCTCCACGACGGCGCCCGCCCGGGACGGTGGACCGACGGACCCGATGGGCGGTGGACAGGTGAACCACCGGACCGGTGAGCGGCCGACCAGTGGACTGGTGGGTCGGTGGACCGCTGGACCGGTGAGTGGCGGTCGGATGGGCCAGTGAGTGGTGGGCGGTGGGCGGTGGGCCGGTGAGTGGTGGGCTGGTGGCAATGATCTTCACGTTCGGGGCACTGGCATGGCGGGTGGCCACGGGGAGGAGGAAGCTGGGAGGCGCATGAGGAGACAACGGTCACTGATCAAGTCGTCCACGAGATGCGGATCGTTGCTTCACAAAAATGCGGCAGACCAGAGTAAAAGCTCGGTTCCATGCGTTTGCCACGGTTTTCACGATCGCGCTCTGGCGTCACCATCGGCCACAGCTTGCAGCAGGCAGCGAGTGGTAGGCGACCCAGCCAGCGGTCACGACCGGCACCATCAGGTCGAGGCCGACGACAGCACCATTAGGCGACAGTGTGCCCGCAATGTCCGGCGTGCACGGTTATAGCTTCAAGCGGCTGTCGAGGTGTAGCTGAGAGCCCGCGCTTGGCGACGGCCCACATCGTTCGGTCATGCGCCCGTTCGCTCAGGCAGCCGTCGTCCGGCGTCAGAGGGCGTGGCCAGCGGTCATTGGCGGCCGGCCCTCAGGCTGGCGTCGGAGGGCGTGGCGAGCGGTCATTGGCGGCCGGCCATCAGGCCGGCGGTGGTGCATGGCGATCACGGTTGGCGGTCAGGTGCGATCGGCAATGCCTACGGTCGTGGCCCGCAGTCCGCAATGGGTGTAATGCGCATTCGGCAGTCCGGATGGCGGGGACTGCCGGGCTAGCTGCGGTTGACCGTCTCGGTTGCGGACCGCGCGGTTCGACGGTGGGCCGGCCTCGGTGGGCAGACCGGAGCGAAATCAGCCAGGCCGGCGGGTCCGAAGGCAGACCGGGGTGGGCCGGGAGTAGACCCGGGTGGGCCAGGGCGTACCGAGGCGGACCCGGGTGAGCCAGGGTGGGCCGGCTTGGGCGGGCGGTTGGATGTGGGAGAGCGCGGAAGGGGGTAGGGGTGAACGTTGTCATTGATGGGCGGCTCGTTCTGGACGAGGCGGATCTTCATCGGCGGATGGCGGGGGCTTTCGGTTATGGGCCCTGCTATCGGCGGGATCTCGACGATCTTCGGCGGCGTTTGGGTGCTGGGGATCCTCGGCCGGTTCAGCTGGTGTGGACGCACAGTGGGAGCATCCGGATGGCTCTTGGGGTGGTGGCCTACGAGACGCTTGTGGAGGCACTCGAGCAGATCGAGGCCGGGGATGCCGGGCTTGGGTGGCGTGATCGCTTTGTGTTCCGGCTTCTCGAATAGAGGACGGTCACGCGGTGCGAGTGCCGGGACGGTCACGCCGTGCGGCTGCCGGGACGGTCACGCCGTGCGGCTGTCGTGACGGTCACGCTCGGCGGAGTCGGGCAGGGCAGGGACCCGGGACCACCGGCGAGGCCACGCGGTGCGGGTCGCCCGCGAGCTAGGGGTCGCCGGTAAGGCGGCGGGAGAGGCTGTGGGGAGACCTGCGGTAACCGTAGGCCGGCCGCGGCGAGGAGGTGCCGGCCGCCGGTTCGGTGGCGGAGTAGTGGGGGATGGACTCCGACGCGCTCGGATGGCGCGTCCGCCGGGGGTGGGCGAGGCCGAACCCGGGTGAGGGTTCGGCCTTTGTTGATCAGCGTGGTGGGCGCGGTAG
>NZ_JAUQWH010000135.1 GCF_030757795.1 Actinoplanes oryzae
CGGGGAACCGGTAGCCGGGCAGGAACACGAATCTTCAGCCTGTCGCTGGACCCGCCGCTGATCGCCTTCTCGCCGGCGCGGACCTCGACGTCGTACCCGCGGATCCGCGACACCGGGTCGTTCTGCGTGAACATCCTCGAGGCGAGCCAGCGGCCGCTGTGCGAGCAGTTCGCCCGCACCGGCACCGACAAGTGGGCCGGCGTGTCGTGGACCCCGGGCCGCACGGGCAGCCCGATCCTCGACGGGGTGCTCGCGTCGATCGACTGCGAGCTGGAGCGCGAGGTCGAGGCCGGCGACCACTACCTGACCATCGGGCGGGTCGTCGAGCTCGACAGCAACCCCGGGGTCTCCCCGCTGCTGTTCTTCAACGGGTCGTACGCCGGCCTGAGCAACGCCGCCTGACCATGTTCTGAAGCCGGATCTGCCACCCGCTCCGGCCGCCGTGTCCTACACCGGCGGTCACGCTCGGTGGCCCTTCCCGCGCCGCTCTCGCTGTTTCTACAGCTCGAAGAGCGCCTTCATCGCCTCCGTGAGCCGCGACATGCTGGCTCCCGTGACCATGCCGATGCGCTCCGCCCCGATCGACGCCGGCAGCCGCCGCATGCGGTTGACCACGACGACTCCCGTGATCGGATCCTGCTCGGTGAGCGCCACCGCATAGGGCGGCAGCTCCGTCACCCCCCGCTGGCGCACGATGGGCGCACAGAACGGGGACGCGTTCGACCGGTCGTTGTAGGTGTCGGCCGAGAGCACGAGGACCCGGTAGCGCAGGTCGGTGCGGCTGCCGATGGTCCAGATCTCGCCGCGCTTCACGCGCCTGAGACTACCGCCGGCCCGATCTTCTCCTCCCGCCGCACCGCGCTCGATCGAACCGGCGGCGTGTCTCATCCGTAACAATGGGCCAGACGGCTTGCGGACAGGCGGGAGCGCGGGGGTTCCCGCCGTCCGCGTGGAGGAGGGACGTTCATGTCGGAGAAGGCACAGATCGGCGTCACCGGCCTGGCGGTGATGGGGCGCAACCTGGCCCGCAACTTCGCGCGTCACGGCCACACGGTCGCGGTGCACAACCGCAGCTACCAGCGCACCGAGGAGCTGGTGAAGGAGTTCGGCCACGAGGGCACGTTCCTGCCGGCCGAGTCGGCCGAGGACTTCGTGGCGAGCCTGGAGAAGCCGCGCCGGGTCATCATCATGGTCAAGGCGGGCAAGGCCACGGACGCCGTGATCGACGAGTTCGCGCCGCTGCTCGACGAGGGCGACATGCTCATCGACGCGGGCAACGCCCACTATGCGGACACCCGCCGCCGTGAGGCCGCCCTCAAGGAACGCGGCCTGCACTTCGTCGGCACCGGCGTGTCGGGCGGCGAGGAGGGCGCGCTGCACGGGCCGTCCATCATGCCGGGCGGGTCGAAGGAGTCGTACGAGGCCCTCGGCCCCCTGCTGGAGGACATCTCCGCGAAGGTCGACGGCGAGCCGTGCTGCGTGCACGTCGGCCCGGACGGCGCCGGCCACTTCGTCAAGATGGTGCACAACGGCATCGAGTACGCGGACATGCAGCTCATCGCCGAGGCGTACGACCTGCTCCGCCAGGCGGGCGGCCACTCACCCGCCGAGATCGCCGACATCTTCCGCGGCTGGAACTCCGGGCGCCTGGGCTCGTACCTGATCGAGATCACCGCCGAGGTCCTCCAGCAGACCGACGCGGCCACCGGCAAGCCCTTCGTCGACATCGTGCAGGACGCCGCCGAGCAGAAGGGCACCGGCCGCTGGACCGTGCAGGCGGCCCTCGACCTGGGCGTACCGGTCAGCGGCATCGCCGAGGCCGTCTTCGCCCGCGCCCTGTCCGGCGGCACCGACGTGCGCGCCGCGGCGGCCTCGGCCCAGCTCCCGGGCCCGTCCGCCCAGGCCGGCACGCACGCCGGCGACCTGCGGGCCGACGTCGAGCAGGCGCTCTTCGCCTCCAAGATCGTCGCCTACGCCCAGGGCTTCCAGCAGATCCAGGCCGCCAGCGCCGAGTACGGCTGGGAGATCGACCCGGGCGCCATGGCCAAGATCTGGCGCGCGGGCTGCATCATCCGCGCCAAGTTCCTCGACTACATCAAGCAGGCGTACGACAAGCAGCCCCACCTCGCCACCCTCCTGGTCGACGACTACTTCCTCGACGCCGTCTCCGGCGCCCAGGAGGCCTGGCGCCGCGTCGTCGCCACCGCCGCCGCCCAGGGCATCCCCGCCCCGGGCTTCGCCTCCGCCCTGGCCTACTACGACGGCCTGCGCGCGGCCCGCCTCCCCGCCGCCCTGATCCAGGGCCAGCGCGACTTCTTCGGCGCCCACACGTACCACCGGGTCGACAAGGACGGCTCGTTCCACACCCTCTGGGCCACCGACGACCGCAAGGAGATCGACGCCTGATCGGGCCGGGCCGGCGGCGATCACCTTCCCGCCGGCCCGCCCTTCGTCCCCGGATCGTCGAACGCCCCGAGCCCGACGGCATGGGCGACGAAGCCCGCCGCGTTCGCCGCGGCGAGCTCCGGCTCGTAGAACCTGTCCCGGTCCACGCCCCAGTCGGAGATCGCCTTGACGACGGCCCACGGCACCCCGGCGTCGGCGGCGGCCGCGTAGAGCCCGTGGGCCTCCATCTCTCCGCCGAAGGCCCGGCTGTACTCCCGCAGCAGGCTGTCCAGCAGCGCTCTCGAGTTGACCAGCGTCTGCGCCGACAGGAGCGACCCGGACCGGACGGGAGCGCCGGACCAGCTGGTCTCGGCGGCCTGCAGGCGGCTCACCAGCGCCGGCCGTGGCCCCACCACGTCCCCGCGGCGCTCCGTGCGGTCCTCGTGCGCGATGGTGTGGTCGAGGTCGTGCACCTGGGTGGCCAGGATGATGTCGCCGAGCCGCAGCGGGGAGTCCTCGCTCTTGCGCAGTCCGTAGCAGGTGCCCACCATGATGATCACGTCCGGCTCCCACTGGCGGATGGCGGCGGCCGCCGTGGACTGGGCGCCGCCGGGTGCGCCCGCGCCCTGCCGGGCGCAGCGGGCCAGGGCGAGCGTGGTCCGGCCGATCGCGCCCAGGTCATGGAGGACCACGGGGTTGCGGAAGTCGATCACGGGTTCCTTGCCGGTGATCGGGCGCACGGCGGCCAGGACGGCGTCCTGCTCGGTCTTGGTCACGGTCAGCAGCAACACCCGGGTCATCGGCATCTCGGCCCATTCCTGGTAGTCGTCGTGCACGCGCTGTTGCCGGTCCCGGGCCAGTTTGACGGCGGTCCACCCGACCGGCACGGTCATCAGCTCGGCGACGGTGAGCAGCCAGCCGAGCGCCTGGGTGCGCAGCGTGCCGGGCGTGAGACCGGGGGCGTCCTGCCACAGCAGCCGCCACGCCAGCCAGCGCAGCGCGTCGGGATAGGTGGCCGGTCGGCCGGCGCAGAGGTCGCCGCACGCCTGCCGCTCGGTGGGTGCGACGACGAGGGCGAGCAGCGCGGTGATGGCGGCGAGGCCGGCCAGCCAGAACAGGAAGAAGCTGCCGCCCGCCGGGACGGGGGCGTCGGCTTGCTCGGTCCGATCGGGTGGGCGGCGCAGTGCCACGCGGCTGTCCGGCCCGTCCGGCTGGTCGAGGGTCTCGGCCACCACCCGGCGCATGGCCTGCGTGGTCACGCCCTGCGTGAGGCAGACGAGGACCCTCCGGACGCGGGCCGAGGTCAGCTCCGCGCCGGCCTGCCCGGCCAGCGCGCCCGCCTCGCGCCGGACCAGATCCTCCATGGTGAAGCCGGCGGTGTGCAGCAGTTTGCGGCCGTCGCCGGGTCCGGTGTGGTGGCACAGCGGCATCGACCAGGTCCAGCCCGGGAGGGACTCGGCCGCGAGCTCGTCGCGGGAGCGTGGCCGGCGGCCCAGCGTCCGGCGCAACCAGGCCGACTCGGTGACGGCCTGCGCGGTCAGGAAGACCCCGGCCCAGAGCATCGCGGCCAGGGCGAACGCGACGACCGCCCAGGACGGGCGCTCGTCCCGCAGCCGCGACACCGCGGCGAGCGCGGCCGCCACCAGCAGCGCGGCGACGGGCGGGACGGCGAAGAGCAGGAGGTCCCAGCGCCGGTCGATCAGGCGGAGCAGGCGCAGGCGGAGGCGCCCGCGTGCGGCCAGTGGCAGCTGGGCGGAGTGCGGGCGCTCGAGGAGCGCGAAGCTGCCGGGTCCCAGGTGGACGAGGCGATTCTCCGCCGACGCCACGTAGAGGAGCAGACTGATCGGGCCGCGCGACCGCACGAGACCGAGGACGCTGCGCGGGCGGACGACCCGGGCCGCCTGCCGGCCGTGCTCGGCGGCGCGGACCGCGCGGGCGGCGGCGCGGCAGGCGGCGAAGGTCAGCGCTGTCATGGCGTCATCCCATGCCCGCACGGGGCCTTGATCACCCGTCCGGAAGGTGCCGGGCGAGGCTCACGCGGGAGTCGATGCCGAGCTTGGCGTAGACCTGGCGCAGGTGGAAGTTGACGGTGTGGGTGGTGATGCCCAGGCGGCGGGCGATCTGCTGGTTGGTGAGGGCCTGGGCAGCGAGGCGGGCCACCGCCTGTTCGCGGCCGGTGAGGGCGTGCCAGGGGCCGGGGTCCGGTGCCGGGAGGGGGAGCGGCACCATGATGACGATGATCACCATTCGTCGTGCTGGATCAGGAGGAGGATGAGCCAGCGGAGGATGGTGAGCGCCAGGTCGTCGGCGGGTCGGTGCGTCGGCATCGGTGTCTCCTCGTGCGGGGGAAGGTCCTGTGCTCCGAGGATCGGGCGCGGGCGGGCCGCGTGGCCGGTGTTCCAGGTGTCCGCGGGTGTCCGCGAATGTCCGGACGGGCGCGGGTCACCCACAATGGAGGCATGACCGACGGTGCCCGGGGGCCGGATCCGGCCACGCTGCACACACTCGACGATCTGGCCGACGCCTTCACCCGGCTGCGGCGGCGGGCCGCGCGGCCCGGGCAGGTGCAGCGCTCGGTGCGGGACATCGCCGCCCGGACGGGGCGTGCGCCGAGCACCCTGGACCCCTATCTGCGCGGGCTGCGGCTGTGCCCGGCCGACGTGTACGAGGAGATCCTGCGCGCGCTCGGGATCGGCGGCGCGGAGTTGCGCCCGTGGCTGGACGCGTGGGAGCGGATCGCGGACCACCGGGCGGACGGGCCGGTCGGCGGCGGGTCGCGGCCGGCCATCCTGCCGTACAGCGAGACCTTCCGCTACCGGGTCGCGAACGCCACCGCGGAGCTGGTCGTGATCACCGGGGACCTGCGCCGGGTGACGTGCGCCGAGGTGTGGGTGAACTCGGAGAACACGCAGATGCGCATGGCGCGGGTCGAGGAGAGCTCGGTGTCGGCGGTGATCCGGTTCCTGGGCGCGGACCGGGACGGCTCGGACCGGGTCGTCGCCGATCGCATCGCCGACGAGCTGGAGGCGGCGGTCGCGGGGCGCCGGCCGGTCGCCGCGGGCACCGCGGTGGTCACGGGCGCCGGCAACCTGACGGCGCGCAACGGCGTCCGGCACGTCGTGCACGTGGCGGCCGTGCGCGGGGAGCCGGGCGAGGGCTACCGCCCGGTCGCCGACCTGGGCCGGTGCGTCACGAACGCCCTGCTCGCGGCCGAGGAGCTGGGCGCCGCGACGATCCTGTTCCCGCTGCTCGGGGCGGGCAGCGGGGGCGGCTCCCCCGGCCCGACCGCGCAGGTCATGGCCGGTGCGGCCGTCGACCATCTCACCGCGCGGCCGGGCCCGCTGCGCAAGGTCCACCTCCTGGCCAGTACGGCCGTCGAGCGCGACGCCTGCCGCCGCGTCCTCGGCAAGCTGCCGCTGCTACGCCCGGCCGACTGATCAGACGGGGACGGCGCGGGCGTTGGCGAGCATGAGGGCGGCCATCTCGTCGGGGGGCAGCGGCTTGGCCAGGTGGTAGCCCTGGCCCAGGCGGTAGCCCATCCGGCGCAGGCGGTCGAGCTGGGCGGCGTCCTCGATGCCCTCGGCGACGGTGTACATGTCGAGGTACTCGGCGAGCTGGGCGACGGCGGCGGCCACGGCGAGGCGGCCCTTGTCGGCGCCCTCGCAGATGCCGTCGACGAAGGACTTGTCGAGCTTGAGGACGTCGACGGGGAAGGCGCGGACCAGGCTGAGGCTGGACTGGCCGGTGCCGAAGTCGTCGAGGGCGAGGCGGACGCCCAGGTCGTGCAGGGCCTGCAGGGTGTCGCGGACGCCGCGGCCCTCGATGACCGAGGACTCGGTGACCTCGATGACGAGGTTGGCGGGGAGCAGGCCGGTCTCGCTGAGCACGGCGGCGACCTCGTCGACGAAGCCGGACTCGCGCAGCTGGCGGGCGGCGACGTTGACGTTGATCGAGCGGATGGCCGCGGCGCCGTGCGCGCGCTGCCAGGCGGCGAGCTGCTCGCAGGCCTCGCGCAGGACCCAGGAGCCCAGCGGCACGATCAGGCCGGAGCGCTCGGCGACCGGGATGAAGTCGGCGGGCGACACGATGCCGCGGACCGGGTGGCGCCAGCGGACCAGGGCCTCGGCGCCGGCCATGCGGCCCGTGGTGAGGTCGAAGACGGGCTGGTAGACCAGGTGCAGCTCGCGGCGCAGGATGGCGTTGTGCAGCTCGCTGCCGAGGCGGGCGTGGTCGACGACCTCCTGGCGCATGCGCGGCTCGAAGCGGGTCCAGCCCGCCTTGCCGGCCTCCTTGGCCTGGTACATGGCGATGTCCGCGTTGCGCAGCACCTCGCCGGCGGTGTCGCCCGGGCCGGCCGTGGCGACGCCGATGCTGGCGTTGGCGAGCAGGAGGTGCTCCCCCACGCCGTACGGGACGGCGAGCTCGGCCAGCAGCGCGGCGGCCGCCTGCCCGGTGACGCCGGGGTCGTCCGAGTCCAGCAGCACCGCGAACTCGTCGCCGCCCAGCCGGGCCGAGAACCCGCCGAGCCGCTGCGCCACCTCGTAGAGCAGCTGGTCGCCGATCGCGTGCCCCATGGTGTCGTTGATGCTCTTGAAGTCGTCGAGGTCCACGAGCAGGACGGTTGCGGGCTCGTGCCGCTCGACGCGCTCGGCGAGCACGGCGCTGAAGCGGGCGCGGTTGGCGAGCCCGGTGAGCGGGTCGAGCTCGGCGCGGCGGGCCATGTCCTGCTGCTGGCGGCGTACCTCGTCGAGCAGGCGGTCCTCGGCGCGCAGGCCGAGCAGCTGCCGGGCCACGATGCAGGCCGCGAGCGCCACCACCCCGATGATCATGAACCGCTGGTGCCAGCCCAGGTCCCGGGCGGAGGCGAAGACGACCGCGGTGGCGACGGCGACGAGGGCGGCGCCGGGCAGCGCGTCCCGCAGGCCCTTGCGGCGCTGCGCCGGGGCGGCGGGGGCATGGGCGTGGGCGGGCCGGGCGAGCGCCTGCCGCTGCCGGTACGCCCCGAGACACATGGTGACCCCGATCAGCGGCACCGCCAGCACCGACACCCACAGCAGCCCCGCGCCGCCGACGATCAGGGCCATCGTGGCGGCCGCGGCCGTGACCGGGGCGCCGGCGAGCCGGAGCAGCGCGCGGGGGTTCACCACGCTGGCGGGCGTCATGGCGGCCCGCCAGATCACCACGACGGAGATGAGGCAGCCGACGCCCACAGCGGCGGTGCCGCGCTCGACGGCCGGGTCGGCGCCGGCCCGCCCGTGCTCGTGCAGCAGGTACCAGAAGATCAGCGTGCCGGCGACGGCCACGATCAGGTTGTCGATCAGCACCTGCGCCCACTGCGGCAGCGAGCGCGGCTCCCGGGGCAGCCGGACGAACGCCAGGAGGAAGAACACGACACCGAGCAGCATCGGCCCGGCCACGTACGGGGACAGCCCGTGCATGTGCGTCGGGAACCAGAACGCCACGATCGAGCCCCCCGCGACGCAGAGGGCGGCGTTCGCGCACATGCGCCAGAAGTCCCGGACCGGCCGCGCCACGACGATCATGGCGCCGAGGCTCCGGCAGGTGACGAAGGCCGCGGCCATGGCGACCGGCCCGCCCGCGTACCCGGCCAGCGCCGGCCCCGGCTGCCCGGCCAGCAGCCAGGCGAGGACGCCCGCGGCGGCGGCCAGGGCGACCAGGGCGGGCAGAACGCCCGGGGCAGGACGCAGGCGAGCGGTCATGAGGGCGCAGTTCTCCCGAGGCTGGCGATACCCGACTCAACTCACGTCGGCGCCGCCCCGGGAAAACTGAGCGAAAGCTGATCAGCCCTTGAGCGCGGCGGAGACGACCGCGCGGGCTTCTTCCTGGATGCGGGCCAGGGCGTCCTCGCCCTGGAAGGACTCCGCGTAGATCTTGTAGACGTCCTCGGTGCCGGACGGGCGGGCGGCGAACCAGCCCGACTCGGTCACGACCTTGAGGCCGCCGATCGGGGCGTCGTTGCCGGGCGCCGTGGTGAGCACGGCGGTGATCGGCTCGCCGGCCAGCTCCTTGGCGCTGACCTGGGACGGGCTCAGCTTGCCCAGGACGGCCTTCTCGTCCGGCGTGGCGGGGGCGTCGATCCGGGCGTACGCGGGCGCGCCGAACCGCCCGGTCAGGTCCGCGTAGTGCTGGCTGGGCGTCCGGCCGGTGACCGCGAGGATCTCGGAGGCCAGCAGGTCGAGCAGGATGCCGTCCTTGTCGGTGCTCCACGGGCTGCCGTCGCGGCGCAGGAAGGAGCCGCCGGCGCTCTCCTCGCCGCCGAACGCGACCGAGCCGTCGAGCAGCCCGGGCACGAACCACTTGAAGCCCACCGGGACCTCGTCGAGCTTGCGGCCCAGGTCGGCGGCCACCCGGTCGATCATCGAGCTGGACACCAGCGTCTTGCCGATCGCCGCGCTGTCGCCCCAGCCACTGCGGTTGCGGAACAGGTAGGAGATGGCCACCGCGAGGTAGTGGTTGGGGTTCATCAGGCCGGCGTCCGGGGTCACGATGCCGTGCCGGTCGGCGTCGGCGTCGTTCCCCGTGGCCAGCTGGAACTTGTCCTTCTGCCGGATCAGGGACGCCATCGCGTGCGGCGACGAGCAGTCCATCCGGATCTTGCCGTCCCAGTCGAGCGTCATGAAGCCGAAGGTCGGGTCGACGTGCGGGTTGACCACGGTCAGGTCCAGGCCGTGCCGCTCGGCGATCTCCCCCCAGTACGCCACCGAGGCGCCGCCCAGCGGGTCGGCGCCGATGCGCACCCCGGCGGTGCGGATGGCCTCGATGTCGATCACGGAGGGCAGGTCGTCCACGTACGTGGCCAGGAAGTCGTAGCCCGAGACCAGGTCGGAGGTCCGCGCCCGGGAGGCGGGCACGCGCCGGACCTCCTTCAGGCCCCCCGCGATCAGCGCGTTCGCCCGGTCCTGGATCCACCGGGTGGCGTCGGTGTCGGCGGGGCCGCCCGACGGCGGGTTGTACTTGAAGCCGCCGTCCGCGGGCGGGTTGTGCGACGGGGTGACCACGACGCCGTCGGCCAGCCCGCTCGTGCGCCCCCGGTTGTAGGTCAGGATGGCGTGCGACACCGCCGGCGTCGGCGTGTAGCCGTCGCGGCTGTCGATCAGCACGGTCACGTCGTTGGCGGCGAAGACCTCGAGCGCCGTGACCATGGCCGGCTCGCTCAGCGCGTGGGTGTCGCGGCCCAGGTAGAGCGGGCCGTCGGTGCCCTGGTCCCGGCGGTACTCGACGATGGCCTGGCTGGTGGCGGCGATGTGGTCCTCGTTGAAGGCCTGCTTGAGGCTGGACCCCCGGTGGCCCGAGGTGCCGAAGGCGACCTTCTCCCCGGCGACCGCGGGGTCCGGATGCTCGGTGTAGTAGCGCGAGATGACCCGGGGGACGTCGATGAGGTCGGCGGGTTCGGCGGGCTGGCCGGCGCGGGGGTGGACGGACATCGGGTGCCTCCTGGGCGGACGTGGGAGCTGTCCGGATCGTATCTGTGCCCTACCCTGCTCCCGCTGGAGGTAAGCGGCTTGAACCTTTTGCCTCCCGGATCCGAACTACAGAAGGTGACAGGGGGTCCGCGGGTGCGCCGCGTCGTGATGCTGCTGCTGGTGGGACTGGGCCTGATCCTGCTCCCGGCGGCCCCGGCGAGCGCGCACGCGGCGCTCACGACGGCGTCCCCGGAGCCGGGCAGCGTGGTCCGGACCGCGCCGGCCGAGGTCGTGATCCGGTTCACCGAGAACATCGGTGCCGTGCCGAGCCGCACGCAGGTGCTCGCCCCGGACGGCAAGCGCATCACCGGGGACGTGCGCGCCGAGGGCCCGCTGCTGCGCATCCGGCTCCGCACGGCCGACCGGCCGCTGGGCACGTACCTGGTGAGCTATCGCATCGTCTCCGCGGACAGCCACCCGGTGGGCGGCGCGATGACCTTCTCGGTCGGGGCCCCCTCCGAGCGTCCCGCCGAGGCCGACCCGGCCGGGGTGCACCCGTCGGTCGAGGCCGCGGGTCCGATCCTGCGCTTTTTCGGGTACGCCGGCCTGACCCTGGCCGTCGGCCCGGCGCTCCTGCTCGCGCTCCTGTGGCCCCGCACGCTCTCCCGCCGGGGGCCGGTCCGGCTGGTCCGCGCCGGCCTGCTCCTCACCGCCGGGGCGACGCTGGGCCAGCTGTGGACGCAGGCGCCGGCCACCAGCGGCGCCGCCCTGTGGGACGTCTCCGTGACGGAGCTGGCCGATGTGCTGGCGAGCCCGTTCGGCCTGGCCCTGTGCGCCCGGCTCGCCGTCCTCGCCGCGGCCGCCGCCCTGCTCCCGCCCGTCCTGCGCGGCACGGCGTCCCGTCCCCGCGCGCTGCTCCTCCTGGCCCTGGCCGCGGGCGGCTTCGCCACCTGGCCGCTGACCGGGCACGCCAACGAGTCGCCGCTGCGCGGGGTGGTCGTCGCCGCCGACGTGGTGCACATCGCGGCCATGGCGGTCTGGCTCGGGGGCCTGGTCACCCTGTCGGTCTTCCTGCTGCGCCGGGCCCACCCGCGGGTGCTGGGCAGGATCCTGCCGGCGTGGTCGAGGTGGGCGGCGCTGGCCGTGGTGTGGCTGGCCGGCGCGGGGGTGGTCCAGGCCGTCGTCCAGGTCGGCTCGGTGGGGGCGCTGGCCACCACGGCGTACGGGCGCCTGCTGCTCGCCAAGGTCGCCGTCCTCGCCGCCGTGCTGGGCGTCGCCGCCCTGGCCCGCCGCTTCGTCCAGCGCTCGCGGGTCGTCACGGCCGGGCCCGGGGCGCTGCGCCGCTCGGTCGGCATCGAGGTCGGCGCCACCGTGGTGGTGCTCGGCCTGAGCGCGGTGCTCGTGCAGACCACGCCCGGGCGCAGCGTCGTCGCCGACCGGACGGCCCCGGCGACCAAGGGCGTGTCCTCGACGCTCACCTCGGACCTGTTCACCCTGCAGTACGACGTCTATCCCGTCGAGGTGGGCGAGAACAACACGGTGCACGCGTTCACGTACACGCCGGAGGGCAAGCCCCTCGCGGCGCCCGAGTGGACCGTGACGACCCGGCTGCTGGACCAGGACCTCGAGCCGGTCTCCGCGCCCATGCTGCCGCTCACGCCGCGTAACGACGCGATGGGCGCGCTGACGTTCCCGCTGCCCGGCACGTACGAGGTGAGCTTCACGGTCCGCACCACCGAGATCGACCAGGCGACGGTCCGCACAACGATCACCGTCCCGCAGGTTCCGAGCCGCCCCTGAGTGGGCAGGGAGAGGTCTCCCAGCGCGGCGACGGCAGGAGGCCCCGGTGCACGTGAGCGTCATCGGCAACCCGGACGACTCGGTCGTGGTGACCGTCCGTGGCAATCTCGACCTGGACTCCGCGCCCGTCCTGGACACCACCCTGGGTCAGGTCCTCGACCGGCCGGTGCCCCGGGTCGTGGTCGACCTGGCCGGCGTGGAGTTCTGCGACTCCACCGGCCTGAGCGCCTTCGTGGTCGCGCACAACCGGGCCCAGGCGGTCGGCGGCTGGGTGCGCCTGGCCTCCCCGAGCGAATGGCTGCACGGCCTGCTGCGGACCGTCGGCCTCGCGGACGCGCTGCAGGTCTATCCCTCCGTGGCCGACGCCCTGGCCGGAGCCGCCGAGCGGTAGCGTCTGCGGACGTGCTCATTCTGCTCCCGCCCTCCGAGGGCAAGTCCGCCCCGGCCGCCGGCGACCCCGCCGACCCGGCCGCGCTCTGGCTCCCCCGCCTCGCCCCCGCCCGCAGGCGGGTGCTCGGCAAGCTCGTCGCGCTGAGCAGGCGGACCAGCGCCAAGGCGGTCGCCGACTCGCTGGCGGTCCTGGGGCTGAGCGCCGGACAGCGCGCCGAGCTCGACCGCAATGCCACGCTCGCCACCGCGCCCGCGGCGCCCGCCGCCGAGGTCTACTCCGGGGTGCTCTACGAGGCGCTCGATCACGCCGGGCTGTCCGGGCCGGCGCGCGCCTGGGTCGACGAGCGGGCCGTCGTGTTCTCCGGGCTCTGGGGCGTGGTGCGCCTCACCGACCGGATCCCCGCGTACCGCTGCTCGGCCGGGGTGACACTGCCCGGGCTGGGCGGGCTGACCCCGTACTGGAAGAAGGCCCTGACCGCCGCCATGCCGGACCAGGGCCCGGTCCTGGACCTGCGCAGCGGCGCCTACGCCGCGATGTGGGCGCCGGGCCCGCAGGCGGTCGCGCTGCGGGTCCTGCACGAGAAGATCGTCGACGGTACGCCGAAGCGCGCGATCGTGAGCCACTTCAACAAGGCCACCAAGGGCCGCATCGTCCGTTCCCTGGCCTCGGCGGGCGCGGCCCCGGCAACCGTGGACGAGGTGCTGACCGCCCTCCGCGACCTCAAGTGGACCGTCGAGGAGCAGCCCGCCCGCCCCGGCGCCGCCCGCCAGGCCGACGTCGTCGTCCGCGAGCTGTAGCCGCCCGGCCGCACGGGTCAGCCGCCGGTCTCGTCCGGGGTGTCGAGCGGCTGGGCGTCGCTGGTGATGCCGGTGCCGTGCAAGGTGGCGCCGGCGGGGAGGACCGCGCGGTACTGGGCGTAGCGGGAGCGGCCCGAGACCTCGGGGGCCCAGTCCGTCCAGCCGGGGCCGGGGACCGGGGTGCTCCCCGTACGGACGAGGAGCTGCACCGGCCCGCCGGACGCCCGGTGGACGAGCCGGTCCCAGGTGACGGTCCGGCCCGCGTCCAGCACCCGGGAGGTCAGGGTGCCGGGGCCCTGGACGCCGTCCTCGGTGACGGTGACGCCGTAAGGGCGGCCGGCGCCCTGGCCCGCGACGGAGTGGTCGGCCACGCCCAGCGCCGACGCGGTGAACGAGGCCGGGGGCCGGTCCGCCGGCGGCCACAGGGTGACGTTGCCGGCCGGGTCGGTGCTGCGGATGCGGTAGTGATAGGTCGCGTCCGGCTCCAGATCGGTCACGACCGCGCGGTGCTCGCGGCCGCGCAGGTCGGCCGGCCAGGTGGTGAGGGCGTCCGGCGTCGCGCCGATGAGGAGGGTCGCGGCGGCGGACTCGTTCGTGGCCCACGACACCGTCGCGGTGCCGTCCGGCCACGGCGTCACCGACACGTCCGAGGCGACCGGGGAGGCATCGTCGGACGCGGCGGGAACCGGTCGCGGGGCGGACGCGCGGGCCGGGGCGGCGGTGGTCCCGTAGGACGCGAGGTAGGCGCCGGCCGCGGCGGGGAACATGGCGTACTCGACACCCTTGATCGTCGTCCGGGTGTACGCGACCGGGGTCCCCGCCCGGTCCAGCGCGGTCAGCCCCCGCCCGCCCGGGCCCGCCGTGGGCACCATGCCGGTCAGCCCGGTGGCGCCCGCGCCCACGTGCACCGTGAAGGACAGGCTCTGCCCGGACCAGGAGATGTCCGAGTACGACGACCCGTTGCGCCCGTCGAGCCAGGTCAGCAGCTGCCGGGCGGAGATCACCGGCACGCCGCGCTCCTGGGCGGAGGCGAGCAGTTCGTCGCTCTCGTGCTCGGTGGCGAGGTCGGTGTGCATGTTCGCGGTGAAGGCGCCGTAGTAGCCCTCCGCGCCCAGTGCCCGGTCGAGCAGCGCGTCGACGGTGAACGGGTACGTCTGGCCGGACTCGTCGGTCATCTGGGTCGCGGCCTGGTAGACGTCGATGAGCGCGCCCGTCGTGGCGGCGAAGCGCATCGGCATGCCGGAGCCGGTCATGAAGCCGGGCCGGTCGGCGACCCACGGGCCGGGCCAGAAGTAATAGTTGGTATCGAGCCGGATGCCGTTCGCCGCGGCGGTGCTCGCCTGGCTCGACCAGTCCGACCAGGCGATGCAGTGCGTCCGGTTGGTGACCGGCGCGGGCACGCCGGCGTACTTCGCGCGCCACGTGGCCAGCTGGGTGCGGTAGAAGCCGGCGATCGACGTGGCGGTGTAGTCGGCGCAGTTCGTGGTGACGTGCAGGGCGACCTCGAAGCCGCGCGCCTGGTAGGCCGTCGCCTGGCTGTTGGACAGCGGCGTGGCCGGGAAGACGTAGGAGGTGTAGCGGGCGCACTCCCAGGCATCGTTCGAGCAGCCGGCCGGGCTGTTGGCGGCGTACTGGTCGAAGCGACCCGCCGTGCCGCCGGTGGCGTGGTCGTCCCCGGTCGCGACGACGACCGCCTTGAGGCTGCGCGGGAAGTACCAGAACCTCGGCAGCGGCGTGCGGTCCCGGGTCATCTCGCGGATCAGGTTGGCCAGCAGCCGCTGCTGCTCGTCGGCCTGCGGCACCGCGACCTTGGTGAGGTCGATCCAGTCGGAGTCGCCGGCGCCGCCGTAGAACAGGTCGTCGGAGCGCCGCGGCGAGACGCCGTCGCGTTCCTGACCGTCCCAGTTGACGTTGCCCTGCCGGGTGAGCACCAGCGAGTACGCCAGGTCGTAGGTGAACGCCGCGGCCTGCCCGCCGTTGCTGCCCACCTCGCGCAGGGTCACCGCCGGGCCGCCGCCGTCCGACAGCATGGCGATCGGGCGGGCGCCGTTGAGCCCGTAGCGGTCGGCGGCGCCGTGGTACTGGATCGCCTGGCCGGTGATGCCCGTGCCGGGCGGCTGGGCGGTGTCGACCTGGAGGTGGCCGTCGAGGGAGACGTTGTTCGGTCCGGTCAGGCCGAGCAGCCCGGTCAGCTGGACGTCGGGCCGGAAGGCGATCAGTCTGCCGCCGCCCTCGACCCAGGTGCGGAACATGGTGGCCTGCGCGCCCGAGAGCACGCTGCGGCCCAGCAGCACGATGTCGTACTGGCTCAGCGTGGCGGCGGTGACCGTGGACAGGTCGGCCGTGGCGAACTCGTTGAGGCCCTCGGTGCGCAGCACCTCGGCGAGGAACGGCGTGAACCCGGCGGCCGGCCGGACGACGAGGATCGGGCCGCCGGGGCCCTGGTCGGGCGGCGGCGGTGGCGGCGCCGACGTGGTGAAGCTCCAGGTGGCCGGGGTCATGACATTGCCGGCCGGGTCGGTGGCCCCGCTCGCGGTCACCGTGTACGCACTCGACCACGCCAGCGGCGCCGACGGCGTGAACGTGGCCGTCAGCGTCGCCGGGTCGTAGCCGGTCGTGCCCGGCACCCCGGCGACCGTCAGCACGGCGCCGGCGACGGGCTCGCTGAAGGTGGCGCTGACGGTGGTCGTCGCCGGGGCCACGGCCCCGGGCGCCGGGGTCCGGCTCGTCACGGTCGGCGCGATCGTGTCGGTGGCCATGGTGTCGAAGACGACGTCGACCCAGTAGTTCGCCGACTGCCACGTCTCGGCCGGGAAGCCGCCCCCGGTGCCGTACCGGTAGACGCCGTTGGCGCCGTCCTGCCCGTCGCGCAGGGCGTGCAGCGGGGCGTTGTCGACGCCGGCCGTGGCGAAGGTGCCCTCGTCGGTGGCGTACCGGCCGTTGGGGGCGTAGTAGGAGGCGACATAGGTGGTGCCGGCGCTGATCGCCACGGGATTCGCGAACGTGGCCGTCTGCCAGCCGGACGCGGACTCGCCGGTGAACGTCACCGTCGCCAGCGCGGTGCCCGTCGACGACCAGAGGCGGCCGACGTGCGTACCCGTGTTGGCGGTGCTCTTCCAGAAGCGCACCCCGGTCACGTACCCGTCGGTGTCGGAGCGGAATTTGACGCCGAGCTCGACGGCGGCGGTGTCCGGGTCGGCCGGGGTGGCGGGCGCCGCCGTGGCGGGCCAGATCGTGCACGGGCAGGGGGCGGCGGCGGCCGGGGCCGGGGCGGCGAGCAGGCCGGCGGCGAGCAGCAGGACGGCGAGGAGCTTCACGGCTGGGCCTCGAAGACGACGTCGGCGTAGTAGCCGGCGTTCTCCCACACCTCGGCCGGGAAGCCGGTCCCGTAGCGGTAGAAGCCCTGGGACGCGTGCAGCGGGGCGTTGTCGATGCCGCCCTCGGCGAACATGCCGACGTCGGCGGCGTACTGGCCGTTCGGCGCGTAGTACGAGACCACGTACGGCGTGTCCGGGGCCAGCGTCACCGGCGTGGCGAGGGTTGCCTGCTGCCAGCCGGACGCCGACTCGCCAGTGAAGGTGACGCTCGCCAGCGGGGTGCCGTCGGCGGACCACAGGTGGCCGACGTGCGTACCCGTGTTGGTGGCGCTCTTGTAGAACCGGATCGCGGTCACCCGGCCCGCGACGTCGGTGCGGAACCCGGTGCCGACCTCCGTGCCGGCGGTGTCCGGGTCGGCCGGGGTCGCGGGCACGGCGTCCGGGCCCCAGACGCTGCACGGACAGGTACGCGCGCCGACCGTCACCACCCGCGACGCGTCGGGCCCGACATTGCCGCTGTCGTCGGCCGCCCGCACCCGGACGGTGGTGGTCCCCGTGCTGCCCGGCCGCCACCCGTACGTCCAGGTGCCGCGCCCCTCGGCCGGGTGCCAGGTAATCCCGTCGTCGGTGGAGACCTCGACGCCGCCGGTCACGCCCCCGCCGGTGTCCGTCGCCGTGCCGGAGACGGTGACCGGCGAGCCCACCTGTGCGGTCAGCGGATCGATCGTCGCCGCCGGTCCGGTGCTGTCGGTGGAGGCCGTGGCCGCGGTCAGCCCGGCCTGCAGGGTGCCCGGCTGGACGCCCATGTCGGCGAGCAGGTTGACCGTGGCCTGGCGCATCGGGGTGCTGGCCGCCCCGGAGCCGCGGTCGTGGGAGCTGTCGAGGCCCCAGGACCACTGGACCGTTCCGGCGCCGAAGACCAGGGCACCGCTGGGTACGCGGTAGAGCGTCAGGTGGTGGGTCGCGCTGCCCGTGGCGTACGTGGACCCGTAGTCCTGCAGCACGTCGAGCCCGGACGCGCTGGTCGTGGACAACCTGATCAGCCCGCGGGGGCGTACCCCGTTGTCGGCGTCCTCGTCCCACTCGTAGCCGACCGTGCCGGAGCCCAGGGTCGCGGTGGCGCCGGCGGCCTGCGTGGCGACGCTGGTGCCGCGCCAGAACCGCATCTTGCCGTCCGCGGCGGGCACCCGCAGGCTGACCGTGCCCGCGTTGACCTTGAAGATCGTGCCGGTCAGCGCGTTCTCCGGGCGGCCGCCGTCGGCGGGCGGGCTGAACCGCGGGTCCCGCCAGCTGCCGGTCCACGCCGGGCTGGGATCGATCTTGCCGTCGGCGTGGGTCTCCTTGTAGGTGACCAGCGTCCGGTGGTCGTTCTCCCAGCGGGTCTTCCAGAACACCTCGTTGCCGCTGAGGAAGGCCAGGTGCACGCCGGCGTCCCGGGCGGCCTCCACGTTCGCCCGCTGCTGGGCGGACCAGTACTCGTCGTGGCCGACCGACAGGAACACCTTGTGGTTGCGCAGCAGGGCGCCGGCGCGGTCGGTGTCGGCGCCGGCGATGTAGCTGACGTCGTAGCCGTTGGCCTCGAGCCAGCGGACCATCGGGTACTCGGCGTTGAACACGAAGTCCTCGGCCCCGGTGCCGCGGGTGCCGAACGGCCGGTTGTAGCTCACCTGGTACGCGCGGCCGGCGGGCGAACCCACGTACAGGCTGTTGCCGCCGTACTGGTTGTAGGCCTGCCAGGTGGTGTCGGAGGTCTGGAAGACGAGGTCCGAGCGGCTCGCGTCGGCGCGCACCACGAACGGGATGTGGCTCGCCCCCGAGGTGCCGTCCGTGCGGGTGGGCCGGGCGAAGTAGATGCCGGAGACGGCCGTGGCGGGCACCTGCCACGACGCGGAGACCGCCCAGTTGCCGCAGTCGACCAGGCCGGTGGCCGCCTGGCTCTGGCACGCGGGCTGGGTCTGCCGCCCGACCGGGTTCACCGTGGCGACGAGCCGGGCACCGTTGCCGCCGTAGTAGCCCATGCGGTAGATGTCGACGCGGTACGACGCGGCCGTGGACCTGATCTTGAAGTCGACCGTCCGGCCGGCGTCGACGCTGATCTGCGTACTGAAGCCCTGCAGGCTCGCACTTCCGGCGCCGGACACGTCCCACGTGCTCGCGGGCGTCCCGGGCCGGGTGTTCTCGCAGGCGATCGGATTGACCAGCGGGGCGCAGGCGTCCGCCGCGGCCGGTGCGGCGCCGGGCACGGTGAGCCCCGCGGCCACGAGCGAGATGACGAGCAACCGGCGCATGGGAACCCCGCTTTCCCGCCGCCTCCCCCGGGCGGCCCCCTCAGGGCAGCATGGAAACCCGGCCCGCCGGGATCTGTCGGCTGCGCGACAGAGCCCGCCGAATGAAGCCGATCAACGGATGTCGTGCGTCCACATCGGACCGGGGCAAAAGTCGTCAGGACGTGCGATGTCCCGCGGCGCCGGCCCTGGTCCGATGGGAGCCATGACACGCACCGCGACCCTCACCCCCGCCCAGCAGCGCATCTGGCTGCGCATCCACGTCCTCTGGTATCTCCTCGCCAATGTCGCCCAGGTCGTCACGTGGTGGGCTGCCACCCCGGACAAGTTCTTCTGGCCCCTGTGGTCGATCGTCGCCTGGGGCATCGGCCTGGGCTTCCACGTCTGGGCCGTCCGCCGGTTCGTGCCCGCGACCTGACCCGGCATGCGCTCTCGCGGATCCGCGCGCCGGGCCGCTATCCTGTGCCGCATCCGAGGCCCGGCCGTGTCGTGGCGGCCGGCGCCGAGCCTGTGGCCGGGAGACGCGATGACAGCGCGCGGCCCGCATCCGCTCCGCGGCCGGGAGGCCGAGCTGGCCGTCCTCCGCCGCCGCATCGAGCTGCTGGCCGGCGGCACCGGCGGCGTCCTGGTCGTCGAGGGCCCGGCGGGCTCGGGCAAGACCCGGCTGCTCGCCGAGGCGACGGCCGGTGCCCCGCCCGCCGTGCGGGTCTTCGCCGGCGCCGGGCAGGCCGCCGCGCTCGGGATGCCCGCGTGGCTGCTGCTCGACACGCTCACCACCGGCGGCGATCCGCCCGCCGACCCGGCCGTGCTGCGCCGCGACACCGGCTTCTGGCTGGTCCAGGGGCTGCACGAGGGGCTGGAGCGGGCCGCCCTCGCGACGCCCGTCCTGATCGTGCTCGACGACTTCCACTGGGCCGACCTCGCCACCGCCGGCGCGGTGCGGGCCCTCGCCCGGCGGCTGGCGGCCGACCCGGTGCTCTGGGTGCTCGCGCTGCGGCCCCCGGCCCCGGCTGGTGGCGAGGGTGCCGGGCTCCTGCGGCTGGCGCCCCTGCACCCCGCCGCCGTGGCCGAGGTCGCGCGGGACGTCCTCGGCGGCCGGCCCGATCAGCGCCTGAGCGAGATGCTGGCCGGGACGCACGGCAATCCGCTCCTGCTCCACCACCTGCTGCACGGGCTCCGGGACGAGCGGGCGGTCCGGCTCCGGGACGGTGTGGCGGAGCTGAGCACCGGCCGGGTGCCCCAGCGGTTCCGCGACGCGATCCGCGCGCGGGTCGGCGCCCTGTCCCCCGACGGCCGATCGGCCGTGGAGCTCGCGTCCGTCCTCGGCCGCTCCTGCACGGCCGATCAGCTCGCCCGGATGCTCGGCCGCTCCCCCGCCGCTCTCCTCGCGCCGCTGCGGGAGGTCCTGGACGCGGACCTGCTCGCGGAGCAGGGCGACCGGCTGGCGTTCCGGCACGACCTGGTGCGCGACGCGGTCGAGTCCGGGCTGCCCGGCCCCCTGCGCCGGGCGCTGCGCCGGCAGGCCGTCGAGGTGAGCCTGGCCGCGGGCACCCCGGCCGCGGACGTCGCCGCGCTGGTGCTGCAGACCGCCGGGCCCGGCGACAGCGACGGCATCGCCCTGCTGCGCCGGGCCGCCGCCGAGATCGTCGAGCGTGCCCCCGCGGTGGCCGCCCAGCTCAGCTCGCACGCCCTCGGCCTGGCCCGGCCCGGCGATCCGGCCCGGGACGCGCTGCTCGTCGACGCCGTCACCCATCTGGTCCTCGCCGGCCGGATCGCCGAGGCGACCGAGCTGTTCCGCCGGTACGACAGCCCGGCGCTCGACCGCATCACGACGGCCCGGCTGCGCCAGCTGCTCGCCGACGTCCTCATGCCGTCGGATCCGGACCACGCCGCGGGGCTGTGCCGCGAGGCCCTGAGCTACGACGGGCTGCCGGACGACCTCCGCGCCCGCCTGTACGCCTCCCTGTCCACCGCCCTGAGCATCGGCGGCCGCCCCGGCGAGGCACGCACCGCCGCCCGGGCCGCACCCGCCGTCGCCGACCCGCTCGTGACCTCGGCGGTGCTGACGGCCACGGCCGTCGCCGACTTCCACGGCTGCCACTGGGCGGCGGGGTTGCGGACCGCCGACGAGGCCCTGCGGCGGCGCAGCGCCCTCGCCGGCGCCCGCGGTCTCTGGCTGCCGGACACGTGGAAGGCGATGATGCTCGACGCGAGCGGCCGGCTCGACGACGCCCGGCGCCTGGCCGACGAGGGCGCCCGGCTCGCGCAACGGGACGGTCAGCTCGCCACGGCGCGGCTGTGGTCGGTGCTGCGGGCGCGCATCCTCCTGCGCGCCGGGCGGCTCGACGAGGCGCGCGCCGAGGCGGAGGCGATCCAGGCGATGTCGTACGAGCTCGGCTCCCGGCACTTCCTGCACTTCGCCGCCCGGATCCTCGGCCTGGTCGCCCTGCACCGCGGCGACCAGGCCGGCATGGCCGTCGCGCGGGCGGCGGCCGCCCGGATGAGCGCGGAGAGCGCCCCGGGCTGGCACGGCCGCGGGCAATGGCTGCGCGCCCTGCTGGACGAGGCCGCCGGCTCGCCGCCCGGGGACTGGACGCCGGACGAGCGGATGGACGAGCCGTACGCCGGCTGCGTGCGAGTCGTCGTCCTCGCCGAGCACGCCGACGTGGCCACGCTGGTCCGGCTGCTGCTGCGCGCGGGCCTGCGGGAGCGGGCGGAGGCCGCCGTCGAGCGGCTGGCGGACGAGTCACGCCGGCACGCGGGCGAGCCGGTCGTCGCCGCCGCCCTGTGCCACGCGAGCGGGGTGCTCACCGCCGACCCGGCGCGGCTGACCGAGGCGGTCGCCCTGCACGCCGCCGACCCGCGGCTGCTGCTGAGGGCCCGGGTGACCGAGGACGCGGGCGCCGCCGTGCTCGCGGCCGACCGCCCGCTGGGGCTGGAGCTGCTGGACTCGGCCCTCGACCGGTGGACGGCCGTGGGCGCCGACCGCGACGCGGCCCGGGTGCGGGGGCTGCTGCGCCGGCACGGGGTGCGCCGCCGGGCCCCGCACCGGCCGCGGAACGGCTGGGCGGGGCTGACCGAGTCGGAGACCAGGGTGGCCCGGCTGGTGGCGGCCGGGCACACCAACCGGCAGATCGCCGAGGAGCTGTTCCTCTCCCCGCACACGGTCAGCACCCATCTGCGGCACGCGTTCGTCAAGCTGGGCGTGCGCTCGCGCACCGAGCTCGCGCGGATCGTGCCGGACTGACCTACTGCGCGGCGAGGATGTCGACGACGAAGCGCAGGTCGCCGCCGGGCTGGCCGCCGGTCGGGTTCTCGCCGTAGCCGAGCTCGGCCGGGATGTCGAGCTGCACCCGGCTGCCCACCGGCACGCCGACCAGGCCCTGGTCCCAGCCCTGGATCAGCTGGCCGGCGCCGACCGGGAAGACGGCGGGCTGGCCGCGGTCCCAGGACGAGTCGAACTGCTTGCCGTCGGCGTAGGTCACGCCGATGTAGTTGGCCTGGATGGTCTGCCCGGCGGTCACCTTCGGGCCCTTGCCCTCGATGATCGGCGTGACGACCAGCTTGGTGAGCCGGGTGGTGCCGCCGGCCTTGACCTCGGGCTTCTGCTGCAGCGCCGGGTCGAGCTCGCCCGTGGGAGCGGTCGGGTCACCCGCCGGCGGCACCGCCGGCGAGGACTCCGCCGGCGCCTCGGACGCGGCGGCCGCCGGGGCGCTGGGGGCCGGCGCCGCGACCGGGTCGGTCCCGTCGTCGCCGGAGAGCTGGATGCCGACGAAGACGGCCACGAGCACGACGATGACGGCGACGCCCGCGAGCGCCCCCAGCAGCGCCTGGCTCCGGCGCTTGCCGGCGGTCTTGTCCTGGACACTCATCGGTAGGGATCTCCTGTCGGACGGCTCGGGAGGGGACACGGGGGAAACTTCGGACACGGTACTCGCCGTCCCGCGGTGACTCTCCGCCGAACCGCCGATCACCACTCCTCCACAGGGGATGGTTACTCAATTCGCTCTTCTCCGTCACTCACTGAAGGTGAGAGCGTGTACTCCCGCAGGCGACTGCACCGATGACGATCAGCACGACCGGGAGGAACGCGGTGCCGGAGGACCCCTACACCGGGCGGACCACCGGGCGCCGCGCCAACGCCGTTCCCGCGGCGCTGCTCGAGGACCGTCGCCGGCACCTCACCGACTATCTGCTGCCGGCCACCGTCATCCTCGCCGGGGTGCTCGTCGTGGTCGCCGGCGGCTTCGTCATCAGCCACCTCGGCCAGGACGACACCTCCGCGCAGCTGCCGCAGCCGCAGCCGCCGGCGCTCCCGGACGTGCCCCTCGACCCGCCGCCCGCCTCGCAGTTCCCGATCCCCCTCGAGAGCGACACGCCGACGCCCACGCCGACGACGACCACGCCGTCGGCGCGCCCGACCACCACCCCGCCGTCGCGCAAGGAGCGGCCGACGCCCTTCCCCGGCTCGGTCTCGGTGACCCGCGCGGGCATCGCCGGGCTCGTCGACCTCGGCGCCGAGGGCACCAGGGACTGGGTGCACTGGGGGCAGGAGGGCACCTTCTCGCTCGAGCGCAAGTCCGGCGGCGGCTTCGCCATCCTCGAGGGCGCGCCGACCGCGCCGCGCTTCCGGCACGGCCTGAGCCCGCAGCGCTTCCAATGGGACGGCGGCAGCCCGGTCGAGCACTCGGACGGCACGCCCACCGGCATCCGCACCTGCGACAAGGGCAACGGCTTCACCCTGTCGGCGCCGGCCGGGACGACCAGCCGCACCCTCAAGCTGTACGTCGGGGCGGTCGCCGCCCGCGGCAAGCTCACCGCCCGGCTGTCCACGGGCGGGCCGGTGGGCACCGCGACGTTCACCCAGAGCGGGAACAACCTCGGCACGACGGCGTACGTGATCACGTACCGGGCGCCGAAGGCCGGCAAGCTCAATCTGACCTGGACCACCGACGCGTCCTTCGACGACGACTGCGGCGGCGTCGCCCTCGAGGCGGCCACGCTGCGCTGAGCACCACCGCGGCCGGGCGAGTGGGGACCCGCACACGCCGCGAGCACGACACAACTGGAAAAAGGGGACAATGTTCGCCGGGTGGGGTTCTTGGGTGGCCCGGTTCCGCCTGCCGGTGCTGGCGGTCGCGCTCGTCGCGGTCGCCGCCGCCGGGGTGTGGGGCCTGGGCGTGTTCGATCGGCTGACCGAGGGCGGCTACAGCGACCCCGGCAGCGAGTCCAGCCGCGCCACCGAGGTGGTGACGCGGGAGCTGGGGGCGACGGCCGGGGACGTCGTCGCGGTGTACCGGCCCGTCACCGGGTCGATCGCCGACCCCGCCCTCACCAGACGGGTGACCACCACGCTGACGGCGCTCCCGGCGTCGGCCGTCGCGGGCACCACCGGCTACTGGCCGAAGCACGCGAAGCAGTACGCCTCCGCCGACGGACAGAGCGCCGTCATGGTGCTCACGCTCGCCGGGGCGGACGACGGGGCGAAGCTCAAGGCGTACCAGGAGATCAAGGACCGCCTCGCCGTGGTCGGCACGGACGTGCAGCTGTCCGGCGCCGCACCGCTGGCCGACGCGTCCGCGAGCCGGTCCACCGACGACCTGGCCTTCGCCGAGGCGGTCTCGCTGCCGATCGTGCTCGTGCTGCTGCTGTTCATCTTCGGTTCGCTGGTCGCCGCGGCACTGCCCGTGCTCGTCGGCGGGTGCGCGGTGCTCGGCTCGCTCGGGGTGCTCCACGCCGTCTCGCACGCCCACGACGTCAACTCGTTCGCGGTCAACGTGGCCAGCCTGCTCGGGCTGGGCATGGCCATCGACTACGGGCTGTTCATGGTCGGGCGCTTCCGCGAGGAGCTGGCCGCCGGGTCCGCGCCCGCGGTGGCGGTAGCCCGGACCGTGGGCACGGCCGGGCGTACCGTCGTGTTCTCGGCGACCCTGCTCATGACCGCGCTGGCCGGGCTGCTGCTCTTCCCGCAGGGCTTCCTGAAGTCGCTCGCCTACGGCGGCCTGGCGGCCGTCGCGCTCGCGGCGATCCTGTCGCTCACCCTGCTGCCCGCGCTGCTGGCCGTCCTGGGTCACCGTGTCGACAAGCTGCCCGTACGCCTCCCGCGCCGCACCCGTGCCGCGGGCGCCGAGGGTACGGGCTGGGCCCGCCTCGCCCGGCTGGTGCTGCGCCGCCCGGTGCTCGTGGCGCTGCCCATCCTCGCGGGCCTGCTCGTGCTCGCCGCGCCGATCCGGGGCGTGCAGTTCGGCGAGAACGACGAGCGGGTGCTGCCCGAGGGGGATCCCGCCCGGGTGGCCGTGGAGACGCTCAAGTCGGACTTCCCGGCGCTGAGCAGTGCCGGCGTGCAGGTCGTGCTGCGGGGCACCGGCGGGTTCGCCCCGTCGGAGGAGGGCGCTGCCGCCTTCGCCGACCGGCTGAACAACATGCACGGCATCGACACGGTCAGCCCGTCGGGGGCGCGGGGCACCGTGGTCACGTACACGGCGACGCTGGTGAACAAGGACCCGTACAGCACCGACGCGCGCGACGTCGTACCCCGCGGCGCGCATCGCGGCCCGGGCCAACCGTGCCTTCCTG
>NZ_JAUQWH010000136.1 GCF_030757795.1 Actinoplanes oryzae
GCAGTTTCAGATTCTCGCCATGCTGGGGCCGGGCGTGAGACCCGCCACGACGGCGTCCCGGACCCCTGCGCGTCGCTGCGGGGGCATCCGCCACGGCAAGATTCCCGGGTGCGTGACGAGCGCTCATCAAGAGCATGCCGATACGCTCAGGACGTGGGCGCGATTCTCCCGGTGTTCCCCCTCGGCACGGTGCTGTTCCCCGGCCTCGTGCTGCCCCTGCACATCTTCGAGGAGCGCTACCGCTCGCTGGTGCGCGACCTGGTCGCCGGCACCGGCGACGACCCGCACGAGTTCGGCGTGGTGACCCTGCGGCACGGCTCCGAGGTGCTCACCGAGAGCGGCGACGACGACGGGACCGGCGGGCAGGACGCGGTCACCGTCGACCTGCTCTACGAGGTGGGGTGCACCGCCGAGCTGCGGCAGGTCTCCGAGCTCCCCGACGGCCGGTTCGACATCGTGACCGTGGGCCGGCGCCGCTTCCGGGTGCTCGCCGTCGATCCGGAGCCGCACCCCTATCTGACCGCCGAGGTGGAGTGGCTGCCCGACGAGGAGGCCGGCGACGCCACCGCCGAGCTGCTGGCGCCGCGGGTGCTCGCCGCCTTCCGCACCTACCTCGACCTGCTGCGCCCCGACTCCGAGGTGCTCGACCAGGTGCCGGACGACCCGACCGTGCTGTCGCACCTGGTCGCGGCGACCGCGCAGCTGACGGTGCAGGAGCGGCACGACCTGCTGGCCGCGCCGGACACGGTGGCCCGGCTGCGGGCGGAGCTGCGGTTGCTCAACCGCGAGGCGGGGCTGCTGGCCCGCGTCCGCGCGGTGCCCGTTCCCCTGTCCGATCTGGCCCGCCCCAACAGCCCCAACTGACCGACCGGCTCGCGCGGCCGGCACCCGCGCGCCGTCGGCGCGGAGATCCCACGCGCGGAGATCCCACCGCGCGCAGGCGGCGCGGACATCCCACGCGCGGAGATCCCACCGCGCGCAGGCGGCGCGGACATCCCACGCGCGGAGATCCCACCGCGCGCAGGCGGCGCGGACATCCCGCCGCGCGCAGGCGGAACGGAGAGCCCGCCGCGCGTCGGCGGAACGGAGATCAGCGACCTGCCGTCGATCCAGACGAATCCGGCGATTCGGATGCCGACCCGGCGGGCGGCGCGCCGGGGGCCGGCTCGCCCACCGGCGGGAAGCCGTCCGGGGACGGGCCCACCGGCGGATAGTCCCGGCCGTAACCGGGCTTCGCCCCCGGCTGGTCCAGCTCGGGGTCGTTCGACCAGCCCGCCAGCAGCGTCGTCACGATCACCGCGGCGAACGCGGCCACCAGCAGCGCGCCGTGCGCGTGCAGGTCCGGCGGCCGCTGGAAGGTGTCGCCCGGTTGCGAGCTGTCCTGCCACGAGTTCCAGGCGGACAGCCCGACCAGCCGGCCCACCTGCCACATCGCCACCGACGACGCGAGCCCGCCCAGCGTGACGCCGAGCAGGACGGCCGGCCCGCGGTCGCGGCGCAGCACCAGCCAGGCGACCAGCGCGGCGACCAGCCCGAACGCGAAGCTGAGAAGCGTGAACCAGCCGTCCGCGGCGATGTACTCCTCGGGCGACGGGTCGTTGACCACGACGCTCGCGCCCGTGTTGATCACCGGCACGTCCGGCGCCACCCAGGCCCAGAGCAGGCCCAGCAGGCCGCCGGCGACGGCCATGGCCGCGATGATCGCGGCGGTGACGACGACCGCCCGCCGCCAGGAGCGCCGTGACCGGGCCCGCGGCTCGGCGACGGGCTCCGGCAGGGCGGGCGCGGCGTCCGGAGGCGGCCCGTACAGGTAGACCGGCTCCGGTTCGTGGCTCGGGTTCACGCCACGATCCTGCCAGGTCGGCGCCGCCGATCCATCACGCGACCGCCGACGGGCCGAGGATCATCTTCAGGTCGGCGCGCAGGGCGGGCGTCGGGGCGACCTTGAAGCCGCCGAGCCGCATGACCGTCTTGCGGCTGCCGTTGAGCAGGTGCACGTGCACCTCGGCGTCGCCCGGGTGACTGACGAGAATGTCCTTCAGCTCCGACACCAGCGGCGGCGTGCACCGGGTGATCGGCATGGTCAGCGTGATCGGCTTGGAGTCCGGGTTGTGCGTGACGTCGGGCATCGACATGTCCATCGCCATGATCCGGGGCGTGTCGTCGCGGCGGTCGACCCGGCCCTTCACGACGACGATGGCGTCCTCGGCGATGTACTGCCCGATGACCTCGTACGTGTTGGGGAAGAACAAGGCCTCCACGCCGCCGGCCAGGTCCTCCAGGGTGGCCGACGCCCAGGCCCGGCCCTGCTTGGTGATCCGGCGCTGCACGCCGGTGAGGATGCCCGCGAGCGTGACGACCTGCCCGTCGGGCACCGAGCCCTCCTCGTTGAGCGAGGCGATGCTGGTGTCCGCGGCGTTGGCGAGCACCTGCTCCAGGCCGGCGAGCGGGTGGTCGGAGACGTAGAGGCCGAGCATCTCCCGCTCGAAGGACAGCTTGTCGCGCTTGTCCCACTCGTCCTCGGTGATCGTCGGCATGGCCACGGTCGCCGAGCTGCCGCCGCCCGCGTCGTCGCCGAACGCCCCGAACAGGTCGAACTGGCCCGCGGCCTCCTTGCGCTTGACGTCCGCGAAGGCGTCGATGGCCTCCGCGTGCACCGCGAGCAGCGCCTTGCGGCTGTGCCCCAGCGAGTCGAACGCCCCCGCCTTGATCAGCGACTCCACGGTCCGCTTGTTGCAGACCACCGCGTCGACCTTCGACAGGAAGTCGTAGAAGTCCTTGTACTCGCTCTTCTCCTCGCGGCACCGCGCGATGGACTCCACGACGTTGGCGCCGACGTTGCGCACGGCGCCCAGCCCGAAGCGGATGTCCTTGCCGACCGGGGTGAACGGCCCGGCGGACTGGTTGACGTCGGGCGGCAGCACCTGGATGCCCATGCGCCGGCACTCGGCCAGGTACATGGCCATCTTGTCCTTGTCGTCGCCGACGGACGTGAGCAGACCGGCCATGTACTCGGCGGGGTAGTGCGCCTTCAGGTAGGCGGTCCAGAAGGACACCAGCCCGTACGCGGCGGAGTGCGCCTTGTTGAACGCGTAGCCGGCGAAGGGCACCAGCACGTCCCACACCGCCTGGATCGCCTCGTCGGAGTAGCCGTGCTCGCGGCAGCCGTCCCGGAACGGGATGAACTCCTTGTCGAGGATTTCCTTCTTCTTCTTGCCCATGGCCCGGCGGAGCAGGTCGGCCTGGCCGAGCGAGTAGCCGGCGAGGATCTGCGCGGCGCGCTGCACCTGCTCCTGATAGACGATCAGGCCGTACGTGGGCTCGAGGATCTCCTGCAGCGGCTTCTCGAGCTCGGGGTGGATCGGGGTGATCTCCTGGAGCTTGTTCTTGCGCAGCGCGTAGTTGGTGTGCGACTCGACGCCCATCGGGCCGGGCCGGTAGAGCGCCAGGACGGCGGAGATGTCCTCGAAGTTGTCGGGCTTCATGAGGCGCAGCAGCGACCGCATCGGGCCACCGTCCAGCTGGAACACGCCCAGGGTGTCGCCGCGCGCCAGCAGCTCGTAGGACTTGGGGTCGTCCAGCGGCAGCTTCAGCAGGTCGAGGTCGAGGTCGTGGTTGAGCTTGATGTTCTTGACCGCGTCATCGATGATCGTCAGGTTGCGCAGGCCCAGGAAGTCCATCTTGAGCAGGCCGAGCGTCTCGCAGGTCGGATAGTCGAACTGCGTGATGATCACGCCGTCGGACGCCCGGCGCATCAGCGGGATGTGGTCGATGATCGGCTCGGCGCTCATGATGACGCCGGCGGCGTGCACACCGGTCTGCCGGATCAGCCCCTCGATCCCCCGCGCGGTGTCGATGACCTTCTTGACGTCGGGCTCCGACTCGTACATCGAGCGGATCTCGCCGGCCTCGCCGTAGCGCTTGTCGTCCTTGTTGAAGATGCCGGTGAGGCTCATGCCCTTGCCCATGACGTCCGGCGGCATGGCCTTGGTGATCCGGTCGCCGACCGCGAATGGGTAGCCGAGCACCCGGGACGCGTCCTTGATCGCGGCCTTCGCCTTGATCGTGCCGAACGTCGCGATCTGCGCGACCTTGTCCTCGCCCCAGCGGTCGGTGACGTACTTGATGACCTCGCCGCGCCGGCGCTCGTCGAAGTCGATGTCGACGTCGGGCATCGAGATGCGCTCGGGGTTGAGGAACCGCTCGAAGATCAGGCCGTGCGGGAGCGGGTCGAGGTCGGTGATGCCCATCGCGTACGCGATCAGGGAACCCGCCGCGGAGCCACGCCCCGGCCCCACCGCGATGCCGTTGCGCTTGGACCACTGGATGAAGTCGGCGACCACGAGGAAGTACGACGGGAAGCCCATCTGGATGATGACGCCCAGCTCGTACTCGGCCTGCTTGACGTGGGTCTCCGGGATGCCGTCGGGGAACCGCGCCCGCAGCCCCTCGAACGCCGTGTGCCGGAAGAACTCCTCCTCGGTGTAGCCCTCCGGGATCGGGAACCGGGGCATCAGGTTCTTGAAGGTGAACATGCCCTCGGTGTCGACCCGCTCGGCCACGAAGAGCGTGTTGCGGCAGCCCTCCTGCCAGGCCTCCGACGAGTCGACCGCGCGCATCTGGTCGGCGGACTTCACGAAGTAGCCCGCGCCGTCGAAGCGGAACCGGTTGGGGTCCGCCACGTTGCTGCCGGTCTGCACGCACAGCAGCACGTCGTGCGCCTCGGCCTGCGCCTCGTGTACGTAGTGCGAGTCGTTGGTCACCAGCGGCCGGATGTTCAGCTTCTTGCCGATCTCCAGCAGGCCGTCGCGGACCCGCTTCTCGATCGACAGGCCGTGGTCCATGATTTCGAGGAAGTAGTTGTCCCGGCCGAGCGCCTCCTGGTAGCGCGCGGCGGACTCGAGCGCCTCGTCGAACTGCCCGAGCCGCAGCCGCGTCTGCACCGCCCCGGACGGGCAGCCGGTCGTGCCCATGATGCCCTCGGCGTGCTCCGCGATGATGTCGAAGTCCATGCGCGGGTACTTACCGAGCTGGCCCTCCATCGAGGCCCGCGAGTTGAGCCGGAAGAGGTTCTTCAGGCCGACCGCGTTCCGCGCCCACATCGTCATGTGGGTGTACGCACCGTTGCCCGAGATGTCGTCGCTCTTCTGCTCCGGGCGGCCCCACTTGATGCGGCTCTTGTTGAGCCGCGACTCGGGCGCGAGATAGGCCTCCACCCCGATCACCGGGGTCACGCCGGCGGCCTTGGCTTGCGTGTAGAAGTCGTAGGCGCCGTGCATGTTGCCGTGGTCGGTGATCGCCGCGGCCGGCATGCCGAGGCGGTTGGCCTCCGCGAGGAGCTCCTTCACCCGGGCCGCACCATCGAGCATCGAATACTCGGTGTGCACGTGCAGGTGCACGAACGAGTCAGACACCCAGGGCCCCCTAACTCCCGCGGCGACGAAGACCTTGAGAGCCTAGTCCCGCCCGGAGCCCGGCGGCAGGGTGACACCCGGGTCAAAATCCGATTGGCGCGTTGGTCACAACACCCGTCGTGAGCAGCCCCTCACCGGGCTCCCGCTGACCGCCGGAGCCGGGCGGCCGAGCCCGGCCGCTACTCCGCGAACGGCTCGAGCATCATCGCCGCCGCGCGCTGCCAGGCCTGCTTCGTCTCGGGCTGCAGGGCGCCGTACTCGATGGACGACCCCACCTCCAGCGACGGGTCGTAGGGCACGATCGCCACCGCCCGCGTGCGCGTGGCGAAGTGCTTGGCGAGGTCGTCGAGCAGCGGCAGCTTGCCGGGCGACGGGCAGGAGATCAGCGTGACCGCGTTGCGGACCAGCTCCTCCTGCCCGGTCTCGTTGAGGACGTCGAGCATCCAGTCGGCGGTGAAGGCGGCGTCCTCGCGGGGCACGGTCGTCACCACGAGCTGGTCGGCGCTGCGCATGACGGTCTGCCAGTTGATGCTCTCGACGTTGTTGCCGGTGTCGACGCAGATGACGTCGTGGGTGCGCCGCAGCAGGTCGGTCACCCGGCTCACCGTGCTCTGGTCGAGGCGCTGGGCGAACCTCGGGTTCTCCTCGCCGGCGAGGACGTCGTAGGAGCCGTCGGAGGCGTGCCGCAGATAGCCGTCGAAGACCTGCATGAGGTCGTTGCCGTGCATGTTCTCGATCTGGAGCAGGTCGCTGACGAGGTGCCGGATGGTGCGCGCGTGCCGGGCGCTGCCGGCGCGCAGGCCGAGGGTGCCGCGCAGCTCGTTGTCGTCCCAGGCGAGCACGCCCCGGCCGCGGACGCTGCCGATGGTGGCGGCGGCCAGCACGGTGGCGGTGGTCTTGTGCACGCCGCCCTTGGGGTTGGCGAAGGCCAGCACCCGCGGCTTGCCCAGCTTGCGGCGCAGCATCGCGACCGCGCGATCCTCGGCCTCCTGCCGCGTCTGCCGCCACTCGATGCGGGAAGCGGCGGGCGACGTCGGCGCGGGAGCGGCGGGCGGCGCCGACCGCGGCGCCGGAGCGGAAAGCGGCGCTGACCGGGGCGCCGGAGCCGAGAGGGGCGCCGGAGCGGAAAGGGGCGGCGGACCGGAAAGCGGCGGCGGCGCGACAGGCGGAGCCGAACGCGGCGCGGGGGCGCCGACGGGCGGAGCCGAGTGCGGCGCCGTGGGCGGCACGAAGGACTGCGGCGCGAAGGGCGGCGCCGGCACCGAGGCCGACCCGACCGAGGCGGCACCCCGCGACGGCGGGGGCGGCGCCGGGCGCGCCCCCGGGTTGAAGAAGCTGTTGCCGTCGGCGTCGGGCCGGGGCTGGAAGCCCTCCCCGATCCGCGACTGCCGGCGCTGCTCCAACGGGACAGCGGGGGCAGCCGGGCGCTCGAAGGCAGGCGGACCCGCCGCGCCCCGATCGAACGACGACGGGCCGGGAGCAGACCGGTCGAACGACGACGGGCCGGGAGCGGACCGGTCGAAGGACGACTGCTCGGTGGCGCTCAACCGCTCCCCGAGCGAGGCCCGCCCCGGCCGCTGCTCCAGCGGATTGACCGGCGGCGGCGCGGGCGCCCGGCGCGGCTCGGCGGGCGGGTAGGGCTCGCGCTGCCGCGGGTCGAGCGGGTTGAAGGGCCGCTGCGGACGGCTGGGCAACGGCTGCGCGTCGGCGTCGCGGCGCGCAGCGGGCTCCTCCGGCTCGCGCTCGTCGTCCCGCGCGCTGTGCCGGGCGCGGTCGAGCAGCGCCCGCCAGCGCGGCGCCGGCTCCGCAGGCCGGCCCCAGCCGGTCTCGGTCCCGTCCACGGCTCGTCCTCCCCGCCCCTGCTCGATATCGGTCAATGTGCGCACCGGTCACCGTCTGGGCAACAGGCTACGGACGCCTACCTTATTCGGGCCACCTCTGCGTGGCACAAGCCCGAGCGCTCTTGATCACCAACTGACAAACGCCGCCTTCACGGGCGAATGCACGTGAAGACTCCTGGACTCAACGCCCGGACGCCTCCGGGGATGCTGCCGGCGCTCCGGGCGGCAGCTCTGCCGCGGCGGTCGCGGTCGGTGCGGACGATGCGGCAGCCCTCTCCTCCGGTGCCGTGGCGGACGGCGTGGGCCCCGGCTCGGGGCCGGACGGTGCGGCCGACGGCACACTCGTCCCGGTCGATGAGGGTAGTGGCGGGGGGGTTTGCGGGGCAACCTCCACCGTCGTCGTCTGTTCGGGCTGGACGGGGCGGAACTCGGTGCGGTCGAGGCGGCGTACCTCGGGTGCGGGGTCCACCGCCCGCACCTCGGCGCGGTCCGCGATGGTGTCGAGAATCTCCGGCCCGGCGCGCACGACGGCGGCGAAGACGCAGGCGCACGCGGCCCGGTAGGCCGCGGCCTCGGCGGCGGCGGTGCGGGCGGCCGTGTCGTAGGCCACGCGCAGCCGCTCGTCGTTGCGGGTGCCGCCGGGGAGCTGCCCGGCGAGCTTGCGATAGTCGGCCTGCTCCTGGTCGCGGGCCAGGGCCGCGTTCTGCATGCCGGAGACCACGTCCTGCGGCATGCGGTAGACCGGGATCTTCACGACCTGGGTGCGCACGCCGGGCAGCGGGGCGCGGGCATAGACCTGGGCGACGGGCGCGCCGCCGAGCAGGGCCGGGAGACGGTCGGGCGGGAAGTAGGTGGTCAGGCTCACCAGGGCCCAGGTGTCGCCGGACGCGGGCGCCCCGGAGGCCGGCAGCAGCGCGGCCAGCTCGCCGCGGCTCGACCGCAGATAGCCGGCGACCGACTGGCCGTCGACCACCCCGACCCGGACCACGTCGCCGGACTCGCGCTCGGGGGCCGGGCCGTGGTCGGTGCTGACGACGACCGTGATCAGCAACGCCAGCGCCGAGGCCAGCACGAGCCCGGTCAGGACCCGCAGCCGCACGGGACCCGAGCCGGTGCGGGGCAGCCCCCGCACCGGAGCGTGCATCGTGCGGTCTCCGGGGCCCATCGGAAGAAACCTAGCTCTCACCAAGGATGTCGAGTGCGTGTGCCAGGTCTTCAGGGTAGTCGCTGACGAACCGCACCTCGTCCTGCGTGCGGGGGTGCAGGAAGGCGAGCTCCCGGGCGTGCAGCCACTGCCTGGTCAGCTTCAGCCGGGCCGCCAGGGTGGGGTCCGCCCCGTACGTGAGATCGCCCACGCACGGGTGCCGCAGCGCCGAGAAGTGGACGCGGATCTGGTGCGTGCGCCCCGTCTCGAGCTTCACGTCGATCAGGCTCGCCGAGCGGAAGGCCTCGAGGGTGTCGTAGTGCGTGACACTGGGCTTGCCCGTGGACATGACCGCGTACTTGTAGTCGGCGGTGGGGTGCCGGTCGATCGGCGCGTCGATCGTGCCGCGCAGCGGGTCGAGGTGGCCCTGCACGACGGCGTGGTAGCGCTTGTCGACCTCGCGCTCCTTGAAGGCGCGCTTGAGGACGCTGTACGCCAGCTCGCTCTTCGCGACGACCATGAGCCCGGTGGTGCCGACGTCGAGGCGGTGCACGACGCCCTGCCGCTCGGCCGCGCCGCTGGTCGCGACGTTCTGACCCATGGCGGCCAGGCCGCCGATGACGGTCGGGCCGGTCCAGCCGGGGCTCGGGTGCGCGGCCACGCCGACGGGCTTGTCGACCACCACGATGTCGTCGTCGCTGTAGACGATCGCCATGCCGTGCACCGGCTCGGCCACCACGGCGGGGGCGGTCACCGGCGGCGGCAGGGTGACCTCGAGCCACGCACCGGCGCTCACCTTGTCGCTCTTGGGGCGCGGGATGCCGTCGACGAGCGCGTCACCGGCCTCGACCAGGGACGCGGCCGCCGTGCGGCTCAGGCCGAAGAGGCGCGACACGGCCTGGTCGAGACGCATGCCGTCCAGACCGTCGGGTACGGGCAACGACCGCGCGCTCATGCCGCCGCCTCCTTCTGCCCGGTCCGCGACCCGTCGCGCTGGCGCCCGGTCAGCTCCAGCAGCACGGCCAGCACCACGCCGACGCTCAGGCAGCTGTCGGCGATGTTGAAGACGGGGAAGTACTGCGCGTTGGGCCCGAACACGCTGATCATGTCGACCACGTGCCCCTGGAAGAAGCCCGGGTCCCGGAACAGCCGGTCGCCCAGGTTGCCCAGCGCCCCGCCCAGCACGAGGCCGAGCGCGACCGCCCACGGGACCGAGCGCAGCCGCACGGCCATCCACCCGATCCAGCCGATGACGACGATGGTGACCAGCGGGAAGATCCAGGTCATGCCGGCGCCCATGCTCCACGCCGCGCCGCTGTTGCGCAGCAGCGACAGGTAGACCAGGCCGCCGAGGATGCGCACCGGCTCGCCCTCGGTCAGGCCCTTGGTCGACAGCTCCTTGACCACCTGGTCGAGGACGACCGCAAGGACGGCCACGACGCCGAGCACCGTGACCGCCTTGCGGGAAAAGCTCTGCGGAGCAGCCACGGCTTCCGTGCCGGGCGCCGCCTCGTCGGCGTTCAGCGTCGTTCCTCCAACTGCTTGCAGGACACACAGAGGGTCGCGACGGGGAACGCCGCCAGCCGCTCGACGGGGATGGCGGTGCCGCATCGCTCGCACCAACCGTAGTTGCCCTCGCCGAGCCGCTCGAGGGCGCGTTCCACCTGTGTGATCCGCTCCAGCAGATTGTGCGCGAGAGTGATCTCCTGCTCACGCTCGAACGTCTTCGTGCCGGTGTCCGCCTGGTCGTCGCCGGCGGAGTCCTCGAGCCGCTCGCGCTGGAGGGCGGTGATCTCGGAGAGGGAGCGGTCGTACTCCTCCTGCAGCTCGTCGCGGCGCTCCACGAGCGCGACGCGGATCTGCTCGGTCTCCTCCGCGCTGCGGGTCCCCTTCGGCGCGGCCTTCTCGGTTGCCTTGGCCATCGTCGCTCCCCTGAGCCGCGCGCGGGGCGCGGCGAATCTCGGCGGTCATCGGTGTCGCGGGGTCGCGGTCGCCCACCGCCCCCGCACCCAGGCGGCCACGCCCCCGCGCGGCCCGGCACGCACCTCACGCACCTGTACGCGGCGGTTCCCGGCCGCGCACTCCGGAGGGTGGCAAGGATACGGAACGTGAAGGGTCCCGACAACACGGCGCACCGCCCCAGCCTGCGGCGAAACGGATAAAACCGACCGTCGGATACCGGTCAGGCCCGCTCGGCGCCGTCCTCCCCGAACCAGCGCGCCAGCCGTCCCCGCCGGCTGACGGCCCGCAACCTGCGCTCGGCGGTGTCGCGCACGTCCGCGGTGGCGACGATCAGAAGACTGTCCCCCGTACGCATCCGCGTGTCCGGCCCCGGCACGAACCCGGCGCCGTCCCGCACGATCAGCGTGACACTGGCCCCGACGGGCAGCCGCAGCTCGTCGATGTGCACCCCGGCCAGCCGCGAGCCCCGGTCGATGTCGATCTGCAGCAGGTCGGCGTGCATGCGCTCCAGCGGCGCCGTCTCCACGTGGACCTCGACCGTCTCCTCCGGCGCGGTGATCCCGAGCCGGCGCGCGACCGGCGCCAGGGTGCCCGCCTGCACCAGCGTGAAGATGATCACCAGGACGAAGACCGCGTTGAACAACCCGCCCGCCCCGGGCGTCCCGGCCGACAGCGGGATCGTCGCGAGCACGATCGGCACCGCGCCCCGCAGACCCGCCCACGACAGGAAGGCCTGCCCCCGCCAGCCCAGCCGCCGCGAGGTGCGCGCCGCGACGGCCGACGCCCACACCGACAGCGGACGGGCGAGGAACACCAGCGCGCACCCGACGACCAGTGCCGGCACCAGCGCACTGGCCAGCTCGGCCGGCGACACCAGCAGCCCGAGCAGCACGAACAGCCCGATCTGCGCGACCCACGCCAGCCCGTCCGCGAACCCCAGGATCGCCCGGCGGTGCGGGATCCGGCCGTTGCCCAGCACGACCCCGGCGACATAGACGGCGAGGAAGCCGGACGCGTGCGCCACGCCACCGACCGCGTACGCGAGGAAGGCCAGCGCCACAGCCGCGATCGGATACAGCCCGGCGGACGGCAGCGCGGCGTGCCGGAGCAGCCACCGCCCGGCCACGCCGACCAGGAGGCCGACCGCGGCGCCGGCGCTCAGCTCGTACAGGACGAGCAGTAATTCGTACCACCAGGGGTGAGCGAAGGCACCCACCGCCGAGAGCAGCACGACCAGCAGCACCACCGGCGCGTCGTTCATGCCGGACTCGGCCTCGAGCGTGGCGACCAGCCGGGGCGGCAGCCGCAGCCGCCGCAACGTCGCGAACACCGCCGCCGCGTCGGTCGACGACAGCACCGCCCCGTAGAGCAGCGCGAGCCGCCAGTCGAGCCCGAGCACCCAGTGCACGACGGCGCCCACGACGGCGACGCTCACGGCCACCCCGAGCGTGGCCAGCGTCGCCGAGAGGCCGAGCACCGGCCGCAGGGTGGTCCAGCGCGCGGTCAGCCCACCCTCGGCGATGATCATGATCAGGGCGCAGAAGCCGAGGGTACGGGTCAGCTCCGCGTCATCGAACCGGATCCCCAGCCCGGACTCGCCGATCAGCATCCCGATGAGCAGATAGACGAGCAGACTCGGCAGCCCGATCCGCGTCGACACGCGCACCGCCCCGACCGCCACCAGCAGCACCGCGGCCCCGACCAGCAGCGCGACGTCGAGCCCGCCCGTCACGCCCCGCCGCCGCTCGCCCCGCCGCCACCAGCAGCGCCGCCACCCGCAGCGCCGCCACCCGCAGCGCCGCCACCAGCAGCGCCGCCGGCCGCGCCGCCGGCCGCAGCCCCAGTCGCTTTGCCTACCGCGGCGGTGCCGTCGCGCAGGGCGGCCAGCGTGGCGCCGACGTCCCCATCGACGGTGAACACCTTGTCCCGGCTCGTCGCCCCGAGCTTGAGCGCCACCGCTCCCGGCCGTACTCCCAGCGCATCGGCGAGTGCCCGCCGCACCGCCTCCGTGGCCTTCCCGTCGACCGCGGGCGCCCCCACCGCCACGATCAGCGCGGGCCCGTGCGGACCGTCGTAGCGCCCGCCGACCCTGGTCCGCCCCGCCCCCGGCCGCACCCGCACGGCCACCGACTCCGGTCCCCCGGCCCGCGCACCCGCCGCACCACCCCGGACAGGCGCAGCCGGCCGCTCGGAAGCATCGAAGGAATCGGATCGAGGCGCACGCCGCTTGGCCATGCCCCATTGTGCCGATGATCGATCCGTAACCGGCGCGGCCCCACATCGACACTCACCGTCACGCCCCGCCGCCACGCCGCGTCACCAGCCGCCGCAGCCCACCATCGGGCACAGGTCCGGCCTCAAGCCCGGGCGATGTCCGGCCCGGGTGACGCTCGGAACGGCGCCCAAGGCCGGAGCGAATGACGCCGTCGCCCGCCGGCCGAGGGGGCCGACGGGCGACAGCGTTGCTCAGGAGCGGGTCGCGGCGGCGACCAGCCGGTCCACCGGCCGGCACTGCCCACACGGGCTGAAGCCGAGCTCGACGGCCTCCGCCACCGGCAACCCCTCGGTCTCCCGGCCGGCCAGATGCGGGCACCCGGCCACGTGATAGCGCGGCCGCCCATCGACGACCAGCACCTCGGCGTCCATCCGGGCCACCCGCACGGCGTCGGCCGGCCGGACCGCCTGCGGCAGCGGCTCGTCGTCGGGATCCTCCGGATCAGGCGCGGCATACTCGCCGGCCTCCGCCGACCGAGCGGACCGAGCCGACCGCTCAGCCTGCGCCGCCCGCTCAGCCCCCGCGGACCGTCCGGCCTCCGCGGACAGCCCAGCCTCCGCGGAGAGCCCGGCTTCCGAGGCGTGCTCCGCCTCCGAAGACCGCGCAGAACCGGCGGACGACGCCACATCCAGCCCCGACGGCTGCTCAGCACCCACCGAACCGTCCGGCCGGGCACTGTCCTCGGACCGGGCCGCACCGATCACCGAAGCCGCCTGGTCGTAGTCGGCCCGCGGCCGCTCAGCCCGCGCGAAGTCGGCATCGCGCTCGGCCCGACCCAGGCCCGCCTCGGCCCGCCCCAGGCCCGCGTCATCGTCGACCCGCCCCGGCTCGGAGCCGGAACCGCCGAGATCGGCACCCGAGCGGCCGAGATCGGCACCCGAGCGGCCGAGATCGGCACCCGAGCGGCCGAGATCGGCACCCGAGCGGCCGGGGTCGGCGCCGGTGCGGGAGGTGTCCGGTCCCGAGAACGGAGCACGGTCCACACCGGCGTCGGCCCCGGCCCGCGGCGACTCCTCGCGCAGATCCGCGTCCGGATCGACACGCTGAGTGACGTCGGGCCCGGTGGTGGCCGCCGTCCGGGACGGGCCGGTGAGGCCCGCCTCGGCGTCGCGCTGACCCGCGGCGTAGGCGGCGGCCTGCTCGTGCCCGGCACGGTCGTCCGGGTCAGCGTAAGCGTCCCGCTCCCCGACCGGCCCCCGATCCGGGAAAGCGCCCCGGTCACGCGGCGCGTCGCGATCGGCGCCGGCGGCGAAGGGCACGCCGCGATCAGGACCGGAAGCGGCGTAGGAGGAGTCGTTCGCGAAGCCACCCGCGCCGGCGCCGGCCTCGTCGGGATCCGCCACGGTCGTGGCGGAGCGCGCCGCCGGACGGCCGGGGTCGGTGTCACCCGGGAAGGAGTCGCCCCGGCCGGCGGCCGCGCGGGTGCGGGCGGCGGAGCGGGTGCGGGCCCGGCTGCGGGCGGAGGGGATGCCGGCGTCGGCCGGCGACTCGTCGAGGGCCTCGCGGCGGGCGGCCGCCTGGCGGGCGCCGACGACGAGGGCCACGGCGGCCAGGAGGCTGGCGACGATCGAGCTGATGAGGAGGGAGCTCGAGCCGCCGACCAGGCCCAGGACGAGCAGCAGCACGGCGACGAGGATGAGCAGAAGGCTGGCTACGATCATGGCTCATCCCCGTCGCAGTGGTGACCGTGGAGCGGCAGTGCCGCACTGCAAAGGAACTCAGGGGTGGTGCGGGGGCTCAGCGGCCCTCGATCGAGTTGGCGCGGCTGCCGCCGTAGGACCCGGCGAGGCCGGCCGCGGCGAGACCGCCGGAGCCGCCGACCGCCCGGCCGGCGTCGGCCCGCGACATCTCCGCCTCGAGGCCCTGGCCCCGGCCGTCGAGGTCGCGCAGCTGGCTCTCGAGGTAAGCCTTCAGGCGGGTGCGGTACTCCCGCTCGAACTGCTTGAGCTCCTCGATGTGCTTCTGCAGCGCGGTGCGCTTGGCGTCCAGGCCGCCCATGGCCTCCTGGTGCCGCTGGCGCGCGTCGCGCTCGAGGGCGTCGGCCTTCGCCCGCGCCTCGCGGGTGACCTCCTCCGCCTTGGAGCGCGCCTCGGACAGCAGCTTGTCGGCCTCGCGGCGCGCGTCGGAGACGTGGTCGTCCGCGGTGCGCTGGGCCATCATCAGGACCCGCAGGGCCTGCTGCTCGCCGTCGCCACCGCCGGACGCGGCCGGCGCGCCGGGGCCCTGGGCCCGGACCTGCTCGAGCTCGGCCTGCATCTGGCGGGCGGCCTGCTCCGCGGCGGTCTTGTCGCGCTGGACCCGGTCGAGCTGGGCCTTGATGTCGTTGAGCTCAGCGGCGAGGCGGGGGTCGGAGCTGGGGCCGGCCGGCGCGGGTCCGCGCCCGCCGCGCTCCACCTGCGCGCGCAGCTCGTTGTTCTCCTCGATCAGACGGGCGAGCTCGCGCTCGACCTCGTCCAGGAAGGCATCGACCTCCTCCTCGTCATACCCCCGCTTGCCGATCGGGGGCTTCTTGAAGGCGACGTTATGCACGTCGGCCGGGGTCAGCGGCATCGAAACTCCTCGGGTCAGTTGCGGCCGCGTGGGGCGCAGCCGATCAGCGCGCTCGCGGTCAGGCGAACGTGATGATCAGCCTCGCTAACACGAAATACAGAAGCACGTAAAGGATAACCAGCAGGACCAGGGACGCCAGGTCCAAGCTCACGGTACCAATTCGCAGCGGTGGGATCACACGCCTCAACGCCTTGAGGGGCGGATCAGTGACGCTCCACACCGACTCCAGCGCCGCCGACGCACCCCGCCCGGGCTGCCAGCGGCGACCGTATTGAAGCACCGCACCCAGGACGAACCTGGCCAGCAACGTCAGGAAGAAGAGGTAGAGAAGCAGGAAGATGATCTGGAACACGATCGACAGCACGGTCAGCGGGTCCCTCGTTAGGGGGTCAACTCTGGGTGAAGAAGCCGCCCTCAGCGATCTTCGCCTTGTCCTCAGCGGTGACCTGGACGTTGGCCGGTGAGAGCAGGAAAACCCGGTTGGTCACGCGCTCGATCGTACCCCGCAGGCCGAAGGCGAGTCCGGCCGCGAAGTCGACCAGCCGGCGCGCGTCCCCCTCGTCCATCTCCGTGAGGTTGATGATGACCGGCACCCCGTCGCGGAAGTGCTCGCCGATGGTCCGCGCCTCCCGGTACGTGGTCGGGTGCAGCGTGGTGATCTGGTAACGCTGCTCCTCCTCGTACACGCGGGGCTGCGGCTGCGGCTGGGGCGCCAGCGCGAGGTTGTCGCTGGTGGCGAAGCTGGGCTCGGCGACAGGCGCCTGCGGACGGGTGATGGAGCGCACACTGCCCCGCTGGTGCTCCTGCCGGTCGAGGTCCTCGACGGCACGCTGCAGCCGGCCGCTGGTGGCCGACGCGCGGGGCCGCGGCGGGGCCGGAGCCTCGTCGACCTCGTCCTCGTCGTCGGCGTACTCGTCGGCGTAGCCGTAGTCGCGGCTGCGCGCACGCTCGCGGCCACGGTCGTGGTCCCGCTCACGGTCCCGGTCGCGGTAGCTGTCCTCGCGGTAGCCACGGTCGTCGTACTGGTCGTCCTCCTCGACGAGGCCGAGCCACACCCCCGCCTTGCGCAGAGCGCTCATGCGATCACCGAACCCTCGGCGCCGAACCGCTTGTCCATGCCCCCACCTCCGTCCGTGTGCGGCCCACACCCCCTGTGGTGCCGCGTCCCCCCTTGCACGGATTCCGCGATCTTCAAACCTCTCGACCCCGGCGCCCGCGAACGACGCTGCGTCGTCGGGCGCGGCGAGGCGGCCCGGAGGACGACCTGCGCGTCGCGCGTAAACAACACGTATGTAGTTTGCTGCCCGCCGCAAGGCTACCGCAGCGGGTTTCGCATCCCGAGCAAAGAAGTCCCGATCCGTACGTGTGTCGCTCCGTGCGCGACGGCGGCCTCGAGGTCCCCGCTCATGCCCGCCGACACCACCGTCGCCTCCGGATGCTCCGCGCGCAGCCGGGCGGCGACATCGGCCAGTCTCGCGAAGGCGCGCAAGGGCTCCCAGTCGCGCGGGGCCACCGCCATGACGCCGCCGAGGCGCAGTCTCTCCCCGGCGGCCACGGCCTCGGCGATGCGCCACAGGTCACGGTCCGGGTCGGAGCCGCCGTCGAGCGCGCCGCCCCGGGCGGGATCACCGTCGATGCTGACCTGGATCAGCACCTCCAGCGGGCGGTCCCGGCGCGAAAGGGCAGCCGAGCCGAGCGCCGTCGCCAGTCGCACCGAGTCCACGGACTCGACCACGTCGGCATAGGTCACCACGGATCTGGCCTTGTTGCGTTGCAACTGCCCGACGAAGTGCCACCGTACGGAGGCCGTGACGGCGGCTGCCTTCGCCGCGGCCTCCTGGTCCTTGTTCTCCCCGACGTCGGTGACGCCGAGCCCGGCGAGCAGCTCGACGTCGCTCGCCGGGTACGTCTTGGTCACCGCCACCAGGGCGACGCTGCCCGGCGCACGACCAGCCCCGGCAACGGCGTGCTCGATGCGCTCTCGCACCTCGGCCAGGGAAGAGGCCAGCTCAGCACGCCGCGCCGGGTCGTCCGCATCAACCAAGACGATCAGGAACCGTTCTTGAGGAAGTCCGGCACGTCCACGTCGTCGAAGAGCACCCGGCGCGGCGGCGGCGTGGTGGCGGCGGGCGGCGGCGCGGCGGCCGGGCTCACCGGAGCCTGCGGCACGGCGGGCGGCGTGACCCGCGGTGCCGGCGGCGCCTCGACCGTCTTGCGGGCCGGCTCGGCGGGCTTGTACGACGGGGTCCCGCCGTCGAACCCGGCCGCGATGACCGTGACGCGGACCTCGTCGCCGAGGGCGTCGTCGATGACCGCACCGAAGATGATGTTGGCGTCCGGGTGCGCCGCGTCGGTGACCAGCTGGGCCGCGTCGTTGATCTCGAACAGGCCGAGGTCCGAGCCGCCGGCGATGGAGAGCAGCACGCCGCGCGCGCCGTCCATGCTCTGCTCGAGCAGCGGGCTGGAGATCGCCTTCTCGGCCGCCTCGACCGCGCGGTTGTCGCCGCGGGCGCTGCCGATGCCCATGAGGGCGCTGCCGGCGCCGCTCATGACGCTCTTCACGTCGGCGAAGTCCAGGTTGATCAGACCCGGCGTGGTGATCAGGTCGGTGATGCCCTGGACACCGGAGAGCAGCACCTGGTCGGCCTGCCGGAACGCGTCCATCATGCTGATGCCGCGGTCGCCGAGGGCCAGCAGCCGGTCGTTCGGGATCACGATGAGCGTGTCGCACTGGTTGCGCAGCTCGTCGATGCCCGCCTCGGCCTGCACCTGGCGGCGCTTGCCCTCGAACGAGAACGGCCGCGTGACGACGCCGATGGTCAGCGCGCCGAGCTTGCGGGCGATGTTGGCGACCACGGGCGCGCCGCCGGTGCCGGTGCCGCCACCCTCGCCACAGGTCACGAAGACCATGTCGGCGCCCTTGAGGACCTCCTCGATCTCGTCGCGGTGGTCCTCGGCGGCGTTCTTGCCGACCTCGGGCTGGGCCCCGGCGCCGAGGCCGCGGGTCAGCTCGCGGCCGACGTCGAGCTTGACGTCGGCGTCGGACATCAGCAGCGCCTGCGCATCGGTGTTGATCGCGATGAACTCGACTCCCTTGAGCCCTACCTCGATCATGCGGTTCACGGCGTTCACGCCGCCGCCACCGATGCCGACGACCTTGATGACCGCCAGGTAATTGTGCGGAGGTGTCATCGGGCTCAGCCTTCCCTTCCAGGGTTTTCGGACGTCGAGGGCCCCAGCGGCTCCCCGTCGGCAGCCGCCATCGGCGTCCACTCCGTACAAGGGAGGGCGAGGAAACCCTCACCCTCTACTAGAGGCTTAGTGCTATGTCAACTACTGAACCTCAAGGGGCAACGTAAGCGGACGTGTCGCCCGATCCAAGGACCGGCGCGGCGTGTCGGCGTCCGCTTACGTGGCGACTATCCGACTCGGCCGTAACCTGTGCCGGAAAGCGCCGTTCAGCCCCTTCTGTCCGTTTGGGTCAGCGGATCGTCACCACCGTGGGCGCGCTCACATCGATCGTGTCGCCGTCGCGTTTCAGCAGCACCGTCGCGATCTGCGCCTTGGTCGGGCTCTGGGTGTCGTCGCCCCAGACGACCGTACGGTCCCGCCGCAAGCCGAGCGTGACCTGCGCCGGCGCCGGCACCGAGATGGACACCAGCTGGGCGCGCAGCTCGTCGGTGAGCGCGCCGAGCACGGTCAGCGCGGCCTTGGTGTTCACGTCGCCGGGCGCGGGCGTGGCGAGTTCGGCCAGCGGCAGCCCCTTCGGCTTCTTCGCCACCGTCCGGTACGCCACCCCCTCGTCGTCGATGAGCGCGAACTGCTCCCCCATCGGCACGGCGGCCACCGGCGTACGCTCGATCACCTGCACCTCCACCGTGGAGGGCCAGCCGCGCGACACGATCGCCCGGTCCACGGCCGGCAGGGTCTCCACGCGCGCCCGCACCACGTCCAGGTCGACCCGGGCGAGGGGCTCGCCCATCCGCACCCGGGCCGCCTGCTCGACCTGCTCGGGCGTGAGGATGTCGGTGCCGACGACCTCCACGTCGCGCACGCCGAGCAGCGACGTGCCGTAGACCGTCCAGACCAGCCCGCCCACCACGAGCACGACGCCGAGCGTCACCGCCCACGGCATGGCCGCGCGCAGGCGCCGTTGCCGGGCCCGCGCCATGAAGCGCCGCACCGACGGCGGCACCGCATCGGTGTCCGCCCGCACCAGGCGCCAGTTACGCCCGCCCGTGTCGCTCATCGTTCCCCCGCCTCCGGCCTGCGAAGCCCGGCCTGCCGGCCGGGAGGCATCAGCTGTCCGCCAGCGCCACCAGCAGCTCGTCGCCCATCAGCGAGATGGGCGGCGCGCCCATGGTCACCACGACATCACCGGGCCGGATGCGGCGCACGACTTCGGCCGGCACGTCCTCCCAGGACGCTACGAAGACCTTGCGGTCGGCGGGGAGGTCGATCGCCGCGGTGAGCGCCGCGCCGCCCTCGCCCGGCCCGCGGGTCTCCCCCGGACCGAAGACCTCCATCACGATCACCTCGTCGGCGACCGCGAGCCCCTCGGCCAGCTCGGCCTGCAGGTCCCGGGTGCGGTAGACGCGGTAGGGCTGGAACACCACGAGCAGCCGCCCGTCCCCGGCCACGTCGCGCAGCGTGCGCAGGGCCGCCTGCACCGAGGTCGGGTGGTAGGCGTACTCGTCGTACACGCGGACGCCGTTGACCGTGCCCTTGCGCTCGAAGCGCCGCCGCACGCCCGGGAAGGAGGCGAGCGCCTCGGTGATCTTGTCGAGCGGCAGGCCCAGGCGCAGGGCGGTGAGCACCGCCGCCGCGCTGTTGAGCCCCATGAGGCGCCCCGGCATCGCGAACGTGATCTCGCCGAGCGGCTTGCCGTCGAGCGTCGCCTGGTAGCGCACGCCCTGCACGGAGGAGACCACGTCGCTGATGCGGAGGTCGGCCGCCTCGCTCTCCCCGTACGTGAAGACGGTCTTGCCCTTGGCGCGCAGCGCCGCGATCATCTCCTGCACGCCGGGGTCGTCGGCGCACGTCACGACGAAGCCCTCGGGGTCGGCCAGCTCGGCGAACTCGAGGAAGCCCGCCTTGAGCCCGTCGAGGTCGCCCCAGTTGTTGAGGTGGTCGCCCTCGATGTTGGTGATGATCGCCACGTGCGGGCGGTAGATGAGGAACGACTTGTCGCTCTCGTCCGCCTCGGCCACGAAGTAGCTGCCGGAGCCGTGGTGGCCGTTGGAGCCGGCCGCGGAGATCTCGCCGCCGATCACGAACGACGGGTCCTCGCCGGCGTGCTGCAGGATCACCGTCATGATCGACGTGGTCGTGGTCTTGCCGTGGGTGCCGGCGACCGCGATCGTGCGGCGGCCGGTCATCGCGGCGGCGAGCGCCTCGGAGCGGTGCAGGATCCGCAGGCCGCGGCGGCGCGCCTCGGCGAGCTCCACGTGCTCCTGCGGGATCGCGGTCGAGTAGACGACGGTGTCGACGCCGTCGAGGTTCGACGCCTCGTGCGTCATGTGGACCGTGCCGCCCAGCGCCCGCAGCGCGGCGAGCGCGGGCCACTCGCGCAGCTCGCTGCCCGAGACGGGGACGCCGCGGGTGAGCAGCAGGCGGGCCAGGCCGCCCATGCCGACACCACCGATGCCGATGAGGTGGACGTTCCCCAGGTCCTCTGCCGTGGTCTCGCCGGCGGGCTTCAGGTCGGGCGTGCTCACGCGGTACCTCTCTCACAAACGGGAAGGGTCATCGGGAGGCCGCCACGGCCTCGCACACGAAGTCGAGCAGGGCCTCGTCGCCGTCGCGCCGGCCGTATCCCGCCGCGGCCGCACCCATGGAGGCCAGCCGTGCGGGGTCCACGGCGAGGGGGACGATCGTGCGCTCGACCCACTCCGGCGACATCTCGCCGTCGTCGACGAGCAGACCGCCGCCGGACTCGACGACCGGCAGCGCGTTGCGCTTCTGCTCCTGGTTGCTGTGCGGGTACGGCACGTACACCGCCGGCATGCCCAGCGCGGTGGTCTCGGCCACCGTGATCGCCCCGCCCCGGCACAGCATGAGGTCGGCGGCGGCGTAGCCGAGCTCCATGTCCGACAGGTAGGGCACGACGACGTACGGTACCGGCAGGTCGCCCGGCACCTCGAACGGATCGTTGCGCCCGCCCTGCACGTGCAGCACCTGGACGCCGGCATGCGTGATCGCCTTCGCGGCCCCGGCGACCGCCAGGTTGATCGAGCGCGCGCCGGAGGAGCCGCCGGAGACGAAGAGCACCGGCAGATCGGGGCGGAGCCCGAAGTGCTGCAACGCCCGCGGGCGGAGGGCGGCGCGGTCCATGCGGGTGATGGCGGTCCGCAACGGTACGCCCACCACCCGCGCGTCCCGCAGCGACTCGACGGCCTGCGGCTGGCTCGGGAACCCGACGGCCACGTTCTTGGTGAAGCGCATGCCCATCCTGTTCGCCACGCCGGGCGGCACGTTGACCTCGTGGATGACGATGGGCAGCTCCCGGCGCCACGCCGCGAGATAGGCGGGCACCGACACGTAGCCGCCGAAGCCGACCACCACGTCGGCCTTCACCTCGTCGACGATCAGCCCGGCGGCGTGCGCCGACTTGTACATGCGGTCGGGCGTCCGCAGCAGGTTGAGGTTGATCGCGCGGGGAAGCTGGAACGCCGGGATGACCCGCAGGTCGTAGCCGGCGGGCGGGATCAGGTCGTTCTCCATGCCCTTGGGGCTGCCGAGGGTGGTGATCCGCACCTCGGGGAAGTGGCGGCGGAGCGCGTCGGCGAAGGCGAGCAGCGGGTAGATGTGACCGCCGGTGCCTCCCCCGGCGAGCACGACCGACCGCAGCAGTGCCATTACCGCCTCCTTTCCCCCTTCATGGACGAGGTCGCCCCCTTCGAGGACGAGGCCCGGGCGACCGGGGGACGCGACGGACCGGAGCGCCGCGGCGGGGGAAGCGGCGGCAGCGGGGCCCAGAGTAGCCGCACCCATCGGGCGGCCGGACGGGCGTGCAGGGCTCGCGCCGCGTCCGGTTCCGACCGGGCACACGCCGCCAGTACGCCCAGTGCCGCCATCGTGACGATGAGCGCACTACCGCCCGAGGAGATGAGCGGCAGCGGCACGCCGGTCAGCGGCAGCAGGCCGATCACGCCGCCCATGTTGATGACGGCCTGGGCCACCAGCCACGTGGTGATCCCCGTCGCCGCCAGCCGGCGCCACGGGTCGTCGACGCGCCGGGCGATCCGGAAGCCGGTGTAGGCCAGCACGGCGAAGAGCACCGCGATGACCATGCAGCCGATCACGCCCAGCTCCTCGGCGACCACGGCGTAGATGAAGTCGTTGTCGGCGGCCGGCAGCCAGTTCCACTTGAGCGCGCTCTTGCCCAGGCCGACGCCGAACCAGCCACCCTCGTGGATGGCCGACCGTGCCTGCAGGATCTGGTAGCAGTAGCCCAGGTCGCAGTTCTCCGGCATCTTCAGCCACATGGTCAGGCGCAGCAGGCGGTAGTTCTCCTCGCCCGCGACGCCGGAGCCCGCGCCACGCGACGCCGCGGCGACCAGCAGGCCGATGCCGGCCAGGCCGAGCACGCCCAGCGCCGCGAAGACCCGGGCCCGCACCCCCGCCGCCCACAGCAGCCCGACGATCAGCGACAGCAGCACCAGCATGGTGCCCAGGTCGTTGTAGCCGACGAGGACGAACAGCACGCCGACCACCGGGAACAGCGGCATGGACAGCTCGCGCCAGTAGCCGAGCGCGGCGCCCTTGCGGGCGATGACGTCGGCGCCCCAGAGCACCACGCCGAACTTGACGAACTCGGCGGGCTGCAGGCCGATCGGGCCGATGTAGAGCCAGAGCAGGTGCGCGGTGATCGGGCCCGCGGTGACGGTCTCGGTCGTGTTGTCGCGGGGCAGCACGCCCACCGACCCGAGCGCCCACACCAGGTCGAGGACGAGCAGCAGCGCCACCGCCGCGCCCAGGATGTAGACGCCGAGGAAGCGCAGGGTGCTCGCGGGCAGCCGCTGACACACCCAGAAGCCGAGGAAGCCGAGGACGGCGAAGATCGCCTGGTTGCCGACCGCGGTGAAGGCGTTGCCGTCCTCCGCGTACGCCTTCACGCTCGTCGCCGAGAAGACCATCGTGAGCCCGATGACCAGCAGCAGGCCGGCGCTGGCGATCAGCAGGTAGTACGACGACAGGGGCCGCGCGAGCAGCCCGTGCACGGCCGGCAGCAGCTGCTGGCTGAGCGACCGCGGCGGGACCGGCGGTGTCGCGGGTTGCACGGTCGCGGCCGGCGACACGGTGACCGTGGTCCGGGACTCAGGCTTGTCCTCCCCCATGCCACCCATCATGGTGGCGCGACACGCCCGGCCCCGGGAGGAGCCGGGGCGTGTCGGAGGAGATCTATCCCATTGTCGCGAGGAAGTCGCTGTAGAAGAGGCCGAGGCCGATGGCTACGCAGATGCCGGCGACGATCCAGAAGCGGACCACGATGTTGACCTCGCTCCAGCCGGCGAGCTCGAAGTGGTGCTGCAGCGGCGACATCCGGAAGACGCGCTTGCCCGTGATCTTGAACGAGATGATCTGGATCACGACGGACATCGTGATGATGACGAACAGGCCGCCGATGATGATCGACAGCAGCGTCGTCCGGGTGGCCATCGCGAGACCGCCGATCAGGCCGCCCAGGCCCAGCGCGCCGGTGTCGCCCATGAAGATCCGCGCCGGCGAGGTGTTCCACCACAGGAAGCCCACGCAGGCGCCCGCCGCGGCGGCCGCGATCAGCGCGATCTCCAGGGGGTCGCGGACCTCGTAGCAGTAGGCGCCCTGGTAGTTGACGTCACCGCACCAGTGCCGGTACTGCCAGAAGCCGATCAGGGCGTACGCGCCCAGCACCAGGATCGAGGCGCCGGTCGCCAGGCCGTCGAGGCCGTCGGTGAGGTTCACGCCGTTGGACATCGCCATGATCACGAAGACGAAGACGATGACCGAGCCGACCTTGCCGACGTCCAGGAAGCTGATGTCCCGGATGAACGAGATGGAGGTGCTCGCCACCGTCTCGCCGTTGGTGCTGGGGACGTACAGGGCGGCGACGCCGAGCCCGCCACCGATCAGGAGCTGGCCGATCAGCTTGCCGCGCGCGCTCAGGCCGCCGGAGTGCTTCAGGCGGACCTTGAGGAAGTCGTCCAGGAAGCCGACCGCCCCGCAGAAGACGAAGAGGCCGAGCAGCACCAGCGCCGTCATCGTCGGCGGCACCTGGGCGATCTGCTGCTCCGGGAGCGTGGTCAGCGCCACGTGCCCGGCGACGTAGGCGAGCACCGTGGCGATGATGAACGCCACACCGCCCATCGTGGGCGTGCCCCGCTTGCCCTGGTGGGTCTGCGGGCCGAGCGTCCGGATCGGCTGCCCGGCCTTGAGCGCCGTGAACACCCGGATGGCGACCGGCGTGCCGAACAGCGAGATGATGAACGCGACCGCGGCCGCGACGATGACTGCCCTCACGGGCCAACCTCCCCGGCGGCGTCGGCGCGCAGCGCGTCCGCCACTTTCCACGTCCGATAGCGCGACGCCTTGACGAGCACGATGTCGCCCGGCCGCAAGTCGCCCATGACCGCCTCGATCGCCGCGTCCTGGTCGGCCGCCGCGATCGCCTCACCCTTCCATTCCGGTACGCGGGCAGCGCCGTCCAGCACCGCCG
>NZ_JAUQWH010000137.1 GCF_030757795.1 Actinoplanes oryzae
AGCACTTTCGCGTATCCGGGCTCGAGCGGGGCGATCCCGCCGATCCGGCGGTGGATCCAGTCCGCCACCGCGCCCAGGGCGTAGTGGTTGAAGCTGGTCATCTCGCCCGGGTTGAGGGATCCGTCCGGCAGCATGGAGTCCCACCGCTCCCACACGGTGGTCGCGCCCATCGTCACCGGGTAGAGCCACGACGGGCAGTCCCGGGTCAGCAGCAGCCGGTAGGCGTCGTCGAGGTGGCCGGTCAGCGTCAGGGCCTCGGTGACGTACGGCGTCCCCGCGAACCCGGTCGACACCCGGTACCCGCTGTCGGCCACCAGCCGCGCGAGCCGGCGGCCCGCGGCGAGCGGATCGTCGAGGAGCCCGAAGACGATCGCCAGGGTGTAGACCGTCGTGCAGTCGGAGCGTACGGTCCCGTCGGCGCCGACGTACTCCCGGTTGAAGGCCGCCCGCACCTGCCGGGCCTGGTCGCGGAACTCGGCGGCGTCCCCGGTGCGGCCGAGCAGCGCGGCGGTCTCGGCGACCAGGGTCAGTGACCGGTGATACGCGGCCGTCGCCACCACGCCCGGGTCGGCCTTGGCCTTCGCCGGGGCGTCCGGCGGCGCGTCCGGATCGAGCCAGTCCCCGAACTGGAACGACGCGTCCCACACCCCGGTCGGCGACAGCAGCGTCCGTACGCGCCGGACGTGCGCGGTCATCGACGGGTACTGCTGCTCCAGAACGCCGCGCTCGCCGTACGCCTGCCACAGCGCCCACGGCACCCACACCGCCGCGTCCGACCAGAACGCCGTACTGTCCGGGTCGGGGAAGTCCGGCGGGTGCGGCTGGTACTTCAGGATGTCCGGGACGACGAAGGGCACGAGCCCGCCGGCCGCTCGCTGTTCCGCCGCCAGGTCGGCCAGCCAGTCCGCGAGGAAGCCCGACACGTCGAAGAGGTAGGCGGCCGACGGCGCGAACACCGCGATGTCCCCGGTCCAGCCGAGCCGCTCGTTGCGCTGCGGGCAGTCGGTCGGCAGGTCCAGGAAGTTGCCCCGGGCGCTCCGGACGACGTTGCGGTGCAGCTGGTTCAGCAGCTCGTCGGAGCACTCGAACTCCCCGGTGCGCCGCAGCCGCGTGTGCACCACGACCGCCTCGGCCGCCAGCGGCACGCCCGCGGGCCAGCCGGTGATCTCCGCGTACCGGAAGCCGTGGAAGGTCATCGTGGGCTCGAAGACGTCCTCGCCGCCGCTCAGGACGAACCGGTCGGTCGCCTGCGCGTCCCGCAGCGGCCGCACGCCCAGCTCGCCGTGCTCGAGCACCTCGGCGTGCCGGACCCGGATCTCGCTCCCGGCCGGCCCGGTGACGGTGCAGCGCAGCCAGCCGACGAGGTTCACCCCGAAATCGAGCAGAGTCCGCCCGGCCGGCGACGTCCAGACCCGCTGCGGCGGCACGCTCTCCTGCCGGGTGACGCGATCGCCCAGGTACGGCGTGAGCCGCGCCGTGTCGAAGTCCAGCACCCGCACGGGCAGGAACCAGTCGGGCTCGCCCCCGGGCGTGTACCACTTGGCGGACCGTCGCCGGGCGTCGACCGTCTGCCCGTCGTACAGGTCGTCGGCGAGGACGTCGGAGCCGCCCGCCGTCCACGTCTCGTCGGTGACCACGGTTTCCCGGTGGCCGTCGGCGAAGGCGACCTCCAGGGCGGCGATCAGCCCCAGCCGGTCGCCGTAGAACGCCTTGCCGCCCATGAAGCCGAGCCGCCCCCGGTACCAGCCGTTGCCGACGAGCACGGTGAGCACCAGGGGCTGCCCGGCGCGGACCAGGGCGGTGACGTCGTGGCTGAGGAAGCGCAGGCGGTGCTCGTACGCGCTCCAGCCGGGGCTGAGCACGTCGTCGCCCACCGGCCGCCCGTCGATCCGGGCCTCGTGGACGCCGAGGCTGCTGAGGTGCAGGGTGGCCCCGGTGACCGGGCCGTGCCCATCGGCGGGCGTGATCTCGGTGCGGAACAGGGGAGCGGTGCCCAGCTCGGCGGCCGGGGTGATCATCTGCGCGGTGTGCAGCATCGGAAGCCTCTCCGTGGTCGTCATCCCTTGACCGAGCCGGCGATCATCCCGGAGACGATCTGCCGCTGGAAGATCACGAACATGACCAGCGGCGGGATCGTGACCAGCAGGATGTCCATGAACAGCAGGTGATAGGCGTTGGTGTAGGTGCCCTGGAAGGTGAAGAGGGTGAGTTGCACGGTGGCGTTCTGGTCGCCGGGCAGGAAGTAGAGCGGGCCGGCGAAGTCGTTCCAGACGAACACCGACTGCACCACCACGACGGTCACGATGATCGGGCGCAGCAGCGGGAACACGACCCGGAAGAACAGGCCGACCGGGCCGGCGCCGTCGATGACCGCGGCCTCGTCCAGCTCGCGCGGGATGCCGGCGATGAACGCCTGGAAGAGCAGCACGCAGAAGGCCATCGCGTAGGCGATCTCGACGAGGATGAGACCCGGCATCGTCTTGAACAGCCCGGTCTTCTGCAGCACCCAGATCGTGGGCACCACGGCGGGCGGGATGACCAGCCCGGAGAGGATCACCAGGTTGAGGCCGCTGGTCCACCGGCCCTGGCGCCGCTGCAGCACGAAGGCCGCCATCGCCGCCAGCACGACCACGACCGCGACGCTGGCCACGGTGAGGATCGTGCTGTTGATGAAGGCGATGATCAGTAGGTAGTCGCGGGCCTCGACGACCTCGCGCAGGTTCTGGACGAACGCCCAGTCGGCGGGCCACGAGAACCGGAGGAGGGCGGCGTCCTGCTGGGTCTTGGCCGCGGTGAGCAGGATGAACGCGAAGGGGACCAGGAAGACGACGGCGAACAGGGCGATCGCCAGCGCGCTCAACCCGTAGCGGGGGCGCGTACGCGTGCTCATCGGTCCTCCCTGCGGTTGAAGAACCTGAAGAGCGGCAGGACGATGAGGATGACCAGCAGGAACAGCACGACGTTGCCCGCGGTGGAGAGCCCGTAGAAGCCGGCCTGGTACTGCTTGTAGACCACCGACGCCATCACGTCGGAGGTGAATCCGGGGCCGCCCTTGGTCATCGCCCAGATGAGGTCGAACTTCCGGAGCCCCCCGATGAGCGACAGGATGATCACCGAGACGATGGCCGGCCTGGCCAGCGGCAGGGTGATGGTCCGGAAGCGTTGCCAGGCGCCCGCCCCGTCGACCCGCGCCGCCTCGAAGTAGTCGCCCGGGATGGACAGGATCCCGGCCATGCAGATGACGGTGGCCAGGCCGACGCCCTGCCAGACGTCGACCAGGGCGACCGAGAGCAGCGCCCACTGCGGGTCCACGAGCCAGGCCGGGCCGGAGATGCCCACCAGGTCGAGCGCCTGGTTGATGACGCCCCGGGTCGGGTGCATGAGCACCTGGAAGGTCAGGCCGACGCCGATCGTGCTGACCAGCACCGGGAAGAATGCCACCGAGCGCAGGAAGGCGCGGCCGAGGATGGGGCCGGTGAGCAGCACCGCCAGGGCCATGCCGAGGACGACCTTGAGCCCGGAGGTGACTCCGGCGTAGACCACGGTGTGCCACAAGCCGGAGGCCAGGGCCGGCTCGCGGAAGAACTGCGCGTAGTTGTCGAGGCCGATGAACTCCTGGTCGAACAGCGTCCAGCGGGTCAGGCTGAACCAGAACGCCAGCAGGGAGGGGACGAGGAAGAAGACGGCGAAGACGAGGCCGCCGGGGAGCAGGAACCAGTACGGGTACGGGCTCTTCCGTTTCCCGCCCGCTTCCGTGGGCTTGGCCTCCACCGCGGCGACGCGGGTCATCACCATCCCGTCAGTCCCAGCTGCTGGGCCTGCTTCTTGACGTCCTCGTCGTAGAGCTTCGCGCCGGCGGCGGGCTCCCGGATGCCCGAGCCGACCTCGACCGTGATCTGTTCCAGCGCCGGGCCCTTGATGGGGGACAGGAACTCCAGCGCCGGGCTCGCGGCGCCCGCCTCGACATAGGCGCTGAGGTGCTTGACCGCGGGCGCGACGGTGTCCGGCAGCGGGCAGGTCCGCACCGCGAACGGCCCGCCGACCGGGGCGGCGCCGGCGTAGGCCGCGCAGCCCTTCGGGGAGGCGACGAAGCTCTGGAACTTCTTCGCCGCGGCGAGCTTGTCGCCCTCGGTGCTCTTCGGAATGTAGATGCCGGACGGCTCCCACAGCGTGGCGCCGTTCTTCGCCGCGTCGTCGCCGGGCAGCGCGAAGAAGCCGACGTCGTCGACGTTGTCCGGGGCGGCCGTGGACAGCGCGGGCACCCCGAAGGTGATCATCGGGTAGTGCCCGGCCTTGCCGGTGGCGACCGCGGCCAGGCCCTCGTTGTACTTGGCGGAGGCGAAGTCGTCGTTGAAGTATCCGGCCGCCTTCAGGTCCGCCAGGTGCTGGAAGCCGGCGAGCGCCGCCGGGGTCGTGGCGAACTTGGCCTTGTTCGCGGTGTACTGCTCGGCGAAGCCGGGGTGGGCCGCGGCCACGTTGTGGAAGTCGGCCAGCACGAGCACCTGCGAGGTCCAGGTCTCGCTGTAGGTCTGCTCGACCGGCGCGACGCCCGCCTGCTTGATCCTGGCGTTGTTCGCCATGAAGCCGGCCCAGGTCTTGGGCACCTGCAGGCCGAGCTCGGCGTAGAGCGGGAGGTTGTAGAAGATGCCGCCGCCGACCACGCTGCCCCAGGGCGAGCCGTAGACGTCGGTGCCGGCGGTGACGACCTGCTTGAACGTCGGGTCGAGGTCGCCGACCCAGGGCTCGGCGGAGACCGGCGTCAGGTTGGCCTGCGGCGCCAGGGCCTGGAAGAGCGACCCGGAGTTGTACTCGAAGACGTCCGCCATGTCGCCGGTCGCGAGGCGGGTCTTGACCAGGTTGTCGCCCTCGCTGCCCTGCGGGCGGGTGTCCAGGGTGACGTCGACGCCCGGCTCCTCGGTCTCGAAGGCGGCGATGACCGCCTCGGCCACCTTGACGTTGGCGGGGTCGTTGTTGGTCAGGAAGGTGATCGCGGTCTTGCCGCTGCTGTCGTCGTCGCTCGAGCCCAGCGAGCCCGCGCTGCAGGCCGTCAGGCCCAGGCACAGCGCGCCGGCCGTCAGGGCCGCTCCGAGTCTCATGGGTCCTCCTCTTGTAGATCGGTCTCCACATGTGACTGCGGTCACAGTAGACCGATCTACGTCGGGTTGGCAACGAGCCCCGTCGATCGCTCTAGAGTGGTCGCATGTCGATCAGGAGGGGCCGGTCGGCCACGATCAGCGACGTGGCGCAGGCGGCCGGGGTCTCGCGGGCCGCGGTGTCCAAGGTGATCCGCAACGCCTACGGGGTCAGCCCCGCCATGCGGGAGCGGGTCGAGAGCGCCATCGAGCAGCTCGGCTATCGCCCCAGCGTGGCGGCCCGGGCGCTGCGCGGCTCCAGCTACCGGCTCGGCCTCGAGATTCCGTACACCGGCGCCCGCTTCATGACCCAGATCGTCGAGGGCGCGCAGCGGGCCGTCGCCGGCACCCCCTACCAGATCATCCTCGCCCCGGCCGACGGCCCGGGCTACGGCACCCTCGAGTCGCTGGCCGACGGACTGGTCGACGGCATCATCGCCGTCTCCCCGCTGGTCGACCCGGCCTGGCTGGAGGACCTGGCCCGCCGCGTGCCCGTGGTCATGCTCGGCCGCCACGACACCCCGCGGGGCTACGACACCGTCACCGGCGACGACCACGCCGGCGTCCGGGCCGTGATGGAGCACCTTCTCGGCCTGGGTCACCGCCGCATCGCCCACCTGACCGAGCCCGAGGAAGTCACCGCCCCCGGCTCCGGCACCCCGCACGCCGTCCGCCTGGAGGTCTACCGGGCCTGCATGACCGAGGCGGGACTGTCCGGCCACATCCACGTCGCCCGCCGGCACTCCAGCGGCGTCAGCGCCACCGCGGCCGCCGCCGCCCTCCTCGCCCTCCCTGAGCCCCCTACCGCCATCCTCGCCGGCCACGACGACATGGCCCTCGACGCCCTCGCCGCGGTCGGCCGCCGCCTGGCCGTGGCCGGCTACGACAACACCGACCTGGCCGCCCACCCCCTCATCGACCTCACCTCGGTCGACCAGCAGGGCCCCGAGATGGGCGCCCGGGCTGCCACGATGCTCCTCGAGCGCCTCCAGGGCCGCACCGAGCCCCGCCGCCACGTGGCCCCCACCACCCTGCGCATCCGGACCTCCACGACAACCCCCCTCCCGCACTGACCCGGCCCGCACCTCCTCGGGGAAAAGGAATTGATCGAGTGGCGGCGATCCGGAAGGCTCGGCCGGTGAGCCATCCGCGACCCCACGACGGCCCGGCGCCGGCCACCGGCGTCGCGGCTACGCCCGCGCGGCTCTCGAGGCGCTGCTGGCCCGGGCCGCCCGGGAGCCCGGCGTCCATCGCGTGCGGGTCAGCATCCGGCCCGGCAACCTGCCGTCGTCGGGCCTGGCGCTGCAGTACGGCTTCCGCCGGGTCGGCGAGCAGTGGGACGACGAGGACGGGCTCGAGATCGTCTACGAGCGGCCGGCGTGACGGCCTGACCGGATCCGCCCTCCCGGCACGCGAAGTGCGGCACCGATCACGCCGGGCGCGGCATCGATAAGGGTTCGTGATCGGGCGCGATCGTGATCTGTCATTGGACCCGCGGCCCTAAAGCCTACTAGCTTGATAGGCGTTACGGGGAATCCGGCGCCGCGTTCCCTGCCGCAACCCTGGGCAAGGAAAGAGGATCCCGCATGAGCGACTCGACGATCCCGGCCACCGCCGCACCGGAGGCCGAGTTCATCAGTCTTTCGCACCTCAACCCGTCGACCGAGCTGAACCCCGTGCCGAGCCGGGGCATCGACCTTGCCTACTTCCGCAAGTACGTGCGGGCGCTCGAGGACGGCGGCTACGACTACACGCTGCTGCCCTACGGCTCCGGCAGCGCCGACTCGTTCGTCACGGCGAGCGCGGTCGGGCAGCTGACCGAGCGGATCAAGCCGATCGTGGCGCTCCGCCCCAACACGACGTTCCCGCTGGTCGGGGCGCAGAAGCTGGCGACTCTCGACCAGCTCACCGAGGGCCGGGCGGTCGTGCACCTGATCTCCGGGGGCAACGACGCCGAGCAGGCCCGCCAGGGCGACTACCTGCCCAAGAGCCGCCGGTACGCCCGCACCTCCGAGTACATCGACCTGCTGCGCCGCGCGTGGACCGAGCCGGCCCCCTTCAGCCACGACGGCGAGTTCTACAAGTTCGACGAGTTCGGGCCGGGTTTCGCCCCCTATGAAGCGCCGGGAGAAGCGCCGGCAGGAGCGCCGGGAGGAGCGCCGGCGGCAAGGACGATCCCCATCTCGATCGGCGGCCAGTCCGACGAGGCGTTCCAGGTCGGCGGCGAGAAGGCCGACATCTTCAGCTTCTGGGGCGAGCCCCTCGCCGACCTGCGCGGCGAGATCGACCGCGTGCACGCCATCGCCAGGAACGCCGGCCGCACCACCCTCCCGAGGATCTGGGTCACCTTCCGCCCGATCATCGCGAAGACCGACGAGCTCGCCTGGAAGAAGGCCCACGAGTACGTCGAGAAGGTCGCCGCCACGCACGCCAGGGCCCCGCGCTGGGGCGGCGCCACCCCGCAGAACGTCGGATCCCAGCGCGCCCTGCAGCACGCGCGGCAGGCCGAGCTCTACGACCGGGCCCTCTGGACCCGGACGGCGGCGGTCACCAACGCCGCCGGGGCGAGCACCGCGCTGGTCGGCTCGCCCGAGACCGTCGCCGCGGCCATCCTCGACTACGTCGACCAGGGCGCCTCGCTGGTGTCGATCCGCGGCTACGACACCCTCGCCGACGCGATCGACTACGGCGAGCACATCCTGCCGCTGGTCCGCCAGGAGCTCGCCCACCGCAGGGCCACCGGGCAGCGCGGCACCCTCCAGGCCGACCACCCCGGCAACTACGCCCCGGAGTACGCCCGGCTGGCCCACGCATGATCACCCCCGACCTGAGCGACGAGGCCCTCGCCGCTGTCACCGCGGAGATAGCCGAGACCGCCGCGGAGTACGACCGCACGGGCGCCTTCCCCGAGAAGGGCCTCGACGCCGCCCATCGCGCCGGTCTCCTCACCGCGACGGTAGGCCGGCGATTCGGCGGCCCTGAAGCCGGCGCCCGCGACACCGCGCGCATCCTGACCGCACTCGGCGAGGGCGACGCCTCGGTGGCCCTCCTCGCCGCGAACACGCTGCTCACCCATGCCGGGCAAGCCCGGAACCCGACCTGGCCGGCCGCCTGGTACCAGGACTTCCTCCAGCGGCCGGGCCCGGCGCTCGCCAATGCCGTCCGCGCCGAACCCGAGCTCGGCGCCCCGGCCCGCGGCGGCCTCCCGAAGACCACCGCCACCCGCACGGCCGACGGCTGGGTCGTCAACGGCCGCAAGGCCTACGCGACCGGCGGCGCCGGCCTGACCTACCACGTCGTGTGGGTGACCGCCGGCGAGAAGGTCGGCCACATCGTCGTGCCGGGGGACTCGCCCGGCATCACCTGGATCGAGACGTGGGACCACCTCGGACTCCGCGCCTCGAACACCCACGACGTCATCTACGAGGACGTCGAAGTACCGGAGGACGCCTTCACCGAGATCCCGCGGGGCGCCGACGGCGTCTACCGCGACCCGGCCGCCATGGCGGGACCGGGCAGCTTCGGCCACCCCGCGCTCTACATCGGCGTGGCCCGCGCGGCCCGCAGAGCGTTCGCGGACTTCGCCCGGACCCGGGTCCCGGCCGCTCTGGGCAGGCCCATCGCGGAGACCGAGCGGATCCAGACCGTCGCCGGCGAGATCGACCTGCAGATCGCCCAGGCCGAGACCCTCCTGTACGGCGCCCTGGAACGTGCGGAAACCGATTCCGGCACGTTCCAGCCGCAGCTGTCGCTCATCAAGGTCGCCATCGCCCGCGCGGTCATCGCCGCGACGCAGACGGCCGTGGCGGCGCTCGGCAACCCGGCCCTCTCCCGCCACCACTCCCTCGAACGTCACCTGCGCGACGCGCTCTGCATCCGCGTCCACCCGCCCCAGGAAGACGCCGCGCTGCTCGCAGCCGGTCGTCGTGTGCTCAATCAGTGAGGAACCCCATGAGACGTCTCGTGACAGCAGCCGCCGCCGCAGCCCTGCTCGGCCTCGCTGCGTGCGGCAGCGGCGGAGCGGGCGCCAGCGACGGCACGCCCCGGGCCGGCGGCACGCTGAAGATCTCCTTCTGGCCCGACAACGCCAACTTCTCGTGCATCGACCCGTTCCAGGTCTACTGGATCGAGCACCGGTCGATCATCCGCAACTTCGCCGACTCGCTGACCGACCAGGACCCCGAGACCGGCAGGATCGTGCCCTGGCTCGCCGAGAAGTGGGAGATCAGCGCCGACGGGCTGACCTACACGTTCCACCTGCGGGACGGCGTGACCTTCGCCAACGGCAAGCCGCTCGACGCCCAGGCCGTCGCGGACAACGCGCTCGGCTGGATCGACACGGTCAAGCAGACGAACGGCGCCGCGTACGGAGCCTCGTACATCCAGGGCCTGAGCGGTGCCAAGGCCGTGGACGCCCGGACCGTCCAGTTCACGCTGAGCCGGCCGAACTCGTCGTTCCTGCAGGCCACCTCCACGACGAACCTGGCCATCACCGACCCGGCGGAGTTCCAGCTGCCGCCGGCCGAGCGGTGCACCGGCAAGGGCGTCGTCGGGTCCGGGCAGTTCCAGCTCGACCACTACACGCCCAAGGTCGAGACCGTGCTGACCAAGCGCCCCGGCTACAGCTGGGGCTCGGAGACCTCCGAGAACCGCGGCGAGGCCCGGCTCGACAAGGTGATCTTCACCTATGTCGCCGAGGACAGCGTCCGCACCGGCAACCTGGTCAGCGGGGCCATCGACGTCGCGTGGCCGCGCAACCCGTTCACGCCGCAGGACCAGACGCTCATCGAGAAGTCCGGCGACACGATCGAGCAGCGGTCGCTGCCGGGTCCCGCCTCGGCGCTCTACGCCAACACCAGCGCCGGCCGGCCGCTGAGCGACCCCGCGGTCCGCAAGGCCATCGTGAAGGCGATCGACACCAAGACGTACGCGGCGACGCTCTTCGGCGCCGACTATCCGGTGGTGCAGGGGCTGTTCGACACGACCACCCCGTACTTCAAGGCGCTCGGCGACAAGATCGCCTTCGACCAGGCCGGCGCGAAGCAGATCCTCGACGCGGCCGGATGGGTGGCCGGCGCCGACGGCGTGCGCGCCAAGGACGGCAAGCGGCTCGTGCTCGACTACCCGCTGACCACGGCGGCCGGCGGCGGCCCCGAGCTGCTGCAGGCCCAGCTCAAGGACGTCGGCATCGAGCTGAAGCTGCGCCAGCTCACCACGGCGCAGTCGGCGACCTACCTGACCGAGGGTTCCTACGATTTGACCGGCACCTACTTCACCCGCGCCGACCCCGGCGCCCTGCAGTTCATCCTCAACCCGGACGTCGCCAACTCCAAGGGACTCGCGCAGCGCTTCGGCTCGGCCGCGGACATCGCCAAGGTGCAGCAGCTCTTCGCCAAGGCGGTCGGGACCACCGACACCAAGCAGACCGAGCAGGCGTACGGGGAACTGCAGGACTACCTGATCGACCAGGCGCTCATGATCCCGCTGTTCGAGCGGGTGCAGAAGGCCGGCGTCGGCAAGGACGTCCACGGGTTCGCGTTCACCTCCGAGGCGTTCCTCAAGCTCAACGACGTCTGGAAGGGGTGAGCCGCCCGTGACCAGGTACGTGGCGGGTCGCATCGCCCAGGCGGCCGCCGTCCTGTGGGCGGCGTACACGCTGACCTTCGCGATCCTCTACCTGCTGCCGAGCGACCCCATGGAGCTGCAGCTCGCCGCGGCCGGGATCCAGCCGGACAGCCTGACCGCCGGGCAGGTGACGGCGATGAAGGCCCAGTTCGGGCTGGACCGGTCGATCGGGGCGCAGTACTGGCACCACCTGACCGGCCTGCTGCACGGCGACTTCGGCATCTCGCTGAGCCAGCGGGTGCCGGTGAGCGAGCTGATCGCCCAGCGCATCGGCCCGACCCTGCAGCTCAGCGCCGCCGCCGCGGTGGTGTCGCTGGTGGCCGGCTCGGCGCTGGCGTACCTGGCCACGTTCTTCCGCTGGAACCCGCTGCGGGTGGCCCTGACCCGGCTGCCCGCGGTGGGGGCGTCCTTCCCGCAGTTCTTCGTGGCGCTGTTCCTGATCCAGTTCTTCTCGTTCCAGCTGGGCTGGTTCCCCGCCATGGGCACGGAGGGGGTGTCCTCGCTCGTGATGCCGGTCGTCACGATCTCGGTGCTCGCCTCGTCCGTGCTCGCCCAGGTGCTCATCAAGAGCTTCGACGAGACGCTGCGCCAGCCCTACATCGTCACGGCCCGCGCCAAGGGCCTGTCCCGCTCGGCGGTCCACCTGCGGCACGCCTTCCGCAACGCCGCCCTGCCCGCCATGACCATCCTCGGCGTCATCGTCGGGGTGACCGTGACCAGCTCGATCGTCACCGAGACCGTCTTCACCCGCGAGGGCGTGGGCCGGCTGGCGCAGGAGTCGGTGCTGGCGCAGGACGTGCCGGTCGTGCTCGCGGTCGTCACCATCGCCGCGACCGTCTTCGTCACGGTCAACCTGATCGTCGACCTGCTCTATCCGCTGCTGGACCCGCGCATCTCCCACGTGGTCCGGAAGGGAGCGCTGTGACCGCACAACTCGTGGAACCGGTTGCCGTGGATGTTCCCGTGCCGGCCGAGAAGGCAGCTCCCCGGGGCGCTCACCTGGCCCAGCTCGCCCGCAAGCCCCTGTTCCTCGTCGCCGCCCTGTACGTCGTCTTCGTGCTCGTCTCCGCCTTCTTCCCGCGCCTGTTCACCTCCCGCGACCCGTACGAGACCGATCCCGCCTCGGCCATGCGGGGACCGGGAGCGGAACACCTCTTCGGCACCGACGTCTACGGGCGGGACCTGTGGACCCGGGTGCTCTACGGCTCGCCCCTGACCATCAAGGCGACACTGATTGCCCTGGCCATCGCCCTGCTGATCGGGCTGACGCTCGGCATCGTCTCCGGCTTCTTCGGCGGCGTGACCGACGCCCTGCTGATGCGCTCCATCGACGTGCTGCTGGCCATTCCGGGGCTGCTGCTCGCGCTGTCCATCGTGACCGCGCTCGGCTACGGCACGATCCCGGTCGCCGTGGCCGTCGGCGTGGGCATCGTGCCCGGCTTCGCGCGCACCACGCGGGCCGAGGTGCTGCGGGTCAAGACGCTGCCGTACGTGGAGGCGGCGCGCGCGGGCGGCGCCGGCTGGGGACGCGTGCTCGTCCGGCACATCCTGCCCAACTCGTGGGGCCCGGTCGCCGTGCTCGCCGTCCTCGACGCCGGCGTGGCCGTCATCGCGATCGCGTCGCTCAGCTTCCTCGGCTTCGGCGCCGCGCCACCCGCCGCCGAATGGGGCACCCTCATCGCCGACGGCCGCAACTACCTCGTGACGTCGTGGTGGCTGAGCCTGCTGCCCGGCCTGTTCGTCGCGCTGCTCGTGCTCAGCCTGAACCACATCTCCAAGACCCTCCAGGAGCTGACCCGATGACGCTGGTGGAGATCAACGGCCTGGACGCCGGGTACGTCCGGCACCGCACGGTGCGTCCCGCCGTCATCGGGCTCGACCTCACCGTGGCGCAGGGCGAGGTCGTGGCGCTCGTCGGCGAGTCGGGCTCGGGCAAGACGACGACCGCCAACGCCCTCATCGGGCTGTTGCCCGCCAACGGCCGCATCACCGCCGGGTCCGCCCGCATCGACGGCGTGGAGACCGCGGGCGCCAAGGAGCGGACGCTGCGCCGGCTGCGGGGCTCGGTGGTCGGCCTGATCCCGCAGGACCCGATGGTCGGCCTCAACCCGACCAAGCGGGTGGGCGAGCAGATCGCGGAGGCCGTGCGCCTGCGCGGCGTCCCCCGGCGATCCGCGTACGCCGAAGCCGTCGCCTTCCTCGACCAGGCGGGCGTGCCGGACGCCGCCGCCCGCGCCCGCCAGTTCCCGCACGAGCTCTCGGGCGGCCTGCGGCAGCGGGTGCTCATCGCGATCGCGCTCGCCGGCCGCCCGAAACTGATCATCGCCGACGAGCCGACGAGCGCGCTCGACGTCACCGTGCAGAAGCGGATCCTCGACCATCTGGGCGGGCTCGTCCGGGAGCAGGGCATCTCGCTACTCGTCATCACGCACGACCTCGCCGTCGCCGCGGACCGGGCGGACCGGGTCGTCGTCATGCAGCACGGGCGCAAGGTCGAGGAGGGCGATCCCGCCACGATCCTGACCACGCCGCGGCAGCGCTACACCCGGCAGCTCATCGCGGCGGCCCCCCGGCTGGCGCACGCCGGTCACGTGGTGCCCCGGCACGACGTACGCGAGCAGGCCGTGCCCCCGCCGATCCTTTCGCTTCGCCACGTACGCAAGACGTTTCCGGGTGGGTTCACCGCCCTGGACGACGTGAGCCTGACCGTGCCGCGGGGCTGGACGCACGCGCTGGTCGGCGAGTCGGGCAGCGGCAAGACCACCGCGCTGCGCGTCGCCCTCGGCCTCGAACCGGCGACGGCGGGCTCGGTGCGGCTCGACGGCACCGAGATCGCGGGCCTGAGCTGGGGCCGGATGCGGCCGTTGCGGCGCAAGGTCCAGCTCGTGCACCAGGACCCGTTCGCCACGCTCGACCCGAAGTTCACCATCGGCCAGTCGATCACCGAGCCGCTCGTCTCCTTCGGCATCGGCGACCGGCGCAGCCGCCAGGCCCGGGCCAGGGAGCTGCTCGACCAGGTCGCGCTGCCCGCGGCGTACCTGGATCGGCTGCCCGCGGAGCTGTCGGGCGGCCAGCGGCAGCGCGTCGCGATCGCCCGGGCCCTCGCCCCGCGCCCGGACCTCATCATGCTCGACGAGCCGGTGTCCGCCCTCGACGTGCTGGTCCAGGAGCAGATCCTGCGGCTGCTGGCCGACCTGCAGCGCGACCTCGGGCTGTCGTACCTGTTCGTCTCGCACGACCTCGCCGTGGTCGCCGAGATCTCGCACACCGTCACGGTGCTCAGCCAGGGCCGGGTCGTCGAGGACGGGCCGGTGGCCTCGGTCTTCACCGCGCCGGCCGGCGACTGCACCCGGGAGCTGATCGACGCGATCCCCGGCAAGCGGGCCGTCCCCGCGGGGGACGCCGGTGCGTGAGGCGCTGGCCGCCCAGTTCTCCGGCGCCCGGGCCCATCCCGGCCCGGCCGCGCTCGCCACCGTCACCGGACTGCTCAACGGCGCGACGATGGTGGCGGGCGCGGAGGCGGTCGGGTGGTCCACCGATCACCTCGTGGTGCCCGCTTTGGCCGGCGAGCCGGTGCCGGGGCGCGTGTGGTGGCTCAGCGCCGGGCTGGTCCTGGGCATCTCGGCCGTCCGGTGGAGCACGATCTTCGTCCGCGGCGTGGCGACCGGCCGCGTGCAGTACCGGGCGCAGGCCGAGACCCGGCGGGCCGTCGTCCACCGCTATCTCGACCTCGAGCTCGACTGGCACCGCCGCCGCTCGCCGGGCCGGCTGCTCGCCCACGCCGTCTCCGACGTGGACGCCCTGTGGTCGCCGATGCAGTTCGCATACTTCGCGCTGGGCATGGTCTTCATGCTGCTGCTCGCGCTCACCGAGCTGGTGCTGCGCGACGTGCTGCTGGGCGCGGTCGGGGCGGTGCTGGTCGCGCTGGTGCTCGGGCTCAACGTCGCGTACCAGCGCCGGCTGGCACCCCGGGCGCGCGAGGCGCAGGCGGCGCGCGGTGCCGTCGGCGCGGTCGCGCACGAGTCGGTCGAGGCCGGCCCGGTGGTACGCGGCCTGGGTCTAGCGGCGGCGGAGGACGCCCGCTTCGCGACCGCGGTCGAGCGGCTGCGCGCCGCGGACGTGCGGATGGCCCGGGTCAGCTCGGTCTTCGACCCGGTGCTGGAGCTGCTGCCCACCGCCGCCGTGCTCGCCGTGCTGGCCGTCGGCGCCCCGCGCGTGGCGGGTGGCACGCTGACCGCCGGCGCCCTGGTCGGCGTGGTCTACCTGCTCATCACCGTGGCCATCCCGCTCAACGTGATCAGCCGGTTCCTGTCCATGCTGCCGCTGGCCGCGGCGGGCCGGGAACGGGTGCGAGCGGTGCTGACGGACCCCGATGTCGTCCGCTTCGGATCACTCCGGCCCGGCTTCGGGGCGGCGCTGCGGGTGGAGCTGCGCGGTGCCGGGGCGGCCGGCCGGCTCGCCGGGACCGACCTGGTGCTCGAGCCCGGCACGATCACGGTGGTCACCGGGACGGTCGGATCGGGCAAGTCCACGCTGCTCGCTCTCGCGGCAGGACAGGTCACGCCCACCGAGGGCGCCGTGCTCTACGACGGCGTGGACGTGCGTGAGCTCGCCCGGGGCGTCGTGCCGGCGACGGTGGCGGTGGTGTCGCAGAGCCCGTTCCTGTTCGCGGAATCGATCCGGGACAACCTGACGCTGGCCGGACCCTGCGACGAGCTGAGCATCTGGCGGGCGCTGCGGGTCGCGGCCGCCGACGAGATCGTGCGCGGGCTGCCCGGCGGGCTCGACACGGTGGTGGGCGAGCGCGGGGCGACCCTGTCGGGCGGGCAGCGGCAGCGGATCTGCCTGGCCCGGGCGGTCCTGCGCAAGCCGCGGCTGCTCGTGCTCGACGACGCCACGTCCGCGCTGGATCCCGGGGTCGAGCGGCAGGTCCTCGACAACCTGGCCGCGCTGGTCCGCGGCGGCGGGACGACCGTGCTGCTCGCCACGAGCCGGCCGGACGCCGTGCTCGTCGCGGATCGGACTGTCGAGCTGCCCGGCGGTCTCCGTGCCGCGTGACGGCCGGCTGGTCACCGGGCTGCTGGCCCTGGCGGCGGGCGCGGGGCGGATCGTGGCGCCCCTGACCGTCCAGTACGCCGTCGACTCCGGGCTGCGTACCGCCGGGGTGGCCGTAGGCGTCGGCGCCGGGGCCGTCGTGGTCGCCGGGGTCTCGTCGTCGGTGCTCAACCGGCGGCTGCACGGGCAGGTCGAACAGGCGCTCGCCGGGCTGCGCCGGGCCGGGCTGCGCCGGGTGCACGCCATGCCCGCGGCCACCTTCGACCGGACCCCGGGCGCCGACCTGGTCACCCGGCTCACCAGCGACCTCGACCAGGTCACCACCTTCCTGCAGGGCGGCGGCATCCAGTTCCTCACCAACGCGGCGCAACTGGTGCTCGCCACGGTGCTTTTGGCGGCGTACAGCTGGCAGCTCGCCGTGCCCGTGTTGGTCATCACCGCGCTGCTGCTCGTGGCCATGGCCGGGCTGCAACGGCTCATCGCGCGCCGCTTCGACCGGGCGCGGCGGGACCTGTCGCTCCTGCAGTCGGCCGTGGCGGAGTCGCTGGCCGGGGCGCCGGTGATCCGGTCGACCGGGTCCGCCGGGCGTACGCGGGACAAGCTCGACCACGCCGTGGACCGCGCGCGGGACAGCCTGCTGCGCACGCTGGTGCCGTTGCACGCCAACACGTCCCTCGGCGAGCTGGCCATCTCGACCATGACCGTGGCGGTGCTCGTCGGCGGGGTGTGGTGGGCCGGGCACGGCGGTCCCGCGACGCCGCGGCTGACCTCGGGGCAGATCGTGGCCATGGTCTTCCTGGTGACGTTCTACGTGCGGCCGCTGCAGTTCCTCGTGCAGAGCCTCGGCGAGGCGCAGAACGCGCTCACCGGCTGGCGGCGGGCGCGGGCGCTGGCGTCGTCCCCGGCCGCGGTGGCGGGCGGTGCCGTGCTGCCGCCCGGTCCCGTCGGGGTGCGGCTGACGGGGGTGTCCGCGCGCTACGGGGACGGGCCGATCGTGCTGCACGACGTGACCGTGGAGGTCGCTCCCGGCGAGCACGTGGCGGTCGTGGGGCGTACGGGATCGGGGAAATCGACCTTCGCCAAGCTCCTGACCCGCCGCCTGGAACCGGTTTCCGGCGTCGTGGAACTGAGCGGCGTCCCGCTCGACCGGCTCGCGCCCGCCGCCCTGGCCGGCCGGGTCGTCACCGTGCCGCAGGACCCGTTCCTCTTCGACACCACGATCGGCGCCAACATCCGCCTGGGCCGCCCGGGCGCCACCGACGCCGAGCTGCTCGGCGTCCTCGACCGGCTCGGCCTGCACGACTGGTACGCGACGCTGCCCGCCGGCCTGGACACCCCGGCCGGGCAGCGCGGCGAGCGCCTGTCCGTGGGGGAGCGGCAGCTGGTGGCCCTGGCCCGGACCGCCCTGGCCGACCCCGACCTGCTGATCCTCGACGAGGCCACCTCCGGCGTCGACCCGGTCACCGACGCGGCCGTGCAGCGCGCCCTCGCCGTGCTCACCCGGGGCCGCACGACGATCGCCATCGCCCACCGCCCCGCCACCGCGGCGGCCGCCGACCGCGTCCTGGCGTTCTCCGCGGGCCGGCTTGCCTGGCCGGGAACAGCGGTCAGGCGGTAGCTTGTCGCCATGATCAGCACCGCGGAGTTCGACGCCTTCGGGCCCTGGGTCGACGAGGTGCCCACCGTCGCCGCCCTGCCCCGCCTCTACCGGGACTCCGGCGTCGACCCGGCCGCCTGCCGGCTGGTGCTCAAGGTGCCCCGCAACGTCGAGCGCCGCAACGCCCACCCGGGCATGCACCTCTACGACCACCTGATCGCCCTGGACGACGAGACGCTGGTCGTGCTGCACCGGCGCGAGGACACGTACGACACCGTGCGCGTGCCCGTCGACCGGATCGTGGCCATCGCGGACAGCACCCGGCTGCTCGACGGCCGGCTCACCGTGCACCTCGCGGACGGCGGCACGGTCGTCGTCCCGTACAACGGCTCCTCGAACGCCCCGATCCGCCGCCTGATCGCGCTGCTGCGCGCGTCCTACCTGCCCGTGGCCGCGCCGGAGTCCGGCGAGCCCGCCCGGCCCGAGCCGGCGGGGCTCGGCCGGGAGGACACCGGGCTGCTCAACGACTACGACGAGCTGATGCGGCAGGAGCCCGGGATGCGGCTGCTGAACGTCGGCCCGCGCCAGACCGTCCGGGCGGCCTCGCGCTGGGAGCGGCTCTACCGCAGGGCGCGGCCGCTCACCCTGCAGGCCGGGATCGCGGTCAGCGACGAGCGGGAGATCGTGCTGGTGCACCGCCGCGACTGGTTCACCCGCCACGCCGACGACATCTCCATGGCCCGGACCGTCCTGCCCCGCGCCCGGATCGACGAGGTCACCGCCCGCCCGCACGAGCGCTACCTCGGCGTCCACGTCGTCACCGTGACGGCCGGAACCACCCGCATCGAGTTCCCGGTCACCGCCGGCCCGGTCACCGACGCCCTGGTTACCTTGAAGGCGTGACGCGTCCGACGGCCCGTGTGCTGACCGTGCTGGAGGTGCTGCAGTCCGGCGGCACCCGGACCGCGGCGGACCTGGCGGCGCGGGTGGGCGTCGACGAGCGGACCCTGCGCCGCTACATCGAGCACCTGATCGACCTGGAGGTGCCGGTCGAGTCGGTGCGCGGGCGCTACGGCGGCTACCGGCTGGCGCCGGGCTTCCGCATGCCGCCGCTGATGCTCACCGACGAGGAGGCGCTCGCGGTGCTGCTCGGGCTGACGACCGGGCCGTCCGGGCCGTCCGGGCTGCCGGCCGGGCCGTCCGGGCCGGCCGCGGAGAGCGCCGCGGCGAAGGTGCGCCGGGTGCTGCCGCGGCCCCTCGCGACCCGGCTCGAAGGACTTCTCGCCACGCTGGAGTTCACCTCACCACCGTCGTCCTCGCCGCCACCGCCACCGTCGCCCTCGCTGGCATCGTCCTCGTCCTCGTCGCCGTTGCCGCCGCCGTCGTCGCCTTCGTCGTCGCCGGAGGCGGGGCTGCTTCTGCGGCTCGCGTCGGCGGCGCGGGACCGGCGGCCGGTGGCGCTGGACTACACCGGGCGGGAAGGGCGGCGGAGCACCCGCACCCTGCACCCGTACGGCATCGTGGCGCACGCCGGCAGGTGGTACGTCACCGGTGCGGACTCGGCGAGCGGCGAGGTGCGGACGTTCCGGCTCGACCGGATCGCGGGGGCCGGCGTGCTGGCGGGCACGTTCGAGGTGCCCGCCGGGTTCTCGCCCGCCGGGCAGGTGACCGGCGGGGTGGCGTACCGGCACGAGGTGTCGGTCGTGGTCGACGGTCCCGCGGAGCTGGTCCGGCGGCGGCTGCGCGTGAGCGGCGCCACGGTGGACGACCTGGGCGGGGAGCGGGCGCGGGTGCGGCTGAGCGCGGAGCGGCTCGACTGGGTGCCGGGCGTGCTGGCCGGGCTGGGCCTGCCGTTCGTGGTCGAGCACCCGGACGAGCTGCGCGACCACGTCCGGGACCTGGCCCGGCGCCTCGACGCGGCCGTCGTCCCCCGCGCGGAGTAGCGCCGTCGAACCGGCACGCGTGCCCGTCGCCTGTGGTGGGTGCGGCGGGCGGTGCCATCATGGCAGGGTGATCATCGAGACGCGTGGTGTCGACGACGTGCTGGCCCGGGCCCGCGAGGGGCTGCGGCGGCTCGGCCCGCACGAGGTGGCGGCGGCCGTCCGGGCCGGGGCGCTGCTCGTCGACACCCGCACCGACGTGCAGCGCCGGGAGCAGGACGAGCTGCCCGGGGCGCTGGTCATCGACCGGACGGTCCTGGAGTGGCGGCTCGACCCCGGTTCCCCGCACCGCATCCCCGAAGCCACGGGGTACGACCGGCAGGTGATCGTGGTCTGCCGCCAGGGCTACAGCTCGAGCCTCGCCGCGGCCAGCCTGCGCGCGGTCGGCCTGCACGCGGCGACCGACATGATCGGCGGGGTGGAGGCCTGGCTCGCCGCCGGGCTGCCCGTGACCGACGAGGCCGCCGACGTCCGCCGGTGAGGTTCCACCTGCCCGGCCCGATCCGCGCCGTCTCGGCAGGAGGCGAGTTGCCGCCCAGGACGCCGCAGGCCCGCGCGCTGCCGGCCCTGCTGCTGCTCCGGGGCGGTCCGTGGCGGCGGAGGATGCGGTGGACGCCTGGTGAGGCGAGCGCCCGCCGGGCACCGTGCGGACCCCTTCACCCGCACGCCGACGTGACGTCGACGCCCTAGACTCGGGCCATGGGGCACCCGATCATGTTCGACGACGCGGATCCGCTGCTCGCGAAGGTGCGGGAGCTGGCACTGGCGTTCCCCGACGCGGCCGAGAAGATCTCGCACGGGACGCCGGCGTTCTTCACGACGAAGGTGTTCGCCTACTACGGCGGCTCGGTCAAGTCGCCGGACGGGTGGGTGCGGCACGATCACGCTCTGCTCGTGCTGCCCGGCGAGGACGAGCGGGCGGCGCTGCTGGGGGAGGAGCGGTGCTTCGTGCCGGCGTACCTCGGGCCGTCGGGGTGGATCGGGGTGGACCTCGGCGGCGGCACCGACTGGGCGGAGATCGGCGAGCTGCTCGACGCGAGCTACCGCCGCACGGCCGGCGCGCGCCGGGTGGCGAGGCTGGACGGTTGAGGTTCGCCGGGTGGCGGGGCCGGATGGTGGCGAGGTTCGCCGGGTGGCGGGGCCGGATGGTGGCGAGGTTCGCCGGGTGGCGGGGCTGGACGGTGGCGAGCTTCGCCGGGTGGCAGGGCTGGGTGGTCGAGGTTCGCCGGGTGGCGGGGCCGGACGGCCGCTGAGTGGCGCCGGCGGCGGGTCAGGACGCGGTGCTGGTGGCGCGGAGGCGGCGGAGGGCGTGCAGGGCGGCGAGGCCCGTGGCCAGGTAGATCGACGCAAGCAGGACCGCCAGCTGGCCCCACGGCACGCTGAGCACGAAGCCGGTGACCCGCACGCTGATGACCAGGGCGGGAACCAGCGCGATCACCCCGGCGAGCGCCGTGGCCAGCAGGGTGAGCGCGCCCAGCTGGTAGCAGAGCACCTGCCGCCCCCAGGACGGCGAGATGCCGACGGCGATCAGCGTCGCCAGGTACCCGCGCAGGACGCGGGTCTGGGCGCGGGTGGCGGTCAGCGTCGCCGCCAGGACCAGCAGGAACGACGCGACGGCCGTGGCCACCAGCGCCGCCGGGGGCACGGGCGGCGGCGGGGCGGCGTACAGCTGGACCGTGCGGGCGTCGAGGCCGGCCCGCTCGACCGCCTGCTGCACGGCGGTCGCCTCCGCGGCGTCCAGGCCGCTCCACAGCACCGGGCCGTGCGCCGTGACGGGCAGCCGCAACCTCGTCGCGGTGTCCGTCAGCAGGACGCCGTCGGTGCCGACCCGCCAGCCCGCCAGGCCGGCCTCCACGGCGGCGGACGGCAGCTCGGCGGTCAGCCCCACCTGCCGGCCGTCGTCGGTGATCTCGACGCGGGCCGGCGTGTCGGGGTCGGGGGCGTCCGCCCACACCGCCAGCCCGCCGCCGGTCAGTGCTGCCCGCTGGCGTGCCGTGAGCGCGTGCCCCACGAGCTGCTCGACCTGCTCCGGCGAGTCCAGGACGAGGAGGTTGCCGATCCGGCCCTGCCGGGCGGCGGCGATCGCGAGGTCCCCGTTGCGGTCCGTGAGGAAGGCATACCGCAGCTCGGCGCGGCCCGTGGCGTGCGGCTCGGCCGCCGCCCGGGCGATCCGCTCGACCGCGGCGGGTGGTGGCAGGACGGCGCTCGCCCGGTCGGTCAGCAGCACCTGGCCGGGCAGGGTGTCCGGGTACGCCTGCGTGTCGGCCGTACGCAGCATGGTGCTCAGCAGGGTCAGGAAGCCCGCGCACCCGCCCAGCAGCAGGGTCAGCACGGCGAGACCGGCCATGGCCCGCTGCGGGTCGGCGGCGAGCTGGCGCCGGGCCAGACGGCGGCGCGGCCCGCCCTCGGGCAGGAGCCGCAGCAGCAGACGGAACAGCTCCGGCACGGCGAGCAGGACGGCCGCGGTGACCAGTCCCGCGAGCATCATCGCCTTGGCCGGACTGTCCACACCGAACGCGTAGAGGACGGCGTAGCAGCCCGTCGCGACGGTCAGCAGCTGCCGGGCGTCCCGCAGCCGGGCCGCGGTCCGCACGGGAAGCCGCCGCCGCACCACGCCCGAGCGGCTGCGGGCCCGGACGCCGCCGGCGACGACCCCGGTGACGACCACCAGCGCGACGAACTGCAGCACGGGCAGGAGCAGCCCGCCGACCGGGCCGGCGGGCCGGTCGCGGACCCCGGCGACGACCACGCGGGCGGCCGACCCGATGCCGAGGCCCGCGAGCAGGCCGGCGGCGGTGGCGGCGAGGCACCACAGGAGGGTGGCCGCGGTCGTCGCCGCGACCGCCGTCCGGGGCCGGACGCCGACCATGACCGTCCTGGTCACGGCCCGGCGGGCGGACCGGGCGCCGAGCCCGAAGACCAGCCAGACCGCGGCGACGGGGAGCAGCAGGGCGGGAATGGTGTAGCCGGCTGGCGTCTTGTCGATCCACGTGCGTTCCGGCCGGTCGAGCAGGTCGGCGCGGAGGGTCACGGTCTGCCCGACGAAGTCCGGCGAGGCCTCCGGCGCGCCGGCCTCGCGGGCCCGCCGGACCGCGTCGGTGAGGGCGGTCACGACCGCGTCCGGGCCGGCGCCGGCGTCGTTCCAGAGGACGAACGGCTGGGCGCCCAGGGCGGGGAAGCGGCCGGCGAGCCCGGGGTCCAGTCCCGCCCAGGTGCCCGGGGCGACCAGTAGGTTGGTGGTCGTCGCGTAGCGGTCGTCGACCGTGCCGACGATCCGCAGCGTGGCGCCGCCTCCCAGGACCGGCAGCGTCGTGCCCGGGGTCGCCGGCAGGTCGGCGGTGTCGGTGACGGCCACCTCGCCCGGCGCCGCCGGCCAGCGCCCGGAGAGCAGGCGGTAACGGGCGGGGTAGGGCTCGGCGGCCCAGCTCGTCTCGAGCATCGTGAAGGTGCGCACGGGTGTGGTGGCCACCTGGACGTCGGTGGCGCTGAGCACCACGGTCACGTCCCGCGCGCCGGTCGCGGCCACCCGGTCGTAAAAGTCGCGGGCGACGGTGCCGTCGCCGGGCGCGGCGACCACGCTGCCGTACCCGGCGGAGGCGCCGAACCGGCCGAGGTCGCGCTCGGCGACCTGGCTGCCGGACAGCGACAGCGTGCCGAGGATGACGAACATCGCAAGAACGAACGCGGCGGCAACGGCCACCAGGGAGGTCGAGAGCGCCGTCGTCCGGGAGCGGCAGAACCGGCGGGCGAGGCGGGCCGCCAGGCGCAGCTCGGTCACGGCCGCTGCCCGAACACGCCGTCGACGATCTCGTACGCCGTGTCCGCGTAGTCGCGGCAGCGGATGTCGTGCGAGCAGACGACCGCCAGCAGCCCCTGATCGCACAGCGACCGCAGCAGCTTGAAGATCTCCATGGTGTTGGTCGAGTCGAGCGCGCCCGTCGGCTCGTCGGCGAGCAGGATCCCGCGATCGCCCACCAGCGCCCGGGCGATGCCGACGCGCTGCCGCTGACCGCCGGACAGCTGCCGGGGAAAGCGCTTCTCGAGCCCCTCCAGCCGCACCCGCGCCAATTGCTCGAGGGCCTGCTCGCGGGCCCGCTCCGGCGGCACGCCGCTCGCCTCCAGCGGCAGTGCGACATTCTCGGCGACGGTGAACTCCTCGATCAGATTATGATCCTGGAAGATCATGCCGACGGTGTGCAGGCGCAGCGCCGCGCGCGTTTTCTCGTCGCTTCCGGAAATGTCGGTGCCGGCCACCTCGATCCGCCCCGACTCGGGCGTGTCGAGCCCCGCCAGCAGGTTGAGAAACGTCGACTTGCCGGAGCCGCTGGCACCGTAGACGCACACGAACTCACCCGGACGGGCGACGAAGTCGACGTCTCGCGCCGCCCACACCGACTCCACGTCGGTGCGGTAGGCCCGGGACACGCCGGCCACCCGGATCAGCGGCGCGACTACGGTGCCGCTCATCTCAGCAGCCGTTCGCGGTGCGCCAGGACGACACCTCGTCGCTGTTCAGCGGCGAGACGTTGTTGTCGTTGCTGTTGCGCGCCATGGTCTGCTTGTCGCCGCCGCCACCGGCGTTGGAGTACATGCAGCCAGTGTACGAAGCGGACCGGTTGGCCCAGGAGTCCATCTCGTCGTTGTTGTCGCCACTGAGATTGGTGATCGTGGTGCTGCCGTGGCCGCGCTCGCCGATCATGAACACGAAGTCGTTGTTGCCCCACATGCACATGTTGTTGGAGTCGCAGTCGCTGAGCGCGGCGTGGGCGACGCCGGGTGCGAGCGCCGCGGCACCCGCGACGATCATTCCGGCCACCACCGTCTTGATTCTCATGCGGTTTCCCCCATTGCTTCGTCGGACCTTCGTCCCGGCACGCCGGGACCCGTCGTCCGTCACGCCCGCTGCGGCGCGGCGGAAATCCGGCGGAAATGGCACGGCCGTCGCCCTGCAGTGCGGACGTCTGCGCTTTCCCCCGGTCGCGCGATCGCCACGGACAGCAAGGGAACGTGGGGCGCATCGGGGGCGGCGGAATCGTGCGCCGCCGGAACAAGCCCCCGTGGAAATGCCCCCATGTGTATTCGCCGTGGCGAATGGCAGGGCTGACGTTAAGTCGATGTAAACAGGTCGTCAACCCCGGATTTGCGGAGAAGATCGTCGATCTGCGACGCGGCCTGCGCGAACCGCCGTGAGGTCGCGGAAGTTGGCATGGTCGACTGTGGACCGATGCGGGTGCGTGGCTCAGCCGCGCGGGCCGTGGATCTCGGCGTGCAGGCGTTCCATGCGCTTGTCGAGGCGGGCGGCGTCCTCGGCGGCCTCGGCCAGCTCCTCGCGCAGGGCGGCGGGGATGTCGGGGTCGTACTTGTAGTAGATCTTGTGCTCGAGGCTGGCCCAGAAGTCCATG
>NZ_JAUQWH010000138.1 GCF_030757795.1 Actinoplanes oryzae
TGGCGGAAGTCGTCGACCAGATCGGTGAGGGCGGGAACCTGCTCGGCGTCCGACGGGGACGGCAGGACGGCGACCAGCTCGCGCAGCGCGGTCAGGGTGTCCCGGCCGGTGCGGGCGGCGAAGGCCACCGCCTCGGCGCGCAGCTCGGGACGCTGCTCGCCGAGCAGATCCGCGGCCGACGCGTTGACGACGACCGAGGTGAGGTGATGGGCGGTGACGTCGTGCAGCTCCCGGGCCAGGCGGCGGCGCTCGGCGGCGGCCGCCTCCCGCTCGGCGGCGCGCGCCTCGGCCAGGCGGCGGGCGGCGGCGGCCCGCTCGGCCAGCCAGCGGCGGCGCAGCCGGCCCGCCGTGGCGACCAGGCCGTAGGTGATCACGTTGACGAGCACATCGAGCGGAAGCTCGGCGTCGAGACCGCCCTGCCCGGCGGTCGCCACGGCCTGCAGGGCGACGGACCCGGCCAGCGCGGAGGCGGTGGCCCGGCGATCCGTGCGGACGGCCACGCCGAAGAGCAGCGCGAGATCCGCGAGCGAGAGCACGAGGAGGGTGTCCCCGGGGACGACGAAGATCTGGTCGGGCAGCAGCCACGCCCCCGCCCCGACGGCCGCGCTCGCCGCGAGCACGCTCGCCACGGGGTGACGTACCCGGATGATCGCCGCCGCCGTGACCACCGCGACGGCGGCAAGGGTGATCGCCAGGCGGCGCGCCTCGATCGCCTGCCCGGTGACCGCCGCGGTGCCCGGCCACAGGGCGAGCTGACCCGCGGCGAGCAGGCCGGGCAGCAGCCAGAGACGGAACCGCGACATGGGGCCCCAGCGTAGGCGATGACCTCTGTCTCAGGGCAGGGGCCGGAATCCGGCTTCCGCCAGATCCGCGCGGGCCGCCCGGGCCGACACACTTTCCGGCATGTCGATGCCCTACCACCTTCTCGCCCGCGCCCACGCCCCCCAGTGGTGGCGACCGGTGCTCGGCACCCTGGTCCTCGTCGTGACCGGTGCGGCACTGGGCCTGGCCACCTACCTCGCCGCCGGAGCCGTCGCCGGGCGGCCGGACGGGCCCGACGGCTTGCCCAGCCTCGGCGAGCTCGGTGACATGGTCCTGGCGTTCGTGACAGTCGCCGTGTTCCTGCCGGCGGCAATGCTCGCGGCCAGGTGGGTGCAGCGGCGCCCGGCCGGCACCCTGTCCTCGGTTGCCGGGCGGCTGCGATGGCGGTGGCTGCTGACCTGTCTGCCGGTCGCCCTCGGCAGCATCACGCTGGTGCTCCTCGCCGGATCGGCCCTCACCCCGGCGAGCGCCGGCCTCGTCGGATGGCGGCCGTTCGCCACGTCGATGGCGCTCCTGGTCCTGGTCGTGCCCGTGCAGGCGGCGGCCGAGGAGTACGTGTGCCGCGGCTGGCTGCTCCAGGCCGTGGGCACCTGGGTGCGCGGTCCGTGGCTCCCGATCGCGGTGCAGGCCGTGGTGTTCGCGGCACTGCACGGCTGGGGCACGCCGTGGGGCTTCGCCGACCTGCTGGCGTTCGGGGTCGTGGCCGGCTGGCTGACCGTACGCACGGGTGGCCTCGAGGCGGCGATCGCCCTGCACGTGGCGAACAACCTGCTCAGCGCCGGGCTGGCGGCCGCGCTCGGCGAGCTGACCGTGGACGAGACCGCGGCGGACCTGCCCTGGGAGATGGTTGCCGTCGACGTTCCGCAGCTGGTGGCGTACGCGGCGGTCGTCCTGTGGCTGGCCCGCCGCCGAGGTCTCGCGCCGGCACGCACAGCCCCGGGCGCGCCGGCGCCCACAGCTTCGGGCGCGCCGGTTCCCGTCGCGGCCGGTGGCTTGGGGTGACCAGGGAACTACTTCGCACTTGCGGACTGGAGAAGCGCCCCGGCGATGAGCAGAGTCCTGGGAATGCTGACCAGACAATCCCGCCCGGTCACTCCCGAGGCCCCGCGCCGCGCCCGCAAGGGCACCCCGATGGAGGCCATGCTGCACCGCCTGCCCAGCCGGCACCGGGAGGTCCTGGTGGCCACGTACTTCCGCGGCCGGACGACCCGCGAGGCGGCGCAGGTGCTAGGCATCGCCCCGGCCGCCGTGCAGGTCAGACTCTACGAAGCGATGCGCGACCTGGCGTCGATGGTCGCCGCGGACCGCGTCGCCGGCTGATCGCGCCTGCGCGACGTCCCCTGGCGTGCCGGCCGCCCAACGTCGGGAATGCGCCCGCATCCGCACCGCACGAGAACGCCGCCGGCACAGCAACCCGCCACACAGATCAGTGTCGAGTCCCGGGTTCGATGGTTAGCTGGGGAGGACTGCTCGCGGCCATCAACAACCGCCGCTTCGCCGAAGCCTCCCATGACAGCAGCGCCAAAGTGTTCGGACGTCCCGTACGCGAGGGATCCCGGGAATCGCGCTTCATGAACGTATGGAGCCGGACGATCGCCGTCCTCGTCGGGTCAGGCTTGTTCGTCATGGGAACGCTGGGCACCCTGGGTGTCATCTGGGAGTCCTGACCAGGCGGCCCCCGGCCGGGCGCCACGCGTGAGAACCGTGCGGCCGTCGGGGGAGTGCCGGCGGCGCCTTCGGTATTGCGAGCGGTCACGACGACGGATGGGCCGGCCGGGGCTGCCTGCGGCCGTCTGCACGGGCGAGGCGGCGCTGTTCGGCCGGCCCGGCTGTCGTACCGCGTTCGTCGACGGCGGGGCCATCGACATGCGGCCGCCGGAGCCCGCGCCGGGAAGCGCGGGCTCCGGGCGTACGGAAATCAGTTGCGGTTGATCGTGAAGGTTGTGGTCGGGTTCTCGATGTCGCGGTAGTTGCCGGAGAGGCGCAGGTTGGTGAAGGTGGCCGAGCCGACCGCCGGACCCTGGTTCGCCTCGGGCATCGGGTTGGCCCAGATGGCGAAGCCCGACTTGGCGTCGTACTCGTCGCCGCTGCGGACGGCGCCGGTGATGGAGATGTTGGTGAAGGTGGTGTCCTTGATGATGTTCTGGGGCTGGCCGCCTATGTACTGCGTCTGGAACATGATGCCGCTGTAGGTCGGGTCGACGATGTCGACGTTGCTGACGCGGATGCCCTGGAAGACCTTGGAGGCCGAGAAGAGCCAGATGGCCGGGAAGGTTTGGCCGCCCCAGAAGTGCCCGCCGGCGCGGACGATCGAGATGTTGTCGAAGACGGTGGGCGGGCTGGCGCCGAAGCCGTTCATCGGATATCCGAAGTCGAGCGAGCTGATCGTGATGCCGGAGTAGACGAGCGTGTCGGCGATGTGGATGTTGCGGAAGGTGTTGGCGTAGCCGCCGTAGACCGCGATGCCCGCGGCCCGCCAGGTCAGGGTCGTGGAGAGGTTCTGATAGACGTTGTTGATCTCGTCGGTGCCGCCCGCGTCGATCGCGGAGAAGAGGGCGAAGCTGTCGTCGCCGGTGGCCCGGGCGTCGTTGTTGTCGACCAGGTTGTCGGTGGAGCCGTTGGTCATGTTGACGCCGTCGGCGAAGGTGTTGCGGATGCGCGAGTTCTTGATCGTGACGTGGTCGGTGTTGAGGCCCCAGTAGAGGCATACCTGGTGCTCGGCCCAGATGTTGTCGATGGTCATGTTGGCGACGTTCTGCCAGTCGAAGACCTTGCCCGGGCCGTCGGACCGGATGATGTAGTTGCCGAAGAACGCGAAGTTCGCGAACGTCGAGCCGTTCGCCGTCGCCTCGGCGCGGAAGCCGGCGTCCGTGCCGTTCTGGTCCTGCGGCGTGACGAAGCGGGTGTACCAGGGGCCGGCGCCGACGACCTTGATGGCCTTGCCGTAGATCTGGAACTTGTTCGTGGTGGTGTATGTGCCCGCGGGCAGATAGACGCCGAGCTTGCCGGTGGTCATCCGGGCCTGGTCGAGCGCGTTCTGCACGGACTGCTGATCGAATCCGGCCGGCACCACGTAGTTGACCGGATCCGGGTTGGCGACCGGCGCGACCTGCTCGGTGTTGATGAAGTCGATCGCGATGTTTCCGGTGTTCGCCGCGTCCTTCTGCACCTTGATGACACTGCCCGCCGGGTACGACCGGGAGAGCATGATGTTCGCCTCGTCGTAGATGTGCCGCGGGCCGGTGCCGGAGTTCTGCGGGCTCGCCTCGTCGCCGTAGAGCCAGGCGAACTTCGACGTGAGCGGCAGCGTCTTGTCGAGCGTCCCGTTCACGTACACGTTGATCGAGCTGGTCGTGTTGTCCGGGATGGAGAAGCGTGCCACGACGGTGTTCGTCGCCGCGCGCGTCGTCCATTGCACGTACGCGCCGGTGCTGTTCAGTGTCGCGGCCTTGCGCCCGGAGGCCTCGCCGGCCAGGTCGCCGATCTTGCGGTTCGGGCCGGTGATCTGGGCGCCGCCGCCGGTCGTGCCGTCCTCGGCCTCGTACATGTCGTAGGGCATGTTCGCGCCGCGCCCCGCGAAGAACGCCTTCTCGGCGGTGTTGTTCGCCTGCTTCACCGGCAGCTCGTTCGCGTCCACGGCAACCACCGTCCGTACGGTGTAACGCCCGTTCACCGCCGTCCACGACCCGAGGCTGATCGCCGGCGAGGAAGCGCCCGCCGCGAGCACCCCCGACCAGGAGCCGGTGAGCGTACGGACGGTCCCGCCGGAGCCGTCGAGCAGCGTGAGCGTCACCCCGTGCGCCCCGCCGGCCGACGCCGCCGTGCCCTGGTTCCGCAGCGTGACGCTGAACGTGACCGGCTGACCGGCGGACGGGTTCGACGGCGACCACGAGACGGCCGACGCCACCAGGTCCGAGCTGGAGACCGGCGCCACGGTCAGCGTCGCCGTCCCCGAGTTGTTCATGTCGTTCTGCTCGATGACGGTGTTCGCCTCGTCGACGACGGCGCGCACCTGGTACGAGCCGGCGTCCCGAGCGCCGATCGACGCGGTGACGGTGGTGGACGCCCCGGCGGCGAGGGCGCCCACCGCGGCGGTGCCGACCCGGGTCGTACCCAGGTAGAAGGTGACGGCGGAGGCCGGGGAGGCGGCCGTCCCGGCGTTGCGCACGGTCGCGGACAGCGTGATCGTGTCCGTCTCGACCGGTGCCGACGGCGAGGCGCTGACCGCGGTCACCGTGAGGTCCGGGTTCGGCGCGGGCACGCCGACGACCTGGAACTCGGCGACCTGCCCGCTGGGCGCGCCGGTGTTCGCGGTGAAGCTCAACCGGACGTCCGCGGCCGTCGCGCTGATCGGCACGGTCACCGTGTTCCCCGACGCGGGACTGAAGGTGTACGTCGCAGAGCTCACCAGCGTCGTGAACGCCGACGCGCTCTGCTCCCGCCCGAGCACCGCGAACGTCTGCGTGCGCGTCGCCCAGTCGGTGCCCGGGTTGAGCTTGACCACGACCGAGCTGGTCACCGCGTTCGCCCCGAGGGCCACGGTCAGCGTCGCCGGATACGCGCTGCCCTCCCAGTACGTCGCGGTGTCGTTGTCGTTCGCGTTCGACGCCACGAACGAGAAGGCCGTCGACGACGCGGTGATCGGCTTGCCCGCGGCGAGATTCGTGCCACCGGGGCTCGTGCCGTTGCGCGTCACCGAGTTGCTGGCCGCGGAGACGTTGCCCGCCGCGTCGCGCGCCTTGACGAAGTACGTCACGGTGGCGTCGGCCGAGCGGTTGTCGGTGTACGTGAGCACCGTGCCGCCGACCGTGGTGAGCAGCGCGCCGTTCGCCCACACCTCGTACCCGGTGACGCCCACGTTGTCGGTGGCCGCACTCCACGTCAGCCGGATCTGGCCGGTGGCCGGCTGCGTGCAGGCGAGACCGGTCGGCGCGACGGGCGCCTGCGTGTCCCCGGAAGCCGGCCCGTAGACCTCGAGCTCGGACACCTGACCCGCGGGCCAGCCGGTGTTGCCGGTGACGTTCAGCCGGACGAACCGCGTGGCCGCCGCCGTGAAGTCGACGGTCACCGTGTTGCCGGTAGCCGGGTTGAACGTGTAGCCGGCCCCGGCCTTCAGGTCCGTGAAGGAGCTGCCGGTGCTGCTGCCCTGCACGGCGAAGGTCTGCGTCCGCGTCGCCCACGCGGCGGCCGGCGGAAGTTTGACGACGACCTGGTTGACGCTGACGGTGGCGCCGAGGTCGACCTGCAGCCACTGCGGGAAGGCGTTGTTCGCGCTCTCCCAGTAGGTGCTGGCATTGCCGTCGCCCGCGTTGCCGGCGCCGTAGACGTCGGAGGTGCTGCTGGCGGAGAAGGTCTTGCCCGCCGCGAGATTCGGCCCGGCCGCGGCGGCGGGTGCGGTCGGAGAGACGACTTGGAGGACGGCGGTGGCGAGCACGGCGGCGGAGAGAGCCGCCACAAATCTGGAGGATCTGGACACGGGGAAGGCGCCTTTCATCCAGGGGGGGAAGGAAGAGCGGGCGACGTTTCGGTGGAACGCTGCTACGAGGCGTAGACCTCGAACTCGGAGACCTGGCCCGCGGGCCAGCCGGTGTTACCCGTGAAGGTCAGCCGCAGGAAGCGCTGCGACGTCGCCGGGAACGTGATCGTCGCGGCGTTCCCGGACGCGGGGTTGAACGTGTAACCGGCGGAGGACTTCACGGTGGAGAAGGAACCGCCGTCGGAGGAGCCCAGGACCGAGAGCGTCTGGGTGCGCGTCGCCCACGCCGCGGCGGGCGGCAGCTTGAGCTCGATCCGCGAGACCGAGCGCGACTGCCCGAGATCGACGGTCAGCGACTGCGGCCACGCGTTGTTCGGGCTCTCCCAGTACGTGTTCGCGTTGCCGTCGACCGCGTTGCCCGGTCCGTACACGTCGGCCTGGCCTCCGGTGACCGGACGGTTGAGCGCGAGATTGCCCGACGCCGGAGGAGTGGTCGGCGGCGTGGTCGGGGTGGTGTTCCACTGCGGCGCCGGCCACGGACCGCAGTACGGCGTGTCGGTGTACCACCCGGTGTTCGTGCCGGTCCGCGTGATCTGGAAGCCCGATCCGACGCAGTTGTGGATGGGGTTGGACTGCGCGATGCCCGATGCGCGGACATTGTTGAAGGTCACCTGCGACGGGGCCTGCACCTGCAGCGCGTACGTTCCGGCGCCCTGGATGGTGATGTTCGACAGCGTGATGCCGCTCGACTGTCCCTCGATCCAGTGCAGCGCGGCGTACGAGCTGTCCAGGATGTCCGTGTCGGTGATGGTGATGGCCGCGCCCGTGATCGGGCCGTTGAGCGCGTCGAACCAGATCGCCCCGACGCCGAACTGCCAGTTGTAGTCCGAGTTGCCGGCGCGCAGCAGCGTGTTGCGGGCCAGCGTCCACGTGCCGGCGACCGCGGTCGGCCCGTTCACCCCGGGGTAGCGGTTCGCCACGTGCAGCCCGCCGCCGTTGGTGACGGTGTCGGACACGACGTTGTCCGAGATGGTGATGTCCCGGCCGCCGTAGCTGACGATGTTGTTCGCCAGGATCGGCGCGACCACGGTGTTGTGCGTGAACGAGTTGCCGGCGTTCGGGACGTTCTCGGCCCACATCGCCAGCCCGTCGTCGCCGGTGTTGCGGACGAACGTGTTGGTGACGGCCGAGTTCGTGACGCCGATGTGGAAGTTCACGCCGTCGGCGGTCTGGTCGAGGATGCGCGAGTTGCGGATCGTGAAGCGGTCCATCGGCCCGTCCATCCACGCGCCGACCTTGGTGTGCTGCATCCACACGTTGTCGATGACCGAGTTGCTCATCGCGCCGCCGAAGGCGTTCACCTGGTCGGCGTCGACGCGTTCCCGGATGTCGCCGATGACGGCCAGGTCGCGGACGGTGACGTTCTGGCTCGGCCCGCCCTCGGAGACGTACTTGCCGTAGATGCCGGCGGCGAGGTTGCGCTGGGTGGGGTGCCGGCCGCCGAGCACGGTGTACCAGGGTCCGGCGCCCGCGAGCGTCACCCGGTCGACGATCACGTGGCTGTAGAGCGTGTAGTTGCCCTGCGGCACGTAGACGACCCGGCCGGCCGCGGCGTTGACCGCGGCCTGGAACTGAGCCGTCGAGTCCCGGGCGCCGGTGGGGTCGGCGCCGTAGTCCGCGACGACGTCGATCGCGCCCGAGGGCTTGGCGACCGGCGCCGGCACGTTCTCGAAGTCGGCCACGTCGATGGTGAAGGACGGCGACTGCGCGGTCGACGACACCTGCAACCGAATCTTCGTCCCGGCCGCATAGGTGGTCCCGAACAGCGTCCGGGCCTCGTCGTAGAAGTGGTGCGGGCTCCCGTCGCCGGGGTTGTTGGAGAACGGATAGCCGCCGTAGTACCAGCCGTATCGCGAGGTGACGGGGACGGACTTCACCAGCGTGCCGTTGGCCCGGACGTCGAGGGACGCGTCGCGGCCGGTGCCGGACGGGCTGTCCGGGATGCTGTACCGGAAGGTGACCGCGTTCGCCGGCTTCGTCAGCGTGAACTCGACGTACTCGCCGGCGGCGTCGAGGGTCACGGCCTCACGCCCGGAGGCTTCCGACGACAGCTGGCCGTAGAGGCGGCTGGTGCCGGTCGACGTGCCGTTCGAAGCGCTGACGAGAGCCTCGTGCTCGGTGAAGGGCACGGTGGCGCCGCGTCCGGGGAAGTCGAAGGGGGACGGGCCGGCTGCCTGGGCCGGGGTGGCCTGGACAGCCACGGCGACGGCGGCGACGGTCAGGGCGGCGGACAGGAGGAGGGGGACGGTTCGGCGTGCCATAACGATCCTTTCGGAATCAAAGGCGCAACCAGACGGCGGTGTCAGGGGGAAGCAGGTCGCCGTCCAGCGGATTGCTGGCGATCAGCACCTCACGGAACGAGGGCAGGGGGAGCGGGGAGCCCGACAGGTTGAGCACACACGCGAAGGAGGAGCCCCGGCAGTACGCGAGCACGCCCGGGCCGAGGTCCATCCAGTCGAAGGGCGCCGAGCGGGGCCGCAGCGCGATCGCCGACCGGTAGAGCGAGAGCACCGAGCTCGGATCGCCGGTCTGCGCCTCGACGGTGAGGTCCTTCCACTCGGGCGGCTGCGGCAGCCACGGCGGCCCGGCGGAGAAGCCGAAGGGCGGCGAGTCGCCCGACCACGGCAGCGGGACGCGGCACCCGTCCCGGCTGTGCCCGCGACGCGCGTACATCGGGTCCTGCAGCTGCTCCGGCGGGATGGCCTCGTTCTCCCAGAGCCCGAGCTCCTCGCCCTGGTAGACGTAGGCGGCGCCGGGCAGCGAGAGCGACAGCAGCGCCGCGGCACGGGCCCGGCGGGTGCCCAGCTCGAGGTCGACCGGCGTGCCGTCGAGGTTGTTGTCGAAGCTGAAGGTGGTGTCGGCCCGGCCGTACCGGGTGACGTGCCGGGTGACGTCGTGGTTGGACAGCACCCAGGTCGCGGGCGCGCCGACCGCGCGGTGGGCATCGAGCGTCCGGTCGACGCACTCGCGCATCAGCGCCGCGTCCCACGCGCACCCGAGGAACTCGAAGTTGAACGCGGCGTGCAACTCGTCGGGGCGCAGATAGTTGGCGAAGCGCGCGGCGTCGGGCAGCCACACCTCGCCGATCAGCGCCCGGTCCCCGGGATAGGAGTCGGCGACGCGGCGCCAGGCCCGGTAGACGTCGTGCAGTTCGTCGCGGTCGTGGAAGGGGTGCGGCTGCCCCTCCACCACGGGCGGCAGGGACCGGTCCTTGAAGAGCAGCGCGGCCGAGTCGATGCGGATCCCGTCGACGCCGCGGTCGAACCAGAACCGCAGGATGTCCTCGAACTCCGCGCGCACCCGCGGGTGGTCCCAGTTCAGGTCCGGCTGCTCCGGCGTGAACAGGTGCAGATACCAGGAGCCGTCGGGCGTACGCGTCCACGTGGTGCCCCCGAACTCGCCGACCCACTCCGTCGGCATCTCCTCCGCCGGCGGCCGGAACCAGAAGAGTTCCCGGGCCGGGGACAACGGATCGGCGAGGGCCTCCCGGAACCAGGGGTGCGCGCTGGACACGTGGTTCGGCACGATGTCGACGATCGTGCGGATGCCGAGCTCGTGCGCCTCCGCGATCAGCGCCTCGGCCTCGGGAAGCGTGCCGAACACCGGGTCGACGTCGCGGAAGTCGGCGACGTCGTAGCCGGCGTCGGCCATCGGCGACGGGTACCACGGGCTCATCCAGAGCGCGTCGACGCCCAGGTCCGCCAGGTGTCCCAGGTGCGCGCGGACGCCGCCGAGGTCGCCGACGCCGTCGCCGTCCGAGTCGGCGAAGCTGCGCGGGTAGACCTGGTAGATGACGGCGTCGCGCCACCACGGGTCGGAGTTGACCACCGTGACCTGCTTTCTTCGGGGTTCAGCCTTTGGTCGCGCCGGCGGACAGGCCGCCGATGATGCTGCGCTGGAAGACGAGGAAGACGACGATCATCGGCAGGCTGGCGATCGCGAGCCCGGCCATGAACTCGGTCGGCGGCACCTGGCTCGTGTTCGCCAGCCGGCTGAGCGCCACGCTGAGCGTCTGCGCCTCCGGGTCGGGCAGCACGAGCAGCGGCCAGAGGAAGTCCTTCCACAGCGCGACGATGATGAAGATCGACACGACGCCGAGCACCGGGCGCGACAGCGGCAGGACGACCGACCACAGCTGGCGCAGCCGGCCGGCGCCGTCGATGGCCGCCGCGTCCAGCAGGTCGTCGGGGATCTGGTCGAAGAAGCGCTTGAGCACGTAGACGTTGAACGCGTTCGCGGCGGCCGGCAGCCACAGCGCCCACGGCGTGTTGAGCAGGTTCACGTGGACGAGCGGCACGTCCACGACCGCCAGATAGGCCGGCACGAGCAGCGCCGTCGCGGGGAGCATCAGGCTGGCCAGCATGCCGCCGAGCACGATGCGGCCCAGGACCGGCTTGAGCTTGCTGAGCGCGTACGCGACCCCGACGTCGACGATCAGGCACACCAGCCAGCCGCCGAACGCGTAGAACAGCGTGTTCGTGAAGTACTTGGCGATGCGCATGTTCGTCCACGCGGTCGCGAACGTGTCCGGGTGGAACGACTCGGGGATCAGCGTCGGCGTGCTGCGCGCGTACTCGGCGGGGGCCTTGAGCGCGCTGGTGACCATCCAGTAGAGCGGGAAGAGGAACACGAGCGCGAAGACCACGAGCGTCCCGCCGAGCACGGTGAAGTAGAGCCGGCGGTGCCGGTGCAGATCGATCGTCGAGACGAGCGTCCGGGTCGCCGTCCGGAACTGCCGGGACCTGGCTCTCGGCACGGCGGTGGGCGCGACGTCGCTGGGGGCCTGGGGAGGTGCGGTCAGCGTCATGGGACAAACCTCAGGAGGAGTTGCGGGTCAGGCGGAGATAGAGCGCCGAGAACGCACCCAGCACGACGAAGAGCAGCACGCTCATGGCGGCGGCGAGCCCGAAGTCGTTGTTGACGGTGAACGCGTACCGGTAGACCAGGACCAGCACGGTGATCGTGTCCGGGTTGGACGTTCCGGTCAGCGCGTACGGCTCGATGAAGACCTGCATCGTCGCGATGATCTGCAGCAGCAGCAGGACCAGCATGATGAACCGCATCTGCGGCAGCGTCACGTGCCGGACCCGCCGCCACAGGCTCGCGCCGTCGAGCTCGGCGGCCTCGTAGAGCTCGCCCGGGATGCTCTGCAGCGCGGCCAGGTACATCAGCGTGGCGCCGCCCAGGTTCGCCCACGTCGACACGAGGACCAGCGAGATCATCGCCGTCGCCGACGACTGGGTCCACTGCGACTCGGGCAGGCCGACGCTGCGCAGGGCCGCGTTGAAGAGGCCGTTGCCCGGGTCGTAGAAGTAGCGCCACAGCAGCACCGACACGATCGGCGGCAGCATGACGGGCAGGTAGACCAGCACCCGGAACCAGCCGCTGAAGTGCCGGAACTCGTTGAGCAGCACGGCGATGACGAACGGCAGCGCGAAGCCGAGGACCAGGGCGAGCCCGGTGAAGACGAGCGTGTTCTTCCAGGCCGTCCAGAACAGCGGGTCGTCGAAGAGGGCCCGGTAGTTGTCGAGCCCCACCCAGGAGGGCGGCACCACGAAGTTGTCCTGCTGGAAGCTCAGGATGACGCCCTTGACCAGCGGATACCAGGAGAAGAGGGCGAAGCAGGCCAGGCCGGCGGCCATGAACGCGTACGCGAGGAGGGTGTCGCCGGCCTTGCGCCGGAACCGGGACACCAGCGGCGTCCCGGCGGTCACTTGACGCTCGTCAGGATCTGGTTGACCTGGGTCTCGGCGTCGGCGAGCAGCTGGTCCACGTTGGCGTTGCGATCGGTGAGGACCTTCTGCATCGCGACATCGAGGACGGCGTAGATCTGCTGCGCGTTCGGCGGCTCCAGCTTGACCGGGATGCTGCCCATGCTCGCGACGAACGGGGCGTAGTTGGCCTGGGGCACGTTCGCGTACTTCTTGTCGGCGGCGGCCTGGGTCTGCGCGGCGCTGCCCGTGAAGATGGCCGGCTCGGGCAGGCCGACGGGCTGCTTCGTCTCGCTCGACCACTTGTTCTCGGCCTCGTACCGGTCGGCGGAGGTGAACCAGAACGTCAGCCACTTCAGGCCCGCGCGGATCTTGTCGGCGCTCAGGCCGGCCTTGAACATGTAGCCCTCGCCGCCGCCCAGCGTGCCCTTGCCGTCCGGGATCGGGCCGAGGCCGTACGTCTCGTACTTGCCCTTGTACTGGTTGACGATCGTCGGAATGTTGTCGGCGGTCGCGAGGTACATGCCGAGCTTGCCCGAGCCCATCTGGTTGAGCAGGTCGGCCCATTCGAGCAGCTGCTTGGCGCCCATGCTGTCGTCGGTCCAGCGCATGTCCTTCAGCTGCTGCAGCACCTGCTTGCCCTGCGGGCTGTTGAACGCGGCCTTCCAGGTGCCGCCCTCGTTCACGGCGACCTCCCCGCCGAGCGAGTAGATCTCGGTCGTGAAGTGCCAGCCGCCGGTGTTGTTCTTGCTGTAGTCGCCGTAGCCGACGGTGTCCTTGCCCAGCTCGGCGATCTTCCGCGCCGCGGTGCGCACCTCCGCCCAGGTCTTCGGCGGGTTCTCCGGGTCCAGCCCGGCCTTGCTGAAAAGGTCGCGGTTGTAGAGCAGGCCCATCGAGTAGTTCTTGTACGGCAGCCCGTACGTCTTGCCGTCGCCGTCCTGGAAGACCCGCAGCACCTCCGGCTTGAGCTGCGAGGTGACCGGGAAGTCCCCGAGGTACTTGCTGATGTCGGCGACCTGGCGCTTGGCGATGAGGTTGGCCGGGTCGGTGAAGTAGACGTAGAAGACGTCCTCGAGCTGGCCGCCGGCGAGCTTGGCCGGGAAGGTCTGCGGGTCCATCTTGCCCTCGCGGGCGTCGATGTCGATGTCCGGGTTGGCCTTCTCGAACTCGGCGACGTTGGCGAGGAAGCGGTCGTGCGTCGCCTTCTCGGTGGCGGGCGGGAGGCCGTTGATCACCAGGGTGACCTTCCCGCCCGCCGGCTTCTCGTCGTCGCCGCCGCAGGCGGTGGCGGAGAGGGTGAGGCCGGCGGCGAGGACAAGGCCGAGAGCACTTCGCAGCCTGAATGTGGACATGACGGATCCGCCCTTCCGTGGGCTGTGTCAGCTGAGGGAGATGTGACGCAGGTCTCGCGTTTGTTTCGTGGCGATGACGATACAAAGTCGAACGGGAGGCCGCAAGAACGCGACTGCAAGGAGAAAAAACTCGACTGCCGCACCATCGCAAAAAGGGCGGGCCCGAAGCGGGCCCGCCCGTGCGGTGGTGCGGTGCCGGTCAGCCGGGTGCCGGCGCGGTCGACCCGCGGACCACCAGCTCCGGCTCGAACAGCAGCTCGTCGGTCGTCGCGGGGCCGCCCTCGATCTGCTTCACCAGGACGTCGACCGCCGCCTGGCCCATCAGCTCGATCGGCTGGCGGACGGTGGTGAGCGGCGGGTCGGTGCAGGTCATGAGCGCGCTGTCGTCGAAGCCGACCACCGACACGTCGCGGGGCACCTCGCGGCCCAGCCGGCGGGCGGCGCGGATGGACCCCAGCGCGAGCACGTCGCTCGCGCAGATCAGGCCGGTGATGCCCCGCTCGATGAGCCGGGCGGCGGCGAGGCGGGCGCTCTCCATCGAGAAGGTGGTGCGCTCGACGGCCGCGGCCGCCGGGACGGCGGCGAGCTTGCGGCGCGAGGGGACGTGGTCCTCCGGGCCCAGGACCAGGCCGATCCGCTCGTGGCCCAGGGCGCGCAGGTGCCCGTACGCCTGCTCGACCGCCACCGCGTCGTCGGTGGAGATGTGCGGGAAGCCCAGCCCGTCGACGCCGCCGTTGACCATGACCACGGGCATCCGCCGGTCCAGCAGCCGCCGGTAGTGCCCGTGCTCCGCCTCGGCCAGCGCGTAGGACCCGCCCGCGAAGACCACCCCGGACACCTGATGGTCGAGCAGCATCTCGATGTAGTCGCGCTCGGGCACGCCGCCGATCGTGCGCGCGCACAGCGCCGGGGTGAAGCCGCGCTGCGCCAGGGCCGCGGTCACCACCTCGGCCAGCGCGGGAAAGATCGGGTTCTGCAGCTCGGGCAGCACCAGCCCGACCAGTCGCCCGCGCTCGCCGCGCAGCTTGGTCGGCCGTTCGTAGCCCAGCACGTCGAGCGCGGTCAGCACCGAGGCGCGGGTGCCCTCGGAGACGCCGGCCCGGCCGTTGAGCACGCGGCTCACGGTCGCCTCGGAGACGCCCGCCTTCTTGGCGACCTCCGCCAGTCGTTTCGTCACGGCGAGATCGTACGTCAGGAACATGAAAATCTTGTACGGCTGCTTGCAGCGCACGGCAATGCGCTGACCGAGTTTGCAGTCTCGTGCGGAAAGCGCAACACGGCTCGTGGCCGGCCGATCACTCATAGGGTGAGCCAGGGACTAGCCGGGGGGTACGGATGACGGACTGGCAAAGCGACAGCCGGAGACTGGCCGACGTCAGCGGGGACATGGCCACGGCGACCCGATCCGCCGTGCGGGCCGCGGAGACCGCGGTGACCGTCATCGGCAAGCTGGAGACCGCCAGCGCCGAGATCGGCAAGGTCGTCGAGCTGATCGCCACCATCGCCAAGCAGACCAACCTGCTCGCGCTCAATGCCACGATCGAGGCGGCCCGAGCGGGCGAGTCGGGCCGCGGCTTCGCCGTGGTGGCCAGCGAGGTCAAGGACCTGGCGAACGAGACGGCCACCGCGACGAGCGAGATCGGCGGTCAGGTCAGCGGCATCCGCGAGGGCACCCGCAGCGCCGTCTCCGCGATCGAGGAGATGCGGCAGCTGATCGCCGAGCTCGACCGCTGCCAGCAGGTCATCAGCGAGATCGTGGTGGACCAGCGGCACCACTGAGCCGCGCGAAGGGAAGAATGACCGCATGGCCAAACGTGCAACGCGTCGCCGCCCCGCGGCGCGGACCGAGACGACCGCGACCATGGCGTGCCCGTGCGGGCTCGGCCTGGCGTACGCGCAGTGCTGCGGCACCGCCCACGAGGGCCGCCCGCCGGCCACCGCGGAGGCGCTGATGCGCTCGCGGTACGCCGCCTTCGCGCTGGACAACGCCGACTACGTGCTCGCCTCGTGGCATCCCGACACCCGGCCCGAACAGGTCGAGCCGGACCCGCAGCTGCGCTGGATCCGGCTCGAGGTGCTCGGGGCCACCGGCGGCGGGCTCTTCGACGCCGAGGGCCTGGTCGAGTTTAAGGCGCACTTCCGCGACCACGGCCGGGCCGGCGACATGCACGAGCGCAGCCGCTTCGTCCGGCACGACGGGCGCTGGGTCTACTGGGGGCCCGTGCTCGCCGACGGCTCGCTTGCCACCATCTGACCATGACCGATGACTTGCTGGGCCGGGCGAAGGAACTCGACACGGCCGACCCGCTCGCCCCGCTGCGCGACCGCTTCCTGATCGAGGACTCCGACGTCGTCTCGTACCTGGACGGCAACTCGCTGGGCCGCCCGCTGCGCGCCACCGCCGAGCGGCTCGACGCGTTCGTGCGCGGGCAGTGGGGCGGGCGCCTGATCCGCGGCTGGACGGACGAGTGGCTGGAGTGGCCGATGCGGCTCGGCGACCGGCTCGGCGCGCTGGCCCTCGGCGCCGCCCCGGGCCAGGTGGTGATCGGCGACTCGACGTCCGTGCTGCTCTACAAGCTGACGCGCGCGGCGGTCGAGGCCCGGCCCGGGCGCCGCACCGTGGTGCTGGACACCGACAACTTCCCGACCGACCGCTACCTGCTGGAGGGCATCGCCGCCGAGCGGGACCTCACGCTGAGGTGGATCACCACCGACCCGGTCGCGGGCATCACGGCCGAGCAGGTCGCCGCGGCGGCCGGGCCGGACACCGCGCTGGTGCTCTTCAGCCACGTCGCCTACCGCTCCGGCTGGCTCGCCGACGCCGCCGCGATCAACGAGGCCGCGCACGCCGCCGGGGCGCTCACGCTCTGGGACCTGTCGCACTCGGTGGGCGCGGTGCCGGTCGAGCTCGACGCGTGGGGCGCCGACCTCGCCGTCGGCTGCACGTACAAGTACCTCAACGGCGGGCCGGGCGCGCCGGCCTTCGCGTACGTCCGGCGGGAGCTGCAGCCGGAGCTCCGGCAGCCGATCTGGGGGTGGATGGGGCACCGCGCCGTGTTCGAGATGGGCCCGGGCTACGAGCCGGCGCCGGGCATGCGGGGCATGCTCAGCGGCACCCCGCCGATCCTCGCGATGGTGCCGATGGACGCGAACCTGGACCTGCTGGCCGAGGCGGGGATCGACGCCGTACGCCGCAAGTCGTTGCAGCTGACGGACTACGTCCTGGAGCTGGCCGACGAGTGGCTGGTGCCGCTGGGAGTGGCGGTCGCCGGCCCGCGTGAGCCGGCGCGGCGGGGCGGTCACGTGACGCTGAGCCGGCCCGGGTTCGAGGCGCTGCTGGAGCCGCTGTGGACGGCCGGCGTCATCCCCGACTACCGGCGGCCGGACGGGCTGCGGATCGGGCCGGCGCCGCTGAGCACGAGCTTCGCCGAGGTGCACCACGGCCTGGGCGTGCTGCGCGACCTGCTCGAGCAGCAGCGGTGACCTGACTCCTCCTCGCACCGGCCGGGGCGGGGCCTATCGTCGAGGCATGACGATCGTGGTGAGCGGGGCGACCGGACGGCTCGGCGGGCGGATCGCGGCACGGCTCGACCGGCCCCGGCGGCTGCTCGTCCGGGACGCGTCGCGTGCGCCGGCCCTCCCCGGCGCCGAGGTGGCCGTGGCGGAATATGCGGACCGGGACGCCGTGCGCAAGGCGCTCGAAGGGGCGGAGACGGTCCTCATGGTCTCGGCCGCCGAGGCGCCCGACCGGGTCGACCGGCACCGCGCGTTCGTCGACGCGGCGGTGGACGCGGGCGTGCGGCACCTCGTCTACACGTCGTTCCAGGGCGCGGCGCCCGACGCGACGTTCACGCTCGCCCGCGACCATGGTGCGACCGAGGAGCACATCAAGGCGAGCGGGCTCGCGTACACGTTCCTGCGCGACAACCTCTACGCCGACTTCGTGCCGCTCCTGGTGGGCGAGGACGGCGTGATCCGCGGCCCGGGCGGCAACGGGCGGGCCGCGGTGGTCGCGCAGGACGACATCGCGGACGCGGCCGTGGCGGTGCTGCGGTCGCCGGGGGAACACGCCGGGCGTACCTATGATCTGACCGGGCCGGAAGCGCTCACCTTCCGCGAGATGGCCGCGGCGCTCGGGCCGGGGGTCAGCTTCCACGACGAGACGGTGGAGGAGGCCTACGCGTCCCGCGCGCGGTACGGCGCGCCGCAGTGGCAGGTCGACGCGTGGGTCAGCACGTACCTGGCGGTCGCCGCGGGCGAGCTGGCGGCCGTCAGTCCCGCCATCGAGCGGCTCACCGGCCGCCCCGCGACCCCGCTCGCGTCGGTGGTGTCCGTCCGATGAGGATGGCGGGAGAGGTCTTCTACAAGCGCGGCGACGAGGTGATCGTCGGGCGCGAGTCGCCGCTGCGGCACCAGATCGCGTCGATCAGCAAGCAGTTCACGGCCGCGGCGGTGCTGTCGCTCGCGCAGGCCGGCCGGCTGGCGCTGGAGGACCCGCTCGACCGGTGGTTCCCCGGCTGGCCCGGCGTGACGCTGCACCACCTGCTCAGCCACACGGCCGGCATCTCGCACTGGGCGGACCACCCGTCGCTCGACCTCCGGGTCAGCCCGCCGGACTTCGTCGGGCTGGCGCGGAGCTGGCCCGTCATCACGGCGCCGGGCACGGAGTTCCGCTACAGCAGCCCGGGGTACGTCCTGCTGGCGCACGTGACGCAGAAGGCGGCGGACGAGCCGTTCCGCGACTATCTCGCGCGCCGCGTGTTCGGGGCGGCGGGCCTGACCCGCACCTTCTCGGGAATGGCGGAGGACCGCCCGGACGTGGCGGCGGGGTCCGACGTCCACGGCGATCCGGTGCCGACCTGGGATCTCGACGTGCTCGGCATGGGCACCGGCGACGTGTGGAGCACGACGAGTGAGCTCGTGACGTGGCTCGACCGGCTCCATGAGGGTGCGGTGCTCGGCGAGCCGTGGCGCACCCTCATGCTCACCCGGCGCGTGGCCACCGGCGGTGACGACTTCGGCAGCGGCTACGGTTACGGCGTCTTCACGGGCAGCTGGCAGGGCGAGCCGTGGATCCAGCACAGCGGCGACAACGCGGGCTACAGATCCTTCGCCGCGATCCTTCCCGAGTCCCGCCGGCGCGTCGCCGTGCTGACCGACAGCGACGCGCTCGGCGGCGAGAACCTGAAGGTGCTGCTAAAGCGCCTGCTCAGAGCTTGACGGTCTCGCCCGTCGTGGCGCTCACGCGGGCGGCGTCGAGGACGTCCATCGTGCGGATCGCGTCGCGCGGGTCGACCGGGAGCGGGCCCTCGCCGCGGACGGCGGCCGCGAAGGCGGGGTAGAACTCGTCCCAGCGGCCGCGCTCGCTGCGCACCGGGGCACCGGTCGCACCGCGGTGCAGCCGGCCCCAGGCGTGCTCGGGCTCGACGCCCCAGCGGTCGCCCAGGCTCGCGGGGGAGCGGCCGGCCTTGAGCGCGGCCTCCTGGCCGTCGAGACCGTCCACGATGTACGTCCCCGTCGTGCCGCTGACCCGGAAGCGCGGGCCGGGCGACGCCTGCCGCCAGCTGCCCCACAGGTGCGACTCGACGCCGCTCCCGTGGTGCAGGGCCACGAAGACGTCGACGTCGGCGTCGTCCTCGAAGCGCATCTCGGCGTACACCCGGGTGGTGGGGCCGAAGAGCACGTGCGCCTGGTCGACGAGGTGCGCGCCGAAGTCGAGCAGCGTGCCGCCGCCGGCCGCCGGGGGCACGCGCTCCGGGGCGAAGCGCTCGAAGCGGGACTCGAAGCGGCGCACGTCACCGAGCGTGCCGTCGGCGATCAGCTTGCGCACGGTGCGGAAGTCGGAGTCGTAGCGCCTGTTCTGGTAGACGGTGAGCGGCACGCCCTGCTTCTCCGCCAGGGCGACCACCTCGCGGGTGGCCTCGGCGTCGAGCGAGAACGGCTTGTCGACCACCGTGGCCAGGCCGAGGCCGATCGCCTCGCGCGCCAGGCCCGCGTGGGTCGTGGCCGGGGTCGAGATGGTGACGGCCTCGGCGCCCGCCGCGGCGAGGTCGGCCAGCGTGTCGAACGCCGGGACGTCGGGGTGGCTCTTGGCGAGCTCCGCGCGCCGCTCCGCGGAGCGGGTGACCACCCCGGCGAACTCGACGCCCTCCGCCGACGCGAGCAGCGGTGCGTGGAAGATGCGCCCACCCGAGCCGAAGCCCACCAGACCGATCCGTGTTGCCGTCATGTTTCGGATCTTACAAACCCGGGTGCGCGGCTACTGTGATCCAGTTCACTTCGTGGGACGCGTGGCGGTCTTTTGCAGCAGCGCGGCGACCTCGTCCCCGGACAGGATCGGCGCCACGTGCGGCCCCTGGACCCCGGTGGCGCGGGTCTCCCGCAGCCACGCCAGCTCGTCGCCGGACGTCACGCCCTGGACGATCGACTCGGTGCCGAGCAGCGTGCTCACCGACAGGACGAGGTCCAGGGCGCCCGGGTCCCCGGCGAGGAACGAGCCGTCGACCTTCAGCTGGTGGATCGGGAAGGCGCGCAGCGACGCGAAGGAGACGTAGCCCGTGCCGAAGTCGTCGAGGGCGATGCGTACGCCGCTCGCGGCCAGACACTCGAGCCGGGCCCGGGCGCGCGGGTCGTCGATCTGCTCGGACTCGACGATCTCCAGGGTGACGCGGGCCGGCGCGAGCCCGCACTCGTCCAGCGTCGCCAGCAGCGCGTCGGTGAACCGGTGGTCCAGGAGCTGGTGCGGGCTCAGATTGACGCCGAGACGCAGCTGGTCCCCGCCGGGCATCACCGCGGTCTCCGCCGCCACGGTACGCAGGAAGTACGCCGTGATCGTGCCGATGTCCCCGGTGCGCTCGGCCAGCTCCAGCAGCTCGCGGCAGTTGACGTCGCCCTCGGTCGGGTGCTGCCACTGCAACAGCGCTTCGACGCCGCCCCACGTGCCGGTCGCGAGGTGCATCCACGGCTGGTAGTAGACGTGCAGCTCGCCGCGCTCGAGGGCGTACGGGAGCTGGTCCTCGAGCGTGCGGTGCCGCGCGACCGCGCCGTGCCGGTCCGCGCTGAACACCTCCGTGCGGTTCTTGCCGCGCGCCTTGGCGGCGTACATGGCGATGTCGGCGCGGCGCGACAGCTCGCTGGCCTTGACGCCGGGCTCGGTCAGCGCGATCCCGATGCTCGCGCCGACGCGCACGGTCGCCATGGCGAGCCGCATCGGCTCCACCAGGCGGCGGCCGAGCCGCTCCGCGATCTTCTCCGCCTCGGCCGGCTCGGTCAGCCCGGTGAGCAGCAGCACGAACTCGTCGCCGCCCAGGCGCCCCGCGACGCCCCGCTCCCCGCCGGCCTCGGTGATGCGCTGCGCCACCTGGACCAGCAGCTCGTCGCCGGCCGCGTGCCCGTACCCGTCGTTGACCTTCTTGAAGTCGTCCAGGTCGATGTTGAGCAGCGCGACCGTGCCGGGCTCGCGGTGGTCGACAGCCGCGATGAGCTCGCGGATGAACTTGGCGCGCGTGGGCAGGTGGGTGAGGGCGTCGTGGTTGGCCTGGTGGTCCAGTTCGAGGTGCGAGCGCAGGTTGGCCTCACCCAGCCGCATCTGCGTGCCGACCGTACGGAAAGCGTCGATCAACGAGTCCGGCAGCTCCCGCGTCGCGCCCAGGACGCGGTAGCGCGCGCCCGGGATCAGCTCCTCGACGTGCCAGTGCCGGATGCGCGGGGCGTCCGCGTGCAGCGCGCTCGCCGGAGCGGAGAGCAAGGTCTCCGGCAGCAGCCTGTCCGCCAGCCCGGGGTTCAGGCCGCCCTCGGCGATCACCCGCAAACCGCCCTCCTCGCGCTGCACGACGAGGAATCCGGTGCCCCGGCTGACCCGGACCAGCTCCTGCGCGGCGGCGAGCGCGATCTTCGGGAGTTCGTCCAGCTGCGTCGCGGCCAAGATCTCCTCACCGGTACGGGCGAGCAGCGCATCGCGCGCGGCGGCCTGCTCCTGCTTGCCGAGCGCCGAGTAGATGGCCCGGGTGAGCACGGTGACCAGAATGATCTGCGGCACCATCTGTACCGATCGGCCCACGTCCACGAGCGCGCCGATCGGGGTGGGCGCCGCGATCAGGGCGGCCGGCAGCGACAGGGCGCCGAAGACCGAGCGGACCGCCCAGGCGCGCGTCGTGCCGTACAGCGACTGGACCAGCAGCAGGACCATGGTCAGCCCGACGGTGGACACGGGATCGCGCAGCGCCGAGCCCGCCACGGCGACCAGGGCCGGGAGGACGATCGGGTCCAGGACCCAGGTGCGCCGGCGCACGTAGGTGACGACGAAACCGGCGGCGATGCCACCCAGGGCCAGGTAGGCCAGCAGGTTCCAGGCCGGGGAATCGGTGCCCACCTCGCCCACCAGGCCCGCGACGCTGAGGCCCGCGAGCAGCACCGCCCCGAGCCGGACTCGGCCAAGCGTCGCGTCTCTCACGTTGAGTTGATCGGCAGTGACCCTTTGTAACTGAGTTGTCCCCCGCGGGCCGTGTCGGATGGCCGACGGGTGCGGGCACCGGGCGGCGGGGCGGGTCAGGATGGCGCGATGGAGCCCGCACAGCTGGACCGCCCGCCCTTCACGGATCTCGACGCCACGACGCCCGAGATCGCCTCGCTCGCGGTCGCCATGCTCGACCGGATGTCCGGCCATCCCGAGATCCGGCGGGTGCGGCACACCGCGTGGGAGGCGCTGCGGCCCGCGCCCGGCCAGCGGCTGCTCGACGCGGGCTGCGGAGCCGGCGACGTCGCCCGGGCGCTGGCCGCGGCCGTGGCGCCGGACGGCGAGGTGGTCGCGCTGGACCGCTCCGAGATCACCCTGGCGGCGGCCCGGGAGCGCGACCCCGGCGGCCCGGTGCGTTACATGTCCGGCGACATCGGCGCGCTCGACCTGCCGGCGGCCGGCTTCGACGGCGTGTGGTGCGAGCGGGTGCTGCAGCACGTGGCCGACCCCGGCCGGGCGGTCGCCGAGCTCGTCCGGGTGACCCGTCCCGGCGGGCGCGTCTGCCTGATCGACACCGACTGGACCTCGCTGGCCTTCGACGGCGTCGGTGCGGCGGTCGCCGCCGCGGTCGTCGAGCACGCCCGCGGGCTGCTGCCCGACGAGGCCGACATGGGGCGCACGCTCCGGCGCCGGCTGGTGGACCGGGGCCTGACCGGCGTGACCGCGGTGCCGGTCACCTGCGTCTTCCCCGACCCCGCGTCGGCGGCGGTGGTGCTGCCGATGGTCAACCCGGCGGTGCCGCCCGCGACGTGGCCGCTCCCGCCCGAGCTGCGCGAGACCTGGTTCTCCCGCATCGCCGCCGCCGGCGAGCGGGGCGACTTCCTCGCGGTGCTGACGATCTGGGTCGTCTGCGGGACGGTACCTACTTAAGTGGATGCCGCATGGCTACTTTTGCGGGTATCGGGACGGCCCGGGACGACCGTACCGTCCTGGGCATGGATCGGTCATGGGTGCGCGAGCTGGGCCTGGGCTGCCTCGGCGCGGCGCTGGGCTGCTGGTTTCTCTACGAGTCCGTGACCGAGGGCGACGGCGCCCCGCTCGCCGTCGAGGTGGTCGCCGGGGTGCTCGCCTTCGCCGCCCTGGTGGCCTTCCGCCGCAGCCATCCGGTGGGCCTGGCGCTGGCGCTCATCCCCGCGGGCATCATGCTGGCGCTGCCCATGGGCTTCACGCCGCTCGCCCTCATCGCGGTCGGGCTGCGCCGGCGGGCCCGGGTCGCGGCGACCCTGACCGCCCTGCACGCCGTCGCGGTCGCCGGCATCTATCTCGCCGTGCTCGGACCGACCCGGCTCTATGCGGAGATCGTCACCTTCCTGATCCTGCTGCACGTCAGCCTGGTCGCCGTCGCGATGCTGGTCCGCTCGCAGCGGCTGCTGGTCCGCTCGTGGGCCGAGCGGGCCCGGCAGGCCGAGGAGGGCGAGCGGCTGCGCGTGGAGCAGGCCCGGCTGGCCGAGCGCGAGCGGATCGCCCGCGAGATGCACGACGCGCTCGCCCACCGCATCTCGCTGCTCGCCGTGCACGCCGGCGCGCTCGAGGTGCGCCGCGACGCCCCCGACGCCGAGCGGCAGGCGGCGGCGGTCGTGCGGCAGGGCGCCCACGACGCGCTGGAGGACCTGCGGGGCGTCATCCGGATGCTGCGCGAGCCCGCCGAGGACAGGCCGCAGCCCGCGCTGGCCGACGTGCCCGCGCTGGTCGAGGAGTCGCGCGAGGCGGGGGCGCGGATCGAGCTGACGCTGAGCGCCCGGGAGCCGGTGCCGGCCGGGGTGGGCCGCCACGCGTACCGGATCGTGCAGGAGGGGCTGACGAACGCCCGCAAGCACGCGCCGGGGGCGAAGGTGACGGTCGAGGTGAGCGGGCGCGCCGAGGAGGGGCTGGTCGTCGAGGTCGGCAACGGGCACCTCGCCGGGGAGGAGCGGCGGCTGCCCGGGGCGGGGGCCGGGCTGGTCGGGCTCGCCGAGCGGGTGCAGCTGGCCGGGGGCCGGTTCGAGCACGGGCCCACGGCCGACGGGCGTTTCCGGCTCCGGGCATGGCTGCCGTGGCATCCGTGACCAGCGACGGACGTTTCCGGCTCCGGGTGTGGCTGCCGTGGCATCCGTGAGCGGGGCCGCCGGCGCGGGGGAGGTCCTGCGCCGGGACGGCGATCCGAGGCCGGCCGGCGGCCCGGGAGCGGCCGCCGGTTCAGGGACGGTGGGAGGGTCGGGATCGGTGGGCGGTTCGGGGGCGGCGGCGGCGGTGCGGGTGCTGCTGGTGGACGACGACGCGCTCGTGCGGGCGGGGCTGACCATGATGCTGGGCGCGTTCGACGACATCGAGGTCGTGGGCGCGGTCGGGGACGGGAGCGAGGTGGCCGCCGCGGTGGTGGCACGCGAGCCGCACGTGGTGCTCATGGACATCCGCATGCCCGGCGTCGACGGGCTGACCGCCACCGAGGCGCTGCGGGCCCGGCCGGGGGCGCCCGAGGTGATCGTGCTGACCACGTTCGACACCGACGAGCACGTGCTGCGGGCGTTGCGGGCCGGGGCGGGCGGGTTCCTGCTCAAGCACACGCCGCCGGCCGAGATCGCCCGGGCGGTCCTGCGGGTGGCGGCGGGCGAGCCGATGCTGTCGCCCGAGGTCCTCCGGCGCGTGATGACCTTCGCGTCGGGCGGCGCCGCCCCGGCGTCCGTTCCGCCGCTGCCTGTGCCGTCGGCGTCCTTGCCGCCGCTGTTCGCTCCGGCGTCCGCGTCGCCGGACCCGTCGCCCGGGGCGGTGCCG
>NZ_JAUQWH010000139.1 GCF_030757795.1 Actinoplanes oryzae
CGACACCGCGCTGGCCGCGTCGCTGGCCGCGTACCGGCGGGCCGGCTCGCCGCGCGGCGAGGCCCTGGCGCTGCGCTCGATCGCGCTGGCGCACCGCGCGCAGGGCCGCTACCCGCAGGCCGAGGCGGTCCTGCGGCAGGCGCTGCGGATCTGCGCCGAGCTGGGCGACGCCAAGCTGACCGCGTTCTGCCGCCGGGCCCTGGCCAAGACGTGGGTACGCGCGGGGCGCCTGGCCGAGGCCCGCCCGCCGCTGGAGCAGGCCCTGGCCGAGCACCGCGCCGAACGCGACAAGTGGGCCGAGGCGATGGTCCTGCGCACCCTGGGCGAGCTGGACCTGGCCGCCGGGCGCCTGACCGAGGCCGCGCGATCGCTGCAGGCGGCCCGCGACATCTTCCGGGCGCAGGGCGCGACGCTGTTCTGGGCGCGGACGCTGCGCGACCTCGCCGACCTGGCCGCGGCGCGCGGTGATCACGCGGCCGCCGGTCGGGTGCGCGCCGAGGCGATCAAGACCTTCCACGCGTACGGATCCCGCGAGTACACCGAGCTCACCGGCCGGCCCGCCCCGCCGTTGTAGCCGGGCTGCAGCATTTCTCCAGCCGCGTGCCCGAGCCTGCCCGCGTGTCCCGCAAGCCCGTGCCGCCGACCGACCCGCGCGTGGCCGCCGTCCCGGTGCGCGAGTCCGGCGACCGCCTCGTCGACGTCGCCGCCAGCGCCCCGCTGCGCGTGACGGCCCCGGCCCTGCTGCGGTTCGGCGTGGTCGAGCGGCTGGTGATCGCCCAGAGCGCCCTGCCGCGTGACGTGCGCCTGGTCGTCGTGGCCGGGCACAGCAGCGCCCCGACCCACGCCAGCGGCGCCACGGTGGACGTGACGCTGGTCCGCGACGACGACGCCCTGCCGGATCTGCCCCTGCTGACCGGCGCGCTGGCCGGCGCCGGCCTGGTCGCCTGGGCGCCGTGCTGGTGGCGCTGGTCCTACGGCGACCAGGTGTGGGCGTACGTGATGCGGGCCCCCCACGCCAGGTACGGCCCGCTGCCGTAGACCATCGTGGCGTCGTGGGTCCTGCGCAGCTGAGGGGTCAGGCCGGCGGACCGGCGAGTTTGGCCGCCACCGCGTCAAGGACCCAGTCCAGGCCGGTCGTGAAGGTTGTCTCGGCGTCCACGTCCGTGCCGTCGTGCACGGCCTTGGCCAGCGCCGGGAAGCGGCCCGTGGCCAGCAGACCCGTCACGTGCGGGCCGGAGGCGCGCTGCCAGTCGTGCTTGGACAGGCCCGTGGCACGCTCGGCCCGCAGATTCGCGATCTCGCGTCTGATCGCGCCGATGAAGTAGGCGCTCACGGTTTCCACGGCGCGCATGACGGTGTCGATGTCGGCGAGGCCGGCGAGGGTGGCCAGCGTGGCCTCGGTCACGGCCAAGCCGTTCGGGCCCAGGGCCGGGCGACCGCCGAGCAGGTCGGCGAGCCATTCGTGACGCAGAGCGGCTTGCCTGGTGCGGCCGGCGAGGCTGCGCAGCCCCTCCCTCCAGTCGACGGGTAGCTCCGGGGGGAGGATCTCGGCGTGGACCGCGTCCACCATGAGGTCGAGCAGGTCTTGTTTGGTGGCGATGTATCCGTACAGCCGCATCGGGCCGGCGTTGAGCCGGGCCGCGACCTTGCGCAACGACACCGTCTCCAGCCCGCCCTCGTCGGCCAGCGCGATCGCGGCAGTGACGATCCGCTCCCTGTCGAGCGGCACGGGCGGTTGCGGCTCCGGGCGGTCCCAGACAGTCATGGTCTCCAGTCCTGTTGCGAAGCAGCGTCGGAAAATACAGTGTATCGGTATGAGACACCGTATCGCTGTTGTCGGGGGTGGCCCTGCCGGCCTCACCTTCGCCCGTGTCCTGCACCGCCATGGCTGTCCCGCAACCGTCCTCGAACGCGATCCCGCCCCCGACGCCCGTCCTCCCGGCGGCACGCTCGACCTGCACGAAGGACTCGGCCAGCTGGCACTGGCCAAGGCGGGGCTGCTGACGGAGTTCCAGGCGCTGTCTCGGCCGGAGGGGCAGGCCATGCGCATCCTGGACGTGGACGGCACCGTCCTGCGTGACTGGCGGCCGGGGCCCGACGAGCGGGCCAATCCCGAGATCGATCGCGGGCAACTGCGCGACCTGCTGCTCGGCCCTCTCGACGTCCAGTGGGGGCGGCGCGTGACTCGGGTGGTGCCGGGCACCTCGGACGGCGTCCTGGTCCAGTTCGCGGACGGGCGACAGGAGACGTTCGACCTCGTGGTCGGTGCGGACGGTGCCCGGTCCCGGGTCCGCCCGGCGGTCTCGCCGGTGACGCCGCACTACACCGGCGTCACCACGGTCGAGACTTCCCTCGACGACGTCGACACCCGCCACCCCGACCTCGCCCAGTTGATCGGCGCCGGGTCCGTGGCCGCGTACGGCGTGAACCGAGCCCTCGTCGCCCAGCGCAACAGCGGTGGTCACGTCAAGGTGTACGCCCACTTCCGAGCGCCGCTGGACTGGCACACGACCCTGGATCCGGCCGACACCGAAAGCCTTCTGGCACTGTTCGAGGGCTGGGCCGCTTCCGTCCTCGACCTGCTGCGCCACGGCACCGCCTTCATCCCCCGCCCCCTGCACGCTCTCCCCGTGTCCCACACCTGGACCCACGTGCCGGGGGTGACGCTGCTGGGCGACGCCGCCCACCTGATGCCACCGCTGGGGGCAGGCGCGAACCTCGCGATGCTGGACGGCGCCGAGCTCGCCGAGTGCGTCGCCGGCGGTTCCGCGGATCTGGACCAGGCCGTCCGCGCCTTCGAGGAACGGATGTGGTCACGAGCCGGCAGGTGGGCGACGATGACGACCGCCGGTCTGGAACGCCTCGTGAGCCCGGACCCCGCCGAAGCCCTCGCCCTCTTCGAACAGGTCCACCGATCCTGACCGCCGGAAGCGAGAGCACCGGACTTTCAGGGCGACGGCGGCCGAGCCGGCGATGACGCGCGATCGGCGCCGGCCCAGGCGTCTTCGATTGGCGGCGTCGGATACTCCGACTGTCCGAAGGGGTTCGCGCTGGTGATCATGTAAGCGCGAAGTTGACGACGGTGCGGACGAACGAGTCGGCGTGGGGCGGGAACGCCGGGTGGGGTGGTTCGGGGCAGCCCGGCAGTTTCACTGCCGTCGGCAAGATGCGCAACAGGGCATCCACCGTGCGGCGCTGGTGGGACGGATTTTCGGGGGTCGAGGGAAGCACGCCGACCGGTTTGGTGATGGAGGCGAGTTCGTCGTCGGTGGTGCCGCGGAGTGTGTGGCCGTCCAGCAGTGCGTCGAGGGTGTCCGGCTGTGCGCCAAGTCCGGCCAGGCCAAGGCGGGTGCGGGTGTCGACCTGGGGATCGCCGGCCGTCGCGGGCCAGGCCAGGAGAAGCCGTTCGACCCGTTCGGGCTCGATGAGGGCAAGGCGGATGGCGGCTGAGCATCCGTTCGAGCCGGCGACGATGGTGACGGGGTGCTCAGGCAGCAGGGTCGTCAGGTGTTGCGCCTCGGCCGTCCAGCTCTGGGGCCGGCGGACGCGGTCGGGTGAGAGCACGTGGACGCCGTGGTGCTGCAGTCCGGCGACGATGCCGGGATGGTGCCAGAAGCGTTCAGCGTTCATGTCTTCCCAGAGTCCGCCGTGGATGAGCAGAACCGTGGTCATGGCGGGTATCCCGTCCCGGTGTCGCGTTGAACTGTGGTCGTTGGTACCGCTGTGGCGACGGTCGTCGGCTGACGTCTGCGGCCGCTCCTGCCCGGCGCAGCGTGATGAGCAGGTCCGCGGCGACCGGCAGACCTGACGGCGAGCGCCGCTACGAAGGGCGGCCGGCGTACCTGTCCAGATATCGGCGTACGGCGTCGAGCAAGCCGGGATTGTCCTCGACCGCCGCGGTGACCGCGTGGCAGCGCCCGCACAGCAGCCGGCGCACGGCACCGGTGCGGTGGTCGTGATCCACGGCCAGGCGCCGGGGCCGCCCTCCGCTGCCGCGCCGTGTCTCGGGCCGGTCGCAGATGGCGCACCGCCCATCCTGCTCAGCGAGCATGCGGGCGTACTGCTCAAGGGTCAGGCCGTGCTTTTCGCGCAGCACCTGGCCGTGGGAGATCCGGCTGCCGTCCGTGGCCGCGTAGCGAGCTCTCTTCTCGGCCGTCAGGCATTGCTTGCACGGCTGCCGAGGCGCCGACGAGTACGACTGCGTGTAGAAGCCGTCACGCCGTTTCGTCTCGCCGCACCGCTTACACAGGACTTCGTCGTCCGCCATCCCCGCACTCTACAACACACGTGGTGTGTGGTGACAACACATAACTGTCATTATGGTGTGCGCCCGTTTTGTCCGGTTTCGGCATTAACGGATTACTGATAATGGCAATCTATTAATGGGCGCGTGGGGCGACGCGGAAACGGACCGGTGGGTCGCTGTGGTCAGATGCCAGCTGAGGGGTTCGGGACGCGCTGGCGTGGCAGGGCGTGGGCCGATCGTCGTCGAGCCCGGCCGCGGTGACGGCCGAGTTGGAGAAGCTGGCCCACCTGCGTCGCCTCGATGCGCACGCCGTGGATCTGTCGATGCTGCCGGCGCAACAGCGCCGGCTCCTCGCCGGGGTTGGGCGGCGGGGCAACCCGGGCGAGGTCAGCTCACCGACGACGGCGAGCTGATCATCCCGCGGCTGACCGCCGAGGACGTACCGGCCGTGGCCGACGCGCTGCGCTCCGAGCCGGCCGATTGCGTCGATGCTGGTCGACTCGCTATGCCTGTTGTCGGCCAGCATGTCGTAACGGACGGCGACGGACGCATAACGTTGGGGCACTCGATGTCTGAGGCATGAGCGAACGCTGGTCACTCAACCGGTGTGGGAGACCCAGCGTTCTCTGTGAGTAGACGCAGGTGATCCGCTTGCGACTGCAGGACGCAGAACAGGTTACCGCCGGGATCCGCCATGACTACCCAGCCTTCGTCGCCGGTCTGCCCGACGTTGGCGTGCCGGGCACCCAATTGGACCGCACGCGCCACGCAGGCGGCTTGATCTTCCGGGCGAAGATCCAAGTGGATCGCGCTGGGTTCGACCTGCTCGGCAGAAGGCTGAATCAGCAGGGCCGGCTGACCATCGCAGACCAGCAGTACCGAGCTGCTGTGATTCGGCGCTACCTGATAGCCGAGTAGATCACGCCAGAATCGGGCGACTTCGGAGGGCACGTGCGTCTTCATCGTCACGGTTGCGATCGTGGCGTAGACCATGCCTGATTCTCTCCTCGCGCCCCACCATCGGCGCAATGCACATCGATCCCTCGTCGGCCCCATGCAGAATGCATGAGTACGCGGAGTGGCTGTGTTCGGGCCTCGTCATGCTTCAGCAATGGTCAACAAGTGGTGCTCGTTCTCACGACCATCCGCGCCGGACCGGCCGGCGAGGTGGTGACAGACCGGGGAAGCCGCAGGAGGCCGGTACTCCTGCACCACGGACCTCGTCATCACGCCGCGGCCCGGCGTCACCGCGATGATCGAAGCGATCGGCGGACTCGTCCGAGAGGGAGAGATCAACGACGCCTGCCGGGTCATTCCGGACACGGAGGAAAGCCAGGATGCCTCGACTCAACTGGCAGGCGACAACCGGCCTTGAAGGTCGGCGAGGGTGCGAAGGTGCACCCGGATCTGGTCGGCCTCGGGCAGGCCGAGGTCGGTCCAGAGGACCAGGGCGTGCCGGTAGTGCTTGCGCGCGAGGTCGAGGTTGCCGAGAGCGTGGTGGGCGGCGCCGAGGCCGGTGAGGGCGCGAGCCTGCTGGTCCCGGCTTCCGGCGTCCGTGGCGATGGTGTGGGCGGCGGTGTGGTGGGTGACCGCGTCGGCGGGGCGGCCGGCGGCGTGGGCGGCTTCGCCGAGGCCGTTGAGTGACCATGGTTCGCAGCCGCGGAACCCGCTCTCGCGGGAGCCGGTCAGGGCCCGTTCGTGGTACTCGGCGGCCTGGTCCGGCCGGCCCAGGCGGGTTTGCAGGATGCCGAGATTGTCCAGCGCGGCCCCTTCTCCGGTGCGGTTGCCGAGCTGCCGGTACAGGGCCAGGGCCCGCCGCAGATGGGTGCCGGCCGGCCCGTGGCGGCCCGACCGGGTTTCGGCCTCGCCGAGGTGCACCAGGGCGTACGCTTCGCCGTCCCGATCGCCGGTCCGCCGGTGCAGGAGCAGGGCCCGCTCGTGGCAGTCGATGGCCTCCCGGTGCCGGCCCAGCAGCGCCTCCACGGTGCCCAGACCCGTCAGGGCGCGGGCTTCGCCTGCGTGATCGCCGGTCTGCCGGCACAGGCGCACGGCCTGCGTGAAGTGGTCGGTGGCCGCCGGGAAACGGCACCCGCCGTGCGCGGTGACGCCGAGGTCGTTGAGCGTGCGGGCCTGGCCGTGCGGGTCGCCGGCCTGCTGGAACAGAGCCAGGGCCTGCTGGAGGCGTTCGGCGGCCGGCCCGTAGCGGCCCAGCCGCCAGAGGGCGACGCCGAGATCGTTCAAGGCGTGGGCGTGCCCGGTCGCGTCGCCGATCGAGCGAGCAGCGTGGAGTGCGTGTCCGTGCACGGTGACGGCGTCGGTGTAGTGGCCGCCGGAGAGGTAGCGGTACAGGGTGCGGGAAAGCCTCACGGCATGCGTGGGCCATCCGTTGGTCGCGGTGTGCGCGGCGACGGCGACCAGGGTCGGCCGTTCGGCGTCCAGCCAGCCGAGGGCGGCGTCCGCATCGCTCAGGTCGGGGGCCCGGGGGCCGGTGCGGGGCTCGGCGGGGTACAGCGTGGCGGTGGCGGTGGCGGCGGCGCCGAGGTAGTGGTCGAACAGGCGGGTCAGGGCGGCTCGCCGCTCGGACGGTGGGTCCTCGTCGGTGGCTCGGGTGGTGGCGTACGCGCGGATCAGGTCATGGAAGGTGTACCGGTCCGATGCGCCCTGCTGGAGCAGGTGGTCGTTGCACAGCCTTTCCAGCATGGCCCGGGCGGTGGCCACATCGGTGCCGGCGAGGACCGCGGCGGCGTGGGCGTCCAGGTCTTGCCCGGGGTGCAGGACCAGCAGGCGCACCAGTCGTCGCTGGTCCGGGGGCATGTGCTGGTAGGACTGGTGCAGGGCGAGTTCGACGCCGGTGTCCAGGCGCCGCTGGCGGTGGCATTCGTCGAGCCGGTCGGCGTGGTCGGTCAGGGTCCATCCGGCTGTGCTGCGGATGCGCCCGGTGATCAGGCTGAGGGCCAGGGGCAGGGAGCCGCAGCGGTGGGCGATGCGCGCCGGTGCGTCCGGGTCGGCGCCGACGGGAATGCCGGTGACGGCCTGGCCGAGGAAGGCCGTGACCTCCGCGGGGGTGAACACGTTCAGGGTGAGGCGGGTGGTGGGGTTCAGGCCGGTCAGGCTGCGCCGGCTGGTGACCAGGGTGAGGCAGCCCGGTGTGGCCGGGAGCAGGGGCCGGACCTGCTCGGCGCTGGCGGCGTTGTCCAGCACGACCAGGGCGCGCGTGCCTGCCAGGCGCTCGCGGTAGGCGGCGGCGCGGGCGCCGAGGTCGTGGGGGATCCGCTGGCCGGGCATCCCCAGCAGGCGCAGGAATCCGTCGAGGACGGCGGCCGGGGCGGCCGGCGGCTGCGCCGGATCAGGATCGAAGCCGCGCAGGTCGACGACCAGGACGCGCTCGAAGCTCTGTCGCTGGTGCAGCAGGTGCCCGGCGTGCACGGCGAGCCGGGTCTTGCCGACTCCGGCCATTCCCTCGATGACGCAGGTCACCGCCGCCTGTCCGGCCCGTGCCGCGTGGCCGAGCCGGTCGAGCTCGCCGGTGCGTCCGGTGAAGCCGGCCAGATCCCGCGGCAGACGGTCCTGCACCCGGACCTGGGACACCGCCTCGATCTCGCCACCGACCGCCCGCAGCGCCTGGCGCCACTGGGACACGTACCCGGTGTCCGGGTGCAGCGCCTCGACGACCGCGACGACGAGGTCGGTGCCCAACCGGCGGCGGCCGGGCCGGAAGCAGTACGCGACGGTGGACTTGCACACCAGCTCACCGGCCGGCCGGCCCGCCGCGGCCCACGCGGAGTTGACCCTGTCCTTGATCGTCTCGTAGGACGGGTCACCGGCCCAGACCTTCAGCAGGCGCAACCGCTCGACCAGGCCGGCGAGACTGCCGGCCTGCGCAGGATCGGGCAGGGACGTGAACACCTCGCCCGGCGCCGTCATCGGCTTTCCTGACAACGGCACTCCTCAGGAATCGGTTGCTCCGAGGCTAACGGCCTCGCCGCCGGGCGTCGGTCGCCTGCCGGACAGTTGGCGACGCCCGGTCCACAACAGACCCGTCCGACGCCGTCGCGGCGTGCGAAATCGTCCGAGATTCGGCTGGGCCGGGGATCGGCGCCCAACAATCGATGGCGACACCACGTCGTCCGGAAACTGCCAGGGATGAGGGACGCGATGAACGGAACTGCAACGCTGGCGATCAAGACCGTGGCACTTCTCGCGGTGGCGGGGGGAGCAGCGGTGCTGCACGAAACGCCGGCCGCGGCCTCGTGCGCACACGGGGCGAGGGATGCCAACGCCGGCTACGACACGGTGGAGGGCACCGGCGGTCAGGGCCTGGCTCTGCGCATCGGCGGTCCGCACACCAGCTGCTCTTACCTCTACCGCATCCCCGACGGCACTCAGATCGACCTGTACTGCTGGACCCAGGGCGACAACATCTTCGGGACGCCGTACTGGAACTACGTCCGCTGGAACCAGGGCGACGGCACCGGCGACCGCTTCGGCTGGGTCTCGATCTACTACCTGCGCAACGCCGGCGCCCCCTCCTGGGCGGCTTGCTAGTGTCACGAGCCCGGGGAGAGCGCAGGCGCAAACCTCAGGAGAATCGTTCTGACAGAAGCGTCTACTGTGTCGCGCATGCCCGCTTGGCTCGATGACACCCGCACCTCGTACGACACCGTGGCGCAGGGCTACGCCGATCTGGTGCGTGACGCGGCCGGGTGCGAGCCGTTCCTGCGGGGCGCGCTCGACATGTTCGCGGGCCTGGTCGAGGGGCCGGTGGCCGATGTGGGGTGCGGGCCGGGGCACTTCACGGCGTACCTGGCCGGCCGGGGCGTCGACGCGTTCGGGATCGACCTGTCGCCGGGGATGATCGCGGTGGCGCGGCGCGAGCATCCGGGGCTGCGCTTCGAGGTGGGGTCGATGACGGGGCTCGAGCTGGGCGAGGCGTCGGTGGGCGGGCTGTTGTCGTTCTTCGCGCTGATCCATGTGCCCGACGAGGAGGTGCCCGCGGTGCTCGCCGAGTTCCGCCGGGTGCTGCGGCCCGGCGGGGTGGTGCTGGTGGGCTTTCACGCCGGGCAGGGCAGCCGGCTCAAGACCGAGGGGTACGGGGGGCATCCGATGCGGGTCCACGTGCATCGGCGTACGCCCGAGGTGGTCGGCGCCTGGCTGGAGGCGGCCGGGTTCACCGTGCAGGCGGAGCTGCGCGAGCGTCCCGCCTCGGCCGCGTTCCTGTACGCGCGGCGCTGACATGTCACACGTCGCGGCGGGTGAACACCACGCCCGCGGCGGCCAGCAGCACCCCTGCCCAGACCAGTGCGGGGCCGCAGTGCAGCGCGTCGGGTAGCCAGCCGGTGCCGGCGGGCACCAGGGCGCGCAGCAGCGGGCCGCCGATCAGGTACCAGCCGGTCAGCACGCCGACGGTGGCGGCCGGCTGCCGGATCAGGCTGCCGGCCGCGGTGGCCAGCAGGGCCGTCACCACGAGGTAGGCGACCGCGCCCGGCCGGCCGGCGAGCAGGGCGGCGGCCGCGCTGACGGGGGCGGCGGTGATCGTGACGGCGGCGGCCCGGGCGGTCGCGGCGGTGATGCGGCGCGGCGTGGCGAGCAGGGTGGCCCGCTCCTCGGTGGTGCCGGCCAGGGCGCCGAGGACGAGCAGCCCGGCCTGGGTGTGCTCGAGCTCGCGCAGCAGCCCGGCGGCGGCCACGGTGCCGGCGGCGGTCAGCCACACCGCCGGCAGGGTGAGCAGCATGCCGGTCTGGGCGTGCACGGCGGCTCTCATGCGTCGCGCCGGGCGAAGGCGGTGCCCGCGGCGGTGAGCAGGACGGCCACCCACGCGGTCATGATCAGGCCGGCGAGTATCGGCGGCGGGTGCACGGGGCTGTCCATGCCGCGCAGGAACATGTGCGCCCCGACGATGTCGGGCAGGTAGGCGGCCGCCGGGGTGAGCTTGGTGAGCAGGTAGGACACCGAGACCAACGAGCTGTTCACGAGGAAGAGCAGCAGGGGGACGATGCCGCTGCGGGTGACGATCGTGAGCGCGTACGCGAGCAGCGCCGTCAGCACCCAGAACAGCACCGCCCCGGCGATGCGGCCCCACCCGGGAGCCGGAACGGCGTCGCCGTGCACGACGGCGGTGACGGCCAGGGTCAGGGCCGTGGCGAGGGCTGCCTGGGCCGTGACGACGAGCACCAGCACGGCGGTCTTGGTCACGAGCAGGCGTACGCGCCGCGGGGTGGCCAGCAGCGTGGCGCTGACCTGCCGGGATCCGGTGTCGTCGCGGGCGCGCGTGTACTCGCTGCTGATCGCCACGACGCCGAGGACCGCGGCGCCGATGAGGGCCAGGCCGAGGTGTTGCAGTCCCAGGTCGGCGGGGTCGGTGACGGTCGCGCCGGCCAGGGAGCGGCGTACCGCGGGGGCGTTGAGCACCACCAGCAGCGGCCCGGCCAGCAGACCGATCAGCAGGCCCACCCAGGCGCCGGGCAGCCCGGCCAGCTTGCGTAGCTCGGCGCTCATGCGGCCGGACCGCCGGTGAGGGTGAGGAACGAGTCCTCCAGCGAGGCGTGCGCCGCGGTGACCTCGCCGAGGGTGCCCTGCGCGACGACGCGGCCCCGGTCGATGATGACGACGTCGTCGACGGTGGCGGTCAGCTCGGTCATCAGGTGGCTGGACAGCAGGACGGTGTGGCCGCGGGCGGCGCGGGCGCGCAGCAGTTCGCGCAGCCACACGATGCCGGCGGGGTCCAGGCCGTTGACCGGTTCGTCGAGCACGAGCGCGTCGGGGTCGCCGAGCAGGGCGGCGGCGAGCCCGAGGCGCCGGCCCATGCCCAGCGACAGCCGCCGGGTGCGGGTGCGGGCGGCGCCGGCCAGGCCGGTCAGCTCGAGCACCTCGTCGGCGCGGGTGCGGGGCAGGCCGTTGCTGACGGCCAGCCAGTGCAGGTGCGCCCGGCACGTCCGTGAGGGGTGGGCGCCGCTGCCGTCGAGCAGCGCGCCGACGCGGGTGAGCGGGCGGGGCAGGTCGGCGTAGCGGTGGCCGTGGATGCGGGCGCTGCCGGTGGGGGTGCGGTCCAGGCCGAGCAGGATCCGCAGGGTGGTGGACTTGCCGGCGCCGTTGGGGCCGAGGAAGCCGGTGACGCGCCCGGGGCGGGCGGTGAAGCTGATCTCGTGCAGGATCCGGGTGCGGCCCCGGGTCTTGCTCAGGTGCTCGATGCTGATCATTGCAGCAGTCAACCGGCGCCGGGGGTCCGTACGCGTCGGACCTGGATCCTGTTTTGGTGCGCGGTCTACGACCTGGGTCCTAGTTCTACAGTCGGGGCCATGAATCCGCGGCCGCTGTGGCAGTCCCGTTCGCTTCCGATCGCCGTCGCGGCGGCCGTGACCGCGGTGCTGCTGGTGTGTGCCACCGGCACGCCGGGCTCCGGGGGGCGGTGGGTGGTGCCGCTGCTCGGCGGGGCCGCCGTGGCGGTTGCGGTGTGGGCGGTGCTGCGCCGGCGGGCCGAGCGTGCCGCGTACGAGCGCCGGCTGACCGCGTGGGCGGCCACCGAGGCGGTCCTGGGTGAGCGGCTGCGCATCGCCCGGGACCTGCACGACCTGGTGTCGCACGGGCTGGGCCTGATCACGGTGCGGGCGGCGGCGACCCGGGGGCTGCCGCAGTCGCCGCAAGTACGGGCCGCGTTCGCCGACATCGAGCAGGCGAGCCGGCACGCGACCGACGAGCTGCGCCGGATGCTGACGGTGCTGCGGGAGCGCGACACGGCCGCACCCCGTACGCCCGTCGACGATGTGGGCGCGCTGCCGGCGGTGGTGCAGCTCGCGCGGCGTGGCGGGCTACGGCCGCGGCTGAGCGTGGGCGAGCTGGGTGTGGTGCCGGCGGGGGTGCAGGTCGCCGTCGGCGCGGTCGTGCGGGAGGGGCTGGCCAACGCGGCGCGGCACGCGGGCCCGGTGGCCGTCGAGGTGCGGGTGTGCCGCGAGGGCGGCGAGTTGGTGGTCACGGTCGCCGACGAGGGTCCGGCCGCGGGACGGCCCGCGGCGGCGCCGGGTACGGGTCACGGCCTGGCCGGGCTGCGCGAGCGCGTCGGCAGCCTGGGCGGCACGGTGACGGCCTGCCCCACGGGTACGGGTTTCCGGCTCACGGCTCGGATCCCGGCGTGACGCGGGTGCTGCTGGCCGACGATCAGCCGTTGCTGCGCCGCAGCCTGGCCACGATCATCGGCGCGGAGCCGGATCTGACCGTGGTGGGCGAGGCGGGCGACGGCGCCGAGGCGCTGGTGCGGGCCCGGGCGGCGCGGCCCGACGTCGTGCTCATGGACGTGCGGATGCCGCGGGTGGACGGGCTGACCGCGACCCGTCGCATCTGCGCCGATCCGGTGCTGGCCGGCTGCCGGGTGCTGGTGCTGAGCATGTTCGAGCTCGACGAGTACGTGTACGAGGCGCTGCGCGCGGGCGCGTCGGGTTTCCTGCTCAAGGATGCGCGGCCGGAGGATCTGCTCGACGCGATCCGGCGTACGGCCCGGGGTGAGGCCTTGTTCGCCCCGGCGATCCTGACCCGGCTGGTGGCGCACTATGTCGCGGTGCCGCGCCCGGTGGCCTCGGCGCGGCCGGCCGGGCTGACGCCGCGGGAGCGCGAGGTGCTGCAGCTGATCGGGTCGGGGCTGGCCAACGACGAGATCGCGGCCGCGCTGGTCATCTCGGCGAAGACGGTGAAGACCCACATCACCCATCTGCTGGCGAAGCTGGCGGCCCGTGACCGGGCGCAGCTGGTGATCGCCGCCTACGACGCCGGGCTGGTCAGGCCCCGCTGACCCGGGTGCGGTAGCCGCCGGGGGTCAGGCCCAGGACGGTGCGGAACTCGTTGGCCAGGTGGGCGTGGTCGCTGTAGCCCAGGTCGGCGGCGACGTCGGCGAGGGTGACCGTGGGGTCGGCGCGCAGCCGGGCGGCGGCCTCCTGCAGCCGGCGGCGGCGGATCATGGCCAGCGGGGGCAGGCCGACGTAGCGGGCGGCGAGGCGTTGCAGCGAGCGCGGGGATAGGGCGAGGCGGGCGGCGGCGTCCTCGACCGTACGGACGGCGGGGTCGGTGTCGATGAGTTCGGCCATCTCGTTGGCCAGCAGCGCCTCGCGGGCCGGGGCGGGCACGGTGGCCCGCAGCCACGCCGTGAACGCGTCCACGGCGCGGGTGTGCCGGTCCTCGCCGCCGGTCATGGCGTCGGTGACCGCGGTGGCCAGGGCGGGCAGGTCCAGGTCGATGGAGGCGTCGCGGACCGCGGCGGGGTCGGCGGTGAAGTGCGCCACGGCGGCGGGGCGCAGCAGCGCGCCGACGGCCCAGCCGGTGCCGGTGAGGTCGCGGTGCGAGGCGCGGGTGGCCGGGCCGGCCAGCGACACCGACGCTGCCTCGACGACCAGGTTGCAGGCGGGGAAGGCGATCAGGTGCTGGCGGGAGGTGCGGCCCGGTTGCAGGTGCCACTCGGGGATCCAGAACCAGCGGACCAGGGCCGCCACCGCGGGCGGGGCGCTGAGCCGGGCGAAGGTGGGCAGCCGCGCCGGATAGAGCACGCCGGCGGGCTGTCGCGAATCTTCAAGCCCGCCGGGGGTTTCCATACCTAGCATCTTGGCGCATGGCAGAGAACATCGCGCCGGCCGACGGCGAGCACACCACCAACGGCACCCCGCACGGTGCCACCAGCATCACCCCGTTTCTGGCGATCCCGGACGCGCGCGGCGCGATCGGCTTCTACCGCGACGTGTTCGGCGCGCGGGTGGTCGACGTGACGGAGATGGGCGGCGTCGTGGCGCACGCGGTGCTCGACTTCGGTGCCGGGCTGCTGCAGCTGGGCGAGCCGATGCCCGACTACGGTCTGGTCCCGGCGCCGGCGGGGGAGCAGGACTGCTATTCGCTGGGCCTGTACTGCCCGCAGGTGGACACGGTCGTCGAGCGGGCGGTGGCGGCGGGCGCGGTGGTGCGCGAGGCGCCGACGACGTTCGTGTCGGGCGACCGCTTCGCGAGCATCCGCGACCCGTACGGGGTGCGCTGGTCGGTCATGACCCGCGTCGAGGACCTGTCGGAGCAGGAGAGCGCGCGCCGCGTCGCCGCGTGGGCCGCCGCCCAGTGAGGCTCAGGCCGCCAGCAGCGGCAGCCGCACGTGCGCCGACGGGATCCGCCCGTCGGCGTGCAGGGCGGCCTTGACACCGACGGGGTTGGGCCGCGCGAACAGCTCCAGCGACAGCCGGGTGAGCCGGTGCCCGAGCCCGCGTTCCCACCGCTCGGTGAGCTGCACGAACGCGGCGGTCTGCAGGTGCGCCGAGGCGATGATGCCGCCGGCGGCGCCCAGGGCGAGCAGCGCCGGCAGGTACGGGTCGTCGCCGCCGAGGATCGCGAAGCCGGGCGGCGGGTCGGCCAGCAGCGTCACGGTCTGCGCGTCGATCCCGCCGGCGGCCAGCTTCATGCCGGCGACGCCGGGCAGGGCGGCGAGGCGGTGCACGGCCGCGGCCGTCAGCGGCTGCCCGGTGCGGTAGGGCACGTGGTAGATCAGCATCGGCGCGGGACTGCGGGCGGCCAGCTGCGCGAAGTACGCGACCACGCCGTCCTCGCCCGGCCGGACGAACGGCGGCACCAGGCTCAGCACGGCTGCCGCCGAGGGGGGTACGCCGCCGAGCTGCTCGACGCTGTTGGCGCCCACGATCAGCGGGGCGTCGCGCTCGCGGCACACGCCGGTGAGCACGTCGAGCACCCCGGCGCGCTCGGCCGGGCTCAGCGACCCCGGTTCGCCCGTGGTGCCCAGGGCGACCAGCCCGCGCGCCCCGCCGTCGAGCACCTCGTGCGCCAGGCGCCGCAACACCTGCGGCTGCACCGCCCCGGCGGCGTCGAAGGGCGTGATCATCGGCACGTAGACACCGTGGAAGTCCATGCCCGTCAGCCTGCCCGCCCCGCGAGCATCAGGTCCAGTTCCGATTCGTGCGCCTGACCGTAAGCTGAACTGATGCTCGACGCGTCCCGGCTGCGGCTGCTGCACGACCTGTCCCGCCTCGGCACCATCGCCGCCGTCGCGCGGCTGCGCACGTACACCCCGTCCGCGGTGTCGCAGCAGCTGGCCGTCCTGGAACGCGAAGCCGGCACCGCCCTGCTGGCCCGCACCGGCCGCACGGTGACGCTCACCGCCGCCGGGCAGATCCTCGCCGCGCACGCCGCGACCGTGCTGGCCGCCCTCGACGAGGCGGAGGCGGCCCTGGCGGCGGTGCGCGGCGGGCTGCGCGGGCCGTTGCGCATCGGGGCGTACCCGTCGGCGGTGCGCACCCTGCTCCCGGCCGCGCTGGTGCACCTGGGCCGCGACCATCCCGGCCTGGACCTGACCGTCACCGAACTGGACCCCGTCGCCGTGCCCGCGGCCCTGGCCGACCGCGCCATCGACGTCGGCCTGATCCAGGACTACGACATCGCCCCCGCAGCCCCCGCCCGCGACCTGGACTCGCACCCCCTGCTCGACGAGACGGTCCACCTGGCCGGCGCGGCCTCGCTGGCCGCCGCCGCCGGCGAACCATGGATCCTGGCCAGCCCGGGCACGCTGTGCCACACCGCCACCCTGCACCTGTGCCGCACGGCCGGCTTCGAACCCCGGGCCCGCCACCACGCCGACGACTTCGCCACCGTCCTCGCCCTGGTCGCCGCCGGCCAGGGCGTCTCCATCGTCCCTCAACTGGCCACCGCCGACCCCCCACCGGCCGTGACCCTCACCCCGCTGCCGGCCCGCCGCCGCACCCGCATCGCCCACCGCCGCGCCGCCGCCGGCCACCCGGCCGTCACCGCCTGCACCACCGCCCTGCAAGCCGCCGCGGCCACCTATCTGGATGCCGCGCGGTCGTGACGAGCGGTGGGTGACACACCCTGTCACCGACCGCTGCGAATCTTGTTCCCGTCACAACCCTCGGATTCCACGTCATGGCCTACGACGTCCGGGAGAACCAGACCTACCACGCCGGTGACCGGCCGTTCTTCGTCTCCGTCCGCGGCACCGGCGCCGAGGAGATCACCGGCTACTGGAAGGCCCTGTCCGAGGGGGCGGAGATCATGGCCGGCCTCGGCCCGTCCGGCTGGGCGCCGCTCTACGGGATGCTCAAGGACCGCTTCGGCGTCATCTGGACCCTCGACATCGCCGTCCAGTACGCCGGCTGACCAACACCACAAACTTCCCGGGTGCATTGTGCATCCGGTTGACCCGAAGGGCCCCCTCGTGCGTATGCGCACCCTTGGCCGTACCGGCATCCAGGTCAGTCCTTTCGCCCTGGGCACCATGAAGTTCGGACCGTACGGCAACCCCGACCCGGACGACTGCGTCCGCATCATCCACAAGGCCCTCGATGCGGGCATCAACGTCGTCGACACCGCCGACGTCTACGGCGGCAACGGCGAGACCGAACGCATCGTCGGCAAGGCCCTGCGGGGCCGCCGCGACGACGTGGTGCTGGCCACCAAGTTCAACGGTCCGATGGGCGCCGACCCCAACCGGCAAGGCAACTCCCGCCGCTGGATCGTCACCGCCGTCGAGGACTCCCTGCGCCGCCTCGGCGTCGACCACATCGACCTCTACCAGGTCCACCACGTCGACCACCGCACCGACATGGAGGAGACCCTGTCCGCGCTGACCGACCTGCTGCGTGCCGGCAAGGTCCGGGCCATCGGCACCTCCGGGCTGCCCGCGGCCGACATCGTCGAAACGCAGTGGCTGGCCGAACGGCGCGGGCTGGCCCGGTTCCGCACCGAGCAGCCGCACTACTCGATCCTCAACCGCGGCATCGAACGCGACGTCCTGCCCGCCTGTGCGAAGTACGGCCTGGGCACGCTCATCTGGAGCCCCCTGGCCGCGGGCCTGCTCACCGGCCGCTTCCGCCCCGGCGGCGAGCCGATCTCGCCCAACAGCCTGCACTGGCTCCCGCAGCACATGACCGACCAGCGCAAACACGCCGCGATCGAAAGACTCGTCCCGATCGCCGAGCAGGCCGGCCTGTCGCTGACCCACCTGGCGATCGCCTTCGTGATCAACCACCCGGGAGTCACCTCGGCGATCATCGGGCCGCGCACCATGAAGCAGCTCGACGACTTGCTCGCCGGGGCCGGCACCGTCCTCACCGACGACGTCCTCGACCGGATCGACGCAGTCGTGGCGCCCGGCACCGACGTCGGCGCGATGGACGTCGCCCACGTCCCGCCGGCCCTCACCGAGCCCGGCCTGCGCCGCCGTTCCATCGGCGAACGCGCCGCGGCTTGACGAATCGGGCCTGCCCGCGAGGACACCCATGGTGACACTGCGACTGGTCGCAGACTGTTCCCGGCACCGACCTCCCGGGCGTAAGCCACGCTGGAGCGGTCAGCGGCTGGTCGCAGCGGCCGGTAGCCGTCGGATTGTTGATCTCGGTGTGAGCCGCCAGGGTGGTCATCCGGCCGGGCGCCAGTGGCGGCGGCGGCCGTGGCGGATCGCGGCGGTGGCGGCGAGGACCAGCAGCAGCATGCCCGTGCCGGCGGCGGCCATGAGCAGGGCGCGGTCTCGAGCCGGCGCATCGGCGCCGGCTGCGGGTGCGGGCGCCGGGGCAGGGGCCGGGCGGGGTGGGGGACTTGCGGGCGCGGCGAGGGTTTCGGTGACGGCGCGGTACGGGTTGAGCACGCCGGTGCCGTACGCGTCGCTGCGGGCTCCGCCCGGGGCCGGGTCCGCGGTGGCCTGGATGCGGCGGGTCACCTGGGCCGGGGTGAGGCCGGGGAAGCGTTGCCGGATCAGGGCGGCGGTCGCGGTCACGAAGGGGGTGGCGAAGCTGGTGCCCTGCCCGGTGGCCTGGCCTCGGCCCGGGACGGCGAAGGTGACGCCGACGCCGGGGGCGGTCACGTCCACGTAGTCGCCGCGCTGCGAGAAGTCGGCGAGGACCCCGTCCGGGCCCAGCGCGCCGACGCCCAGCACGCCCGGGTACGCGGCGGGGAACGACGGCGGCCCGGCGGCGCCCTGGTTGCCCGCGGCGGCCACGACGGTGACCCCGGCGGCCAGCGCGGCCTGCACGGCGGCGCGTACCCGGGGGTCGTCGCGGGTCGTCACCAGGGAAAGATTGATCACATCGGCGGCGCCGCCGTCCGGGTCGGCCGCCCAGGCGATCGCCGCGGCGAAGGCGCCCGGGCCGGCGGGGTCACCGTCGTCGCCGGTGCGCTCGCTGACGCGGACCGGCACGATCGTCGCCCCGGGCGCGAGCCCGCGCAGGCCGGCGCCGTCGCGGGCGGCCGCGGCGATGATGCTCGCCACCGCGGTGCCGTGCCCGACGCAGTCCTGCCGGCCGTCGGGGTGCCCGTGCAGGAAGTCGCGGCCGCGGTCGACGTGCCCGGCGAGCTGCGGGTTCGTGGCGTCCACTCCGGAGTCGACCACGGCGACCCGGACGCCGGTGCCGGTGGCGAAGCGGGCGAGCTGCTCCGGGTCGTACAGCAGGTCCTCGAAGGGCCGGGCAGGCAGGTCCGCCGCGGCAGCCGGCGCGCGCGGGCAGACGAAGGCGTGCGCCGGTGCGGCCGGGACCGCCACGCCCGCCGTGGCCACGACGGCCGCCGCCAGCACGGATCGACACACGCGCATGCCTGGATCCTAGCGATTGACCGCCCGGGACGCGCCCGGCTAGGTTGAGGGCAACCAACTGCGGCATGCGAGGGAAACCGGTGCAAATCCGGTGCGGTCGCGCCACTGTGAACGGGCCCGCGGGCCCGTGAGTCAGGACACTCGCCTGTCGCAGGCCTTTCGATCGGGACGCGTCATCCCGCAAGGAGCTCTGATCCGCCGTGGCCAAGATCCAGGCCGTCCGTCCGCTCGACCTGCCCGCCGTCTCCACCCGCACGCTGGTGATCGCCGCCGCCGTGGTGGCCGGTCTGCTGCTCATGGCCTATCTGGTGGCCTTCGACCAGGGGGCGCTCTCGCGCAGCGGCATGTTCCTGCACGAGCTCATGCACGACGGCCGGCACCTGCTGGGCGTCCCGTGCCACTGACCGCCCGCAAGGTCACCTACGGGCAGCTGCTGCTGCGCGGGCTGCTGGCGGGCCTGATCGCCGGGCTGCTGGCCGGCACCTTCGCCTACTTCCTCGGCGAGCCCAAGGTCGACGCGGCCATCGCCATCGAGCAGGCCCAGGCCAGCGCCGGCGAGCCGGCCGGGCACAGCCACGACGACGAGCAGGCCCTGGTCTCGCGCGACGGGCAGAAGGGCGGGCTGTTCCTGGCCACCGGCCTCTACGGCGTGGCCATGGGCGGGCTGCTCGCGACGGCCTACACGATCCTGCGCCGCCGGCTGCGCACCGGCGACGACGCGCGGGCCGCGCTCGGGCTCGCCGCGGCCGCCCTGGCCGGGCTGGTGCTGGTGCCGTTCGTCAAGTATCCGCCGAACCCGCCCGCGGTCGGCGACCCGGCGACCATCGACCAGCGCACGATCAGCTACGTGTCCATCGTGGTGATCGGCCTGGTCGCCGTGTGGGCGGGCGTGCTCGCCTTCCGGTCCCTGCGCGCCGGCGCCGCCGAGTGGCTGCGGCTCAGCGCCGGGCTGGGCGCGTTCCTGCTCGTGGTCGTCGTCGGCTACGTGCTGCTGCCGGCCATCGACGAGGTGCCCGACACGTTCCCGCCCTCGCTGCTCTACAGCTTCCGGCTGACGTCGCTGGGCACCCAGGTCACGCTGTGGGTGTCGCTCGGGCTCGCCTTCGCGGCGCTGCTCACCCGGCTGGGCGCGCCGGCCGTGCGCGATCCCGAGCCCGTGGCGGTGTGAGCGGCGCCGTGCGGCTGCTGGCCACCGCGCCGACCCGCAGCCTGCGGGAGGCGCGCTTCGGCGGCGACGACGATCTGGACGAGGGCGGCCGCGCCGCCGCCCTCGCCCTGTCCGCCTTCGGCCGCGACGCCCTGTGGGTGTGCGCACCCTCGCGCGCGGCCCGGGAGACCGCCCAGGCCCTCGGCCGCTCCGCACTGACCGAGAAAGCCCTCGCCGACCCCGGCTTCGGCGCCTGGACCGGCCGCACCCTGACCGAGATCGCCCAGGACGACCCGCTCGGCCTGCACCTGTGGCTCACCGACCCGGCGGCGGCCCCCCACGGCGGCGAAACCCTGTCCGGCGTACGCGAACGCGCCGCGGCCTGGATGGACGCCATGGCCACCGAACGCGTCGTCGCCGTCGCCCACCCCATCGTCGTCCGCGCCCTGCTCGGGCACGCCCTCGGCCTGCCCGGCGACCGCATGGCGGCCCTCGACGTGGCGCCGCTGTCGGTCACCCGCCTCACGTACCGCACCGGCCGCTGGAACCTGCACTTCCCGCCCGCCGCCTGAACCGCCGCCCCAGGGCCCGGCGGGGCCGGATGTGGGAAGCTGTCGGCCATGACGACGCCCCAGCCGCCCGAGCAGCCCGCTCCGCTCTTCTCGCCGCAGCAGGCCTGGCCCGCGCCCGCCGCCGCCCCCGACGGCGACCCGGCCGGCACCGGCCCGCTGGGCACCCCCGTCACCGACCCCGCCCAGCCGGGCAAGCCGCGCCGCAAGCTCAGCCCCCTGCTGCTCGCCGCCACCGCCGGCGCCCTCGCCGGCGCCCTGGTCATCGGCGCGATCTGGCTCGGCACCGCCCTCGACGGCGACGGCAGCGCCGCCTCGGCCGACAGCGACGCCCGCGCCGCCTGCGACGTGTTCGACCGGGTGCCCGACACCTGGCAGCAGGAGACCTTCACCCAGGCCAACACCGCCCGCCTGCAGGCCGGCGTCGCCCTGGCCGTCGCCGCCGCCGAGCAGGACGCCCGCTACCGCGCCCTGGCCGCCGAGGCCCAGCGCGCCCAGCAGGCCATGGTCGGCTTCCAGCTCGACGCCATCGCCGCCCAGGTCCGCTCCGCCCGCTCGCAGTGCGACGACCTCTGAACCCGACCGGTGTGACGCAGCCCTCCGCCCCGCCCCGGCGGTGAACCGGGCGGGGGCGACAGGCGTGTACTCCACGTCCGGGGTTACGCTCCGTCCCCGACGTCCGGAAGGCCGCCACCTTGTCCCGTCTGCGCCGCACCGCCGCCTGGGCCGGCACCGCCCTGGCCGCCCTGCTCGTCTTCGTCGCCCTCGTCGTCCCTGACCAGGTCACCCGCCTGCCCGAGGGCGCACCCTGGTGGGCGGCCGTGGTCCGGGTGCCCATCGAGGCGGTCGCGGTCCTCGCCGTCCTGCTCGTCCTGCCCCGCCGTGCACGCACCGTCACCGCCACGGTGCTCGGCGCTCTGCTCGGCGTGCTCACCGTCCTGAAGATCATCGACATCGGGTTCTTCACCGTCCTCGCCCGCGCCTTCGACCCGGTGCTCGACTGGCCGCTGTTCGCCGACGGCTACCGCTTCGTCCGCGACTCCTTCGGCCCCGCCGGGCTCATCGGCACGCTCGCCGGCGTGATCGTGCTCGCGGTGGGCGTACTCGCCGGGTCGGTCCTCGCCGTCAGGCGCCTCGCCGCCGTGACCGCGCGGCACACCACCGCCGCCCGCGCCGGCCTCGCGTCCGCCACCGCCGCCTGGCTGCTGCTCGCCCTGGCCGGCACCTCCTTCGCCCCCGGCGTCTACGTCGCCTCCGACAGCATGGCCACCCTCACCCGCGACAGCGTCGTCAGCGTCCCCGCCGCCCTGCGCGACCGCCGCGCCTTCGACCGCGAAGTCGGCGACGACGCCTACCGCACCACCCCACCCGCCTCCCTGCTCGCCGGCCTGCGCGGCAAGGACGTCATCTTCGCCGTCGTCGAGAGCTACGGCCGCTCCGCCGTGCAGGACCCCACCCTCGCCGGCCCGGTCACCTCCCTGCTCACCCGCGGGACGTCCCAGCTCGCGGCCAAGGGCTACCAGGCCCGCAGCGGTTTCCTCACCTCACCCACCGCCGGCGGCGGCAGCTGGCTGGCCCACTCCACCTTCCAGTCCGGCGTCTGGATCGACAACGAACAGCGCTACCGCGGCCTGGTCTCCGGCGACCGCCTCACCCTCACCAGCGCCTTCGCCAAGACCGGCGCCTGGCGCACCGTCGGCGTCGAACCCGGCCTCACCTACGCCTGGCCCGAAGGCTCCTTCTACGGCTACCAGCAGGTGTACGACTCCCACACCCTCGGCTACGCCGGCCCCGCCTTCGGCTGGTCACCCGTGCCCGACCAGTACACCCTCAAGGCCTTCACCGACCGCGAGTACGCCGTCGCCGGCCGCGCCCCGCTCGCCGCCGAGATCACCTTCGTCTCCAGCCACACCCCCTGGGCCCCCCAGCCCACCCTCACCGACTGGAACATCCTCGGCGACGGCTCCCTCTACACCCAGCAGCACGCCGCCGGCCGCAGCGCCACCGACGTCTGGAAAGACCCCGCCCAGGTACGCACCGAATACACCAAATCCATCGTCTACACCCTCGACAGCCTCATCTCCTGGGTCACCACCTACGGCAACGACAACCTCGTCCTCGTCGTCTACGGCGACCACCAGCCCGCCCCCATCGTCGTCGGCGACAACGCCAGCCACGACGTCCCGGTCAGCATCATCACCCACGACCCCGCCGTCCTCGACCGCGTCGCCGGCTGGGGCTGGACCGCCGGCCTGCAACCCGCCCCAGCCGCCCCCGTCTGGCCCATGAACGACTTCCGCGACAAATTCCTCACCGCCTTCGGCCCCACCGGCGCGCACCGCTGAAATCGCTGTCCCGCACCGGCCGCGCGCTGGCAGGATGCTCGGCGTGACCTACCAGGTACGCCCACTCGGCCCGGACGACGACCACCAGGCGTGGCACCTCGGCAGCCTCACCTTCGGCTACCACGACCAGCCCAAGCCCGACGGCTGGAGCGCCACCGGCCCCGGCCGCCGGCAGCACGGCGCCTTCGACCCCCACGGCCGCCTGCTCGCCAAGGCCCTCGACCGCGAGCAGCACCAATGGTTCGGCGGCCGCCCCGTGCCCGCCAGCGGCATCGCCGGCGTGGCCACCGCACCCGACCAACGCGGCCACGGCCTCGCCCGCCTCGTCCTCACCCACCTGCTGCACGACGCCCGCGACCGCGGCGCCGCCATCAGCACCCTGTTCGACACCACACCCGCGCCCTACCGCGCCCTCGGCTGGGAAGAGATCGGCACCCTCACCTACTGGAAGATGCCGACCCGCACCCTCGCCACCATCCGCCCCGACCCGAACACCACCCTGCGCCCGGCCACCGCACCCGACCTGCCCGCCATCCACTACCTCTACCAGCAGGTCGCCCGCGACAGCACCGGCATGATGGACCGCACCGGACCCACCTTCGACACCGACCCCGCCGCCATCCTCGCCGACTACCACGGCTTCACCCTCGCCACCGACGACACCGGCACCCCCACCGGCTACACCACCTGGGACCGCGGCCCCGGCTACGACGCCACCGGCAAACTCACCGTCGACGACCTCATCGGCACCACCGACGCCGCCACCCGCACCCTGCTCGCCATGCTCGGCTCCTGGGCCAGCGTCGCCCCCACCACCCTGCTGCGCCTCGGCCCCGCCGACCCGGCCTGGTCCCTCATCGCCCGCGCCGACGCCCACCCCGACACCAGCCAGCCCTGGATGCTGCGCCTCATCGACGCCCCCGCCGCCGTCGCCGCCCGCGGCTGGCCCACCCACCTCGACGCCACCCTCGACCTCGACCTGATCGACGACGTCTGCCCCTGGCACCACGGCCCGCACCGGCTCACCCTCACCGCCGGCACCGGCCAGCTCCACCCCGGCGGCACCGGCACCATCCGCCTCACCCCCCGCGGCCTCGCCGCCTGGTACGCCGGCGCCGCCACCCCCGCCCAGCTGCGCCGCGCCGGCCTCCTCACCGGCGGCGACCCGGCCACCGACGCCCT
>NZ_JAUQWH010000014.1 GCF_030757795.1 Actinoplanes oryzae
ACCTTCTCCGGGCACCTCGACCAGATGATCCCCGCAGCCGCCGGGGCAGTCGGCCACTGGTACGTCACCGACGTCGTGGCCGACGCGGTCATGGACCTGGCCCGCCAGACCGTCGAGTGGGGCAAGGACCTCCTCGCCTGGTTCCAGGACCTGCTCAAGGGCGCCGTCGCACCCGTATACATGTTCATCGACGCCTGGAACTGGGCCGACGTCAAAGCCCACGCCAACGGCGTGGCCGCCAACCTGTCCGAACAGAACCTCGCCGTCGACAACTCCGACTGGTCCGGCGCCGCCCGCGACGCCTACATCAGTGCCCTCGGCGCCCAGTCCTCCGCCGCGACACGTATCGGCTCGATCGCCGCCAGTACCCAGATCAACCTCATCGCGTGCGCCGCCGCCGGCCTCACCTTCTACCTCGCCCTGGCCGCCGTCCTGGTCAAACTGATCGCCGCCGCCGTCACCGCGCTGGCCGCCTTCGGATCCGGTGTCTTCTCCTGGGCCGGCGCCGCCATCATCCTCGAGGAAGCCGGCGTCAACACCGCCATCATCGGCGCCGCGCTCGCCACCCTGACAGCCTTCCTCGGGCTGCAGGTCACCGCCATGATCAACCTGCACAGCGACGCCATCGATCCCACCAGCTTCCCCCGCGGCGCCTGGCCCCACCCGCACACCGAGCAGTACCACGACGCCACCGTCACCGACGGCGACGCCGACTGGTCCCTCCAAGGCGACTGAGCCGGCCTCAGCACCCGCTCTGCCGTCGATCCGGGTTCCCCCGGTCGCGGCGTGGTCAGCCGGCGGACGCGAGCGGCGCTCGATCGCGCGGGGCTGCCACACCGGCCAGCTGTCACGGCTCTGCCAATCAAGCCGTCGACGGGCCTCGCCGGACGCCCAGCCATGATCTTCGCCGGTATTGTGCGGGGACACTGCGGCGAATCAGGAGGTGTCATGGGGGCGAAGACCGCTCTGCTGGCTTTTACCGACGGCGACTTGCGGCCGGCGCTGCTGGGCGCGACCCCGTCCGACGCAGCGGAGGCGGAAGCCGTGGTCCGGGAGATCCTTCCCGGGTACGAGGTGACATTGGCGGGCGACAGCACCCTCGATGTGACCTATCCGCCCGACGACGTCACCCATGTCTCGGTCCTGCCCGGAGCCGAGCTGCTGTGCGATCGCAGGCTCGTCCTCGACCGTCCTTCGGAGCTGCCCGAGCACCTGCTTCGAGCCGGCGCCGGCAGGCGGATCATCATGCACGGCATGCACTCGGTCGTGGACTGGCTCTGCTTCGCGGTCTGGGAGGACGGGAAGCTGATCCGCTCCTTGAGCCTGTCGCCCGACGGCGGCATCGAAGAGAACATCGGCGAGCCGTTCGACTTCGAGCGCCCCTATTGGGACGGACTGCATCCGCTCGAGCCAGATCCGGCGTGGGAGGACCAGGATCCCTATCCGCTGCCGTTCCATCCCTTGGAGCTGGGCGAGGTGGCGCTGAACGCTTTGTTCGGCTTCGTCATCGAAGGCATGCCCGATCCGGACAGCATCGACGCCGGCGGCGTTCACATGCATGTCTTCCGCGTCGGTGACCCCTCCGGTCAGGAGCAGGAAGCACGCGAAGCGGCCTACGAGCGGGCGATGCGCGACATGGGCCCGCCGCGGATGTTCCGGATGGGCCCGGACGGCACGATGCAGGAAGTCAGCTGGGATGACCCACTTCAACCCTGACGGCGTTCACAGCCGCCCGAGGCCGCTGTGTCCGCCTGGTGCAGCAGTTCGCGCATGACGGCGACGGCGGGGCCGTACTTGACGGCTGCGCGCTGCGCCTTCGGGCCGGGGGTGTGGATGAGGCCGACCGGCTGACATCGTCCGGCGGGAGCTTGCGGCGGCGCTCAGTCGTCCGGCGAGCCCGGCCGAGGTCATCACGACGAACGCCCGGCCCCGGCCGACGCCGACCATCGGCAGCGCCATCGCGGTCGGGTGAGCGGATCACTCCGTGGCGGATTCGCCGAGCGAGGCCTTGATCGCGGTGACGCGTCTCTGAAGATCCGTCAGCGAGTTCTCGATCCGTGTCATGCGCCGGGACGCGGCCTTCAGCCGTTCCAGGTTGGTGGACCTGCGTTGCGGCTCGACGATCTCCTGCGACTGCTCGCTGATGTCCCGCAAGGTGTCGAGGGTGGACCCGATCCGATCCATCAGCTTGCTGGTGTTGTCGATGGTCGTGTCGAGCGACCCCGGGGGTGGCTTCTCCGTCGAGATCGCCACGAGGTCGGCTCGGTAGAGGTTGACCAGCTCACGGGCCTCGGGCAGTTCGGTGACGAGAGCGTCCAGCGCCGGATTGAGCTGTCTCGTAGCCTCGGCCAGCTTGCGCATCACTTTGGGCCTGGCCTTGTTCACCTCGGACTTCTTGATGTTCTTGTCCTTCTCCGTGGCGCTGCCACTTCCGGCCAGTTGCCGGGCTTCGGGAATCCACCCGGCCAGCTCGGTGAACAAGGAGCGGATCTCCTTGAGCTGATCGGCGAGACTCTCCCGGTCGGCCCGAGTGCGGAAGGTGACCTCGCCGTGCTGCAGCCACCCCGCGATCCGGGTGACGTCGTTCGGCGAGAAGCCCCGGGGGAAATCCTCCTTGTCCAGCGGCTCCGTGACGCGAGGGTCGTTGTTCAAGGTCTGCTGCTTACCGGTACGGGTCGGCGCGTACTCCACCTGGATCCGTTCGTAGCCGATGTCATCCGCGTCGTCCCGGGCCCCCGGACGATTCCCCCGGTGAAAGGCCTCCATGCGCCGCCCGCCGTGGCTGTCGTAGTCGGCCCGGGGCTTCTCCTCGAAGTAACGCACCTTGAACCCCAGCATGGCGATGGCTTCGAGGTTGCCGCTACGCGCCCCGAAGTGGCGGGCCTCGGAGAACTTGCGATCAAAATAGTCGAAGAGCCGGAACTGCCCGGTCCGGGTGTTGCCGCCCCACGCCGTGAGCAGCGGAGATTTCCGCCTTTCCCAGAATTCCGTCAGGTCGTACGCGTTGTTCTCCCTGGCCAGCAAGGTGCTGTACTTGCCGGCGGAGGCGGCGTCCTTGCCGGAGTCGCCGACGATGACGACCGGCTGGGAGCCGCCGATCCGGTCGATGATCTGGCCCATGCCCTCGTAACTGGTGTCGTGCTCGGGATGGGCTTCGCCGCGTTTGCCGCTGAAGCGGGACCACAGGATCGCGATGGCACTGCCCTCCGTGGGCACTCCCAGGCTCGACAGCCACTCGGCGATGGGCTCGTCCCAGGCGCCCGCCTGGCCGGACCCCTTCTCGTTCATCCCGCCCCACTGCTTGCGCAGCCGGTTACGGGACTGGGCGTTGAAGGACGCCGCCACGTCCTTGGTGGCGTCCGTCGTGTACTTCGGAACCACGCCGGCCTGCTGTTGTGTGTAGCCCTCCGCCTTCAGGAAGATCCGCTTCGATTCGATGCCCGACTCGAGGTAGAACTTGCGGATGGCGAGGCTGTGGTCCTTCTTGCCGCTACCGGCCGCGGCGCTGCCCTCGGCCGTGGCGTCCTGCCGGTCGATGAAAACGTTCATGGTCGGCTTTCGCAGCAACACCTCGGCGATGGAGAACTGGTCACCCGTCGCATAGGCGGGCTGGACCAGCACCTCGGCGGAGGGCGGAGCCATCTGCGTCTCCGCGGCGTCGGTCGCATCGGGTGCGGAGATCATGCGCTGAACCGTCCGGCCGGCCAGCATCCGCTCGACAGCCGCATTCCCGGCCGTGCGCTGCAGCGTCTGAATCGCAGCCGACCCGGCCGGGGCCCCCGCGACGGCTGAGCTCACCTCCGCCTCAGCAGACCGCCGACCAATTTCCGGCGACGTGACAGTGGCCTTGCGCGAAACCATACGCTTCACACGCGCAGCCTATTGCACCACGGCAGGGTCGCGACATGTCTGAACCGACCCTAGGGCAGCAGCCGCATGCGTGGCTTGACAGACTCCTCCGGCACCCGGTCGTACCGACAGCCCCGGCGCCGCATGCGCGGGCGGCGGGTCAGCCGACGTGGATGTGGGGCCGGCGGCGGCGGTCGTGCTCGGCCTGGCGGACCATTTCCCGGGTGACCGGGGCGACCTCGCCCTGGCCGAAGAACAGGTAGCGCAGGAAGTTGGCCGCCGGGTTGCCTTCGGTCCATTCGAAGTAGATGTGCGGCCGGCGCCCGGTCAGGTCGCGGATGTGCAGCAGCGTGGCCGCCAGGGCGCTCGGCACCGAGGAGCTTTCCACGGTGAGCACCCGGTAGCGGTGGTGCAGCACCTCGCCGTGCAGGCGCAGCTCGGTCTCGAAGTCCGACGCGTCGCGCACGGTCACCTCGACGAAGATGAGGTCGCGATCGTCGGCCAGATCGTTGTCCGCGATGATCTGGGCGATCTTATCGCTGTACTCGCGGGCGTCGCGGCGGTCCGGCTCGTTGGCGATCAGACGCACATTGCGCCGCCCGAGCTCGCTCAGGAACTGCGCGGCCACCTCGTCCGTCTCGATGCCCGTCACCCGCAGCTCGAAGGCCCGGAACAGCCGCGACAGCAGCGAGATCACCAGAATCGCGCCGATGAAGCACGCCGCGATGCGCACCCCGTCGGGGCGTTCAAAGACATTGACCACCGTCGTGTACGCGAACACGACCGCGATGATCCCGAAGCCCCACACCCGCGCCCGCTGCCCCCGCCGGTGAGCTGACAACGTCACCGCGACCGCCGCGGAGGTCATCAGCACGAGCACGCCCGTGGCATAGGCGCCGCCCTGCGCGTCCACGTCGGCGCGAAAGATGATCGTGATCAGGAACGCGGTCAGGGTGAACACCAGCACCAGCGGCCGCACCGCCCGCGCCCAGCCCGGCGCCATGCCGAACTTGGGCAGGTAGCGAGGCACCAGGTTGAGCAACCCGGCCATGGCGGACGCCCCGGCGAACCACAGGATCGCGATCGTCGACACGTCGTACACCGTGCCGAAGGCCGCGTCCAGGTTCTCGTGCGCCAGGTAGGCCAGGGCCCGCCCGTTGGCCTCCCCGCCGTCCTCGAACTCCCGCTGCGGGATGAGCACGGTCGTCACCACGCTGCTGGTGAGCAGGAAGCAGCTCATGATGACCGCGGCCGTCGTGAGCAGCCGTTTCGTGCCCCGGATCCGCTCCGGCAGGTCGCCCTTGACCTGCGGCATCACCGCGACACCCGTCTCGAAGCCGGACAGGCCCAGCGCCAGCTTCGGGAAAACGAGCAAAGCGACAGCGACCATCATGAGCGGATCGCCATGCTGCGTGGTCAAGGCCGTCGTCCAGTCACTGACCTGCGACGGGTGCGTGATGACACGGACGAGGCCCTGGGCGACCACCACGACGTTGAGCGCGAGATAGACGCCCACCAGGCCCACCGCGATGCCGATCGCCTCGGTGAAGCCCTTGAGGAACACGCCGCCGAGCAGCGCGATGAGCACCAGCGTGACGATCACCTCGTGGCCCTGCAGGGCGGCCGGCCAGTACGGGTTCTCGTCGATGTGCGCCGTCGCGTCCGCCGCCGACAGCGTGATCGTGATGATGAAGTCCGTCGCGGCGAAGCCCAGCAGGGCGAGCACGAACAGCTTGCCCTTCCAGAACGACAACAGCTTCATGAGCATGGCGATCGAGCCCTCGCCGTGCGGGCTGTCCGCGGCGACGCGCCGATAGACCGGCAGCGCCCCCAGCAGCGTCACCAGCACGAGCACCAGCGTCGCGACCGGGGACAGCACGCCGGCGGCCAGCGCCGCGATGCCGGGCTGATACCCGAGCGTGGAGAAGTAGTCCACACCGGTCAGGCACATCACCTTCCACCACGAGTGCGGTTTCTCCCCGCCCTCGCCGTGCGGCCCCTGATGCTGGCCGGCCTGCTCGTTGAGGCCCTTCAGGAGCCATTCGCTCATCACCACGGGCCTGCGTCGTCCTCTCGCGCTGCAACTCTGGGGTGAATAGTGGCGCGCCGTGATCCGCACCGCCCGCCCCGCGGCGTTAAGAACGCGTAGAGATTTCCCGTACGCGCCGTCAAAGCCCCGTATCCACCCCTGTCCGGCGCCGCGCGGCCCGCCCGAGCATCGGGTCATGACCCTCGCCGAGCTGCTCCCGACGTTCCGCGCCTCGCTGCGCCATCATCTCGACCCCGCCGTCTGGCCGGCCACCGCCCGCTGGGGCGACCACGGCGACCTGCTGATCGGCGACGTCCGCGCCACGACGCTCGCGGCGACCTACGGCACGCCCGTGCACGTGCTCGACGAACATGACGTCCGGACCAGGTGCGCGGAGTACGTGGCGGCGTTCGGCCGGCGCGGGGTCTCGTACAGTGCGAAGGCGGGCCTGACCACCGGCGAGGCCCGCTGGATAGCCGGGGCCGGGCTCGGCTGTTACGTGGGTTCGGCCGCCGACCTGCGCACCGCGCTCCTGGCGGGGTTCCGGCCCGCGCGGCTGGTCCTGCACGGCACGGCCAAATCCCTGCACGACCTTGATGCCGCGTACGACTGCGGTGCCGCCGTGGTCGTCGGCACGCCCGGCGAACTGGCGGCGGTCGAGGCGCGCGCGCCGCTCGGACAGCGCGTGCATGTCCGGGTGACGCCGTCAGCTGCGGGCCGCACCCGGTGCCGCTACGGCTTCCGGCTCGGCTCGAGCGCCGCCCTCGACGCCGTCGCCACCGTGCTGCACAGCCGCAACCTGCGCCTGGCCGGGCTGGACTGCTCGCTCGGTCACCAGCTGAGCCGCTTCCAGGCGTACGAGGCGTGCGTGCGCGAAGCCGTCGCCTTCTGCGCGGTTGCGCGAGCGCGCACCGGCGCCGATGTGCGAACGCTCAATCTGGGCGGCGGGCACGCCGTGGCGTACAGCGGTCACGACAGCGCCTTCGCGGTGGCAGCCTTCGCCCGCCGCATCCGTACGGTCCTGCGGCTCGCCGCCGAACGTCACGCCGTGCCGGAACCGGCGCTCACCGTCTCCCCCGGCCGTGCCCTGGTCGCCCGGGCCGGCGTCACCGTTCACCGCGTCGCCGAGGTCACCACGCTGACCGACGGGCGGCTGACGGTCGCGCTCGACGGCGCCGTTCCCGACTGCGCCACGGCGGCGGACTGCGCGGGCCGCCACACCGCCGAACTCGCCGGCCGCGTCTCCGAGGCCCCGATGCGCCTGGCGATGGTCACGGCGGGTCACGCCGCCGCCGGCGTGCTGGTGCCGGCCATGGAGCTGCCCGCCGACGTGACCGTGGGCGACATCCTCGTGGTGGCGGGCACGGGCGCGTACCACCATCGCCGTGACCCCTTCGCGGGGCGGCCGCCGGTCGTCGGGGTGGCCGGCGGGCTGGCACGCACCCAGGTGCGCCGCGACACCGTCGACGATCTGCTGCATCGAGTCGTCTGACCGCCCGGCGGTGCGGGAGCCGGTCGGGTCAGCGGTGCGCGTCCAGCTGGGCGAGCAGGTCGTCGACGGGGCCGAAGGACAGCACGCCGCTCGCCGCGCCGGCCAGCTGACCGGCGGCGGGCAGCAGCGCCTCGTGCAGGCGGGCGCACGCGGCCCGGTCCCCCAGCGCGACCGCCGCCCGGGCGAGCAACGCCAGCCGCGCTTCGAGCAGCAGGTCGTGGGGTGAGTCGGGCGCGGCGTTCAGGGCGGCCGCCGCCTCCTCGCGCCGCCCCGCGCGGGCCAGCAGCCACGGCCGCGCCCACGGCTCATACGGCCCGAGCCCGTCCCCGTCCGGCGGCGAGAAGGCACCGGCCTTGCCCCGCGGCGGGAAACCAGCGAGCTCGCCCGAGAGCCACGTCAGCCCGGCGAGCCCGTCCTCCACGCCCGGCATGCCACCGGTTGCCAACCTCGCGAAGGCCGTGTCGTAAGCCTCGGCAGCGTCTCCCCCGGCGACCGCCGCGCCCAGCGCCCGGGCGAGGCCGGTGAAGATGGCGACGGCAGGCAGGTCGTACTCCCCGGCCAGCCGGTCGGCGGCGTCCGCATGCTTCTCGGCCGCCGTGCGGTCGCCGAACGCGCAGGCTGCCTGCATGCGTACCAGATGGCCGAGCACCTCGAAGGTCACCAGCCCGTGCCGCCCCGCCACGTCGACGAGCTCGGCCCCGATGGCGTCTCGCTCGGCGGCGAGCCCCGCCCGCGCACAACCGTGCAGGAAACGCGCATTCAACGCGAGCACCAGCAACGCCGGATCGCCGAGCTCACGCGCCAGCAGCTCGGCCTCCCCGGCTGCGCGCAGGCCCCGCTCGCCGGTCTCGCCCCGCAGCTCCAGCGCCAGCGCGCACAACAGCCGCGCCCGCAGCGCACCCCGGGTGCCGGGCAGCGCCCCCGAGACCGCCGCGGCGATCCGCGCGGACAGCACCTCGTCGTCGTTGCGCGGCCAGATCGCCGGGACGTCGAACCCGGCCAGCGCCCGCGCCAGCAGCTCGGGGTCGGCGGCGGCCGCCTCGACGGCCTGCACCCGCAGCACGCGGCTCTCCCCGAGCCGCCCCAGCACGGCGAGCGCGCGCCCCAGCCCGGTCAGCGCGGCGACCTTCTCCCCGGGCGTCGCCGCGCCGGCAACCGCTTGCCGCCACAGCCGGGCCGCCTCGTGCGGATTGCTGCGTGCCTCCGCCTCGACGGCTGCCGCGCCGGCGTGCCGGGCCGCGCGGGCGCCGTGGGATGCGCCCGCCCGGCCGTAGTGGTGCGCGAGCAGGGCGTGCGCGCCGGGGCGGGCGCGTTCGATCGCCTCGGCCGCCTCGGCGTGCCACCGGCGGCGGCGCAGCTCGGACAGGTCGTCGTAGAGGGTGTCGCGTACCAGGATGTGGGTGAAGCGCAACCCCTCCGCCTCCGTGAGGAAGCCCGCGTCCAAGGCGGCGTCGACCGCATCCAGGACGTCGCCGCCGGCCAGCGCGGCGAGCAGGTCGGGATCCACGTCGCGGCCCAGCACGGCGGCCCGCTGCAGCACCTCGCGGCTGCCGGCCGGCAGCCGGGCGAGGCGGTGCCGGAGCACGTCGCGCACCCCGTCGGGGATGCGCTCGCCGGAGCCCGCCAGCCGCGCCAGCTCGCGCACGAAGAACGGGTTCCCGCCGCTGCGCCGATGGATGTCGCGCACGGCATCGGCATCCACGGCGGGCCCGGCCACCGCGGCGACCAGGGCGCCGACCTCCGCCCGGCCGAGCCCGCCCAGCCGGATCCGGACCGGTTCGGTCTTCGCCCAGCGCGCCAGCATCGCGGCCGCGGCCGGACCCACCTCACCCGGCCGGTACGTGACGACGACCAGCCCCCTGCCGCCCTCGATCAGCCCGCCGAGCACGTCCAGGCCGTCGCCGTCGGCGTAGTGCACGTCGTCGGCGACCACCAGCAGCGGCGCCTCCCCCGCGCCGGGCAGCACCGGCCACAGCATCGGCGCGCCGTCGTGCTCGGGCCCGCGCGCCCACACCGACGGCCAGCCCAGCCGGCGTACGACCTCCTCGGCGAACGCGCTCTTGCCCGCGCCCGCCTCGCCGGTCACGAGCACCACGACGGCGCGCCGCCCCGCCAACGCATCGGCGGCGGCCTGCTCCACGACGGCGACCTCGGCGGCGCGCCCCACGAAGACACGCCCCGGCCCGGCGACGGCCCGCGGGCGCTCCGCCGTCAGCGCGGGATCCTGCACGAGCACCGCGGTCTCCAGCTCCCGCAGCCGTGGACCCGGATCGACGCCCAGCTCATCCACCAGCGTCTTGCGGGCCTCCCGCAGGCTCTCCAGCGCCTCGCCCTGGCGCCCCGAGCGGTACAGCGCCAGCGCCAGCAGATGCCACGCGTCCTCCCGCAACGGCCGCTGCGCCACGTGCGCGCGCAACCCCGGCACCGCCTCCGCCGCCCGGTCCAGCCGCAGCAGCGCCTCGCCCCGCCGCTCGACGGCGAGCATCCTCAGCTCCTCGAGCCGGTCACCCTCGGCGCGGGCCCAGGCCGTCTCGGCGAATTCTTCGTACGCGCCCCCGCGCCACAGCCCCAGCGCCCCGTCCACCAACCCGAGCGCCTCGCCGGGGGCGACGCGTCCCGCCCGGGCGACCAGCTCCTCAAACTCCGCCGCGTCGAGCGTGGCCGGCGGCTCGACCCGCAGCGCGTACCCGGGTGGGCGGGTGACCAGCAGCGACGGTGCCTGTCGCGGCGCCCGGCCCGGCTCCAGGGCCCGGCGCAGATCGGCGACGAAGGTGCGCAGCGCGGCGACGGCACCGTCCGGCGGGGTCTCCCACAGGTCCGTGACCAGCCGGTCCACCGACACGACGCGGCCGCCGGCGATGAGCAGCCGCGCCAGCAGCGCCCGCTGCAGCTTCCCGCCCAGGGCGGCGTCCGATGCGGCGATCGGCCCGAGCACCTGGAATCTCACGGGATCCCATCGTAGGCGCCACTCATCCGGCACTGACCCGGCACTCATCGCGGCGCGCGAGGGTGGCTCCATGACCACGTTCCCTGGCTTCGATCAGCTCACCGTGCCCGTCGCCGACGGGGTGTCGCTGCGGGCGGCGGTGGGCGGCACCGGCACGCCGATCGTGCTGCTGCACGGCTTCCCGCAGACGCACCTGATGTGGCGCCACGTCGCCGCCGACCTCGCGGCCGACCACACCGTCATCTGCCCGGACCTGCGCGGCTACGGCGCCAGCAGCAAACCCCACAGCCCCGACGGTACGGCCTACAGCAAGCGCACCATGGCCGCCGACATCGTGGCCCTCGCCCGCCACCTGGGGCACGACCGGTTCGCCCTGGCGGGACACGATCGGGGCGCCCTGGTGGCCTTCCGCGCCGGGCTCGACCATCCGGACGTCGTCAGTCACCTGGCGCTGCTGGACACCGTCCCGACGCTGGACATGTGGAGCGTGCTGCACGGCGCCGACGCGGCCGTGGCGTTCCACCTCTACCTGATGGCGCAGCCGCCCGGCCTGCCCGAGACGATGATCGCCGCCGCCCCGGACGCCTTCTTCGCGTACTTCCTCGACAGCTGGACCCGCAGCCCGGAGGCGATGCCCGCCGCCGTACGCGAGGAGTACCTGCGCGCCTCCCGCGAGGCGGTCGCGTCGATCGTGGCGGACTACCGCGCCTCGGCGACGATCGACATCGCCGACGACACCGCCGCCCGGCACGCCGGGGCGAAGCTGACGATGCCGGTCACTGTGCTCGCCCAGGACTGGGGCGCGGTGCTGGGCTACGACGCCTCGGCCGTGTGGCGGGCGTGGGGGCCCGACGTGATCCAGGAGACGGTCACCTGCGGGCACTTCATGGCCGAGGAGGATCCCGCGGCGGTCAGCAAGGCCCTGCGCGCCCTGCTGACCCGCTGACGGCTCAGGGCGCCGCGCCGCGCAGGATCAGATCGACCAGCGCCTCGGCGTAGCCCTCCCGCTTGACCCGCGGATTGAAGTTGAACACGTTCTGCGCCATCGACGGCGCCGTGAGCAGCAGCAGCGTCAGCTCGATGTCGAGGTCGGGCCGCAGCTCGCCGGTGCCGATGCCGCGCTCCAGCACCTCGCGCATCACCTTGCGGCGCGGCTCGAGGATGGCCTGGTAGACGGCGTGCATCTCCGGGTTGCGCACCGCCTGCGGGATGAGGCAGGCGGCGGCCTTTGAGTAGTGCTCGCTCTTCTTGGTGTGCGGCGGCGAGACCAGCGCGATCAGGTCCTCGCGCACCGAGATGCCGGCGGGGGCCGGGGGCGGGCCCTTCATCCGGGCCGCGGCGTCGATGAGCAGGGCCTCCTTGTTCGGCCACCGCCGGTAGATCGTCGCCTTGCCCACCCCCGCGCGCGCCGCGACCGCCTCCATCGAGATCGCGTCCGCGCTCTGGCCCTCGCCCAGCAGCGTGATCAGCGCCTCGATGATGGCGTCGTCGGCGCGCGCGTCACGGGGCCGCCCCAGGGACTTGCGCCCCGGGTCGGCTCCCGCGTCCACGCCGGCCGTCGTCATACGCTCCATTGTTACCGAGCCTTTACGCGGCGGCCACGCGGGGCGTCACGAGTTGATCAACTCCACACCCTGCTCCTCGGCGAGCCCCTCCGCCGACGTGGGCGCCGGCGCATCGGCGGGGCGGCGACCGGGCAGCCAGAGCAGCGCCACCAGGGCGCCGAGCAGGGCGACCACGACACCACCGGCCGCGGACCAGTGCAGCGCCGTCAGGAAGGCGTCGTTGGCCTGCGCGATCAGCCCCGGCCCGGCGGACCCGGCCTGAGCTGCGACACCGTACGCCCCGGAGATCGACTCCCGGGCCGCCTCGCGAGCGGCGTCGGGCAGCGCCGCGGTCGCGTCCTCGACGTCGCCGCGGTACACCGAGGAGAGGACGGCACCGAGGACGGCCACGCCGAGAGCGCCGCCGACCTGGCGGACGGTGTTGCTGACGGCCGATCCGACGCCGGCCTTCTCGCGGGGAACGGCGGCCATGATCGACTCGGTCGCCGGGGGCATGACGTTGGCCATGCCGACGCCCATGACGAAGAACAGCGCCCCGATGACCCAGATGGGCGTGTCCGCGCCGATGAAGATCCAGCCCGCGAGGCCCACGGTGACCAGGAGCAGACCTACGACGCTGACGGCCTTGGGACCGTACCGCTTGACCATGGCCGCGCTGCGCGGGGCGAACACCAGCTGGCCGACCGCGAAGGGCACGAACAGCGCGCCGGAGGCCAGCGGGCCGTAGCCGCGGACCAGCTGCAGGTAGAAGGCGCTGAAGAACATCGCGCCCATCGCGGCGAAGAAGATCAGGCCGACCATGCCGGTCGACGCCGAGAACTGCGCGTTGGAGAACAGCCGGACGTCCAGCGACGGGAAGGCGGTGCGCCGCTCGAACAGCACGAACCCGACCAGCACGAGCACCGCGCCGGCCAGCGAGCCCCACGCCTGCCAGCGGTCGAAGCCGTCCTCGCCGCCGGTGATGACGCCATAGGTGAGGAGCGACAGTCCGACCACGGACATCAGGACGCCGGGCAGGTCGATGCGGCCCGGCTTCGGGTCCTTCGACTCCGGGACGAGCACCAGCAGCAGCGCGATGCCCGCGATCACGACGGGGACATTGATCAGGAACACCGAGCCCCACCAGAAGCGCTCGAGCAGCACACCGCCGACCACGGGACCGATCGCCGCGGCCAGACCGACGGCGCCGGCCCAGATGCCGATCGCGCGGGGACGCTCCTGCGGCGTGAACACGTTCGCGATGATCGACAGCGTCGCCGGCATGACGGCGGCCGCCCCGAGACCCATGAGGGCGCGCGCGCCGATCAGCTGGCCGGGGCTCTGGGCGTACGCGGACAGCAGCGAAGCGATGCCGAACAGCGCGAGCCCGGTGATCAGGGTGACCCGCCGCCCCAGCCGGTCGGCCAGGATGCCGGCGGTGAACAACAGACCCGCAAAGACCAGGGTGTACGAGTTGATGGCCCACTCGAGCTCGCTCTGGCTCGCGCCCAGCCCGCTGTCGGGGTCGGCGATGGTGCGCATGGCGACGTTCAGGACGGTGTTGTCCAGTACGACCACGAGCAGGCTGATGACGAGGACGCCGAGAATCGCCCAGCGCCGGGGATGCCCGGTCTGCGTTTCGTCCATGGGTGTGCTCTCCCGAGCTCGAATCAGTTACGATACGGCACGGTTCCGTATCAGAGCCCACCGTACGGCAGCCGCTTTCGATACGGAACAGTTTCGTATCTGATGTGTCGCCGGTCACGTCCGTTGCCGACGCCCTCGCCTCCCCGTAGGGAGGTGGGCGCTGCTGACTGGCAGCGTGATGTCCCGTCACCGCACGGCGGGCTCCGAGCTCGATGCGGCGGCGCCGAGGGCCATGCTCGCGTCGCCGCTCGCGCTACGCCGGCTCACCGCCCGCCTCGACCGGGCGCCTTCGCCGCCGAGAGCGGCACGCTGTGTGACTCCGTCAGGACGAACCCGCATGGGTCGGCAACCAGCGGCGGATTGCCGCGAAATCGGCGTCCGTCAGGCCGGCGTGCGCGCGGGCGGGCGGGCGGGCGGGCGTGCGGGCCCGGAGGGGAATCAGCGGGCCGTCCACGTCCAGGAAGACCAACGGGTCGTTGCCGATGTCGCCGTCACCCCTTCAGGCCGGTGAAGGTCATTGTGGCGATGAATCTGCGCTGGGCCACCAGGAAGGCGACGATCAGCGGGAGCGTCGCGATCACGTTGCCGGCCATCAGCTGCGACCATTCCGTGCGGCGGGTGCCCTGGAAGCTGGCCAGGCCGACCTGCAGCGTGAACTTCGTGTCGTCCGAGATGGCGATCAGCGGCCAGAGCAGGTCGTTCCAGCTGGACAGCAGCGTGAAGACGGCGAGCGTCGCCAGCGCGGGCCGGGCCAGCGGCAGGACCACGCTGACGAAGGTGCGCAGCGCCCCGGCGCCGTCGAGGCGGGCGGCCTCCTCCAGTTCGACGGGCAGGCCCAGGAAGAACTGGCGCATGAGGAAGATGCCGAAGGCCGACGCGAGCCACGGGACGAAGGCGGCCGCCAGGGTGTCGAGGATGCCGAGCTGGGCGAACATCAGGTACGTCGGGATCATCAGCAGCTGCATCGGGATCATCACCGTGGCGACGATGGCCACGAAGGCCAGACCGCGGCCGGCGAACTTCAGGCGGGCGAAGCCGTAGCCCGCGAGGGAGCACAGGATCAGGTGCGAGACGACAGCGACAGCCGAGACCAGGACCGTATTGCCGAACCAGAGCAGGATGTGCGACTCGCTCAGCAGTTTGGCGTAGCCGTCGACGTGGATGCCCGAGGGGAGGAACTTCGGCGGGAACTGGTTGATCTCCGATTCGCTCATGAAGGACGTGAGCACCATCTGCACGAGCGGCAGGACGAAGACGAGGGCGAGCGGCATGAGCAGCAGATGCCACGGGCTGAACGGCAGCCGCCACGAGCGGGCGGGCGCCCTGCGGGACTCGGATGACATGGTCATGGGATACGCCTTCGATCCGGGGGATGACGTCGTCATCAGAAGGCCTCCGATCCCGTGCGCCGGCTGTACCAGAAGACGCCGAGCGTGAGCACCATCGTTACCGCGAAGAGCAGGTAGGCGAGGGCGGCCCCGTACCCCAGCCGCTGGGTCTGGAAGGCCAGCTCGTAGATGTAGTAGACGACGGTCTGCGTGCTGTTCATCGGGCCGCCGCGCGTCGTGGTGTAGATCAGGTCGAACAGCTGCATCGCCGTGATGGTCTGCCAGATCCCGGTGAACACTGTCACCGGACGCAGCTCGGGCAGCGTGATGTGCCAGAACACCCGGGCCCGCGACGCGCCGTCCACCGTGGCCGCCTCGACGAGCTCGTGCGGGATGTCCTGCAGCGCCGCCAGGTAGATGACCGCGCAGAAGCCGACCTCGCCCCACAACGCGATGAGGCAGATCACCAGCAGCGCCTGCTCCGGACTCTCCAGGAAGCCCTGGGCGGGCAGCCCCAACCGGCGCAACACCTCGTTGGCGGCGCCGAACTGCGGGTTGAAGACGTAGCCGGCGAGGATGCCCGTGGCGGCGGCCGAGGCCACGTACGGAACGAAGATGCACGTCCGGTAGAAGCCGATCAGCCGGATCCGCTGGTTCAGCGCCACCGCGATGAGCAGGCCGAGCAGGATCGAGCCGGGCACGAACAGGACCGTCAGCAGCAGCGTGTGCTGCGCGGCCGCCGCGGCGTCGGGGTCCTGGGCGATGCGCTGGTAGTTGTCCCAGCCGAGCGGCTTCGCCGGGGCGATGCCGTTCCACTTGGTGCGGGAGATGAAGAACGCCCACACCGCCGGGAAGATCGACAGGCCGACCACCACGATCGTCGCGGGGGCCGCGAAACCCCAGCCCGTCAGGGTGCGGCGCACGCTTCTGCCGCGGCGGCGGGCCACCGGGGTGCGGTCCTGCGCAGGCGTACGGGGCGTCGCGGCGAAGGTGATCGTCATTACTCCTCCAGCACCCCGGCGGACTTGCTCGCCGCCTCGTCGAGGGCCTCCTTGGGCTGCTTGGCGCCCTGCAACACCTGCGCGATCGCGTCACCGACGTTGCGGCTCATCGTCTCGTAGCCGGCGACCGTGGGCCGGGCCTGCTTGGCGTTCGCGAGGTTGTCGAAGAACTTCTGCCCGCCCGGATACTCCTTGACGTACGCGGCGAACTGCGGGGTGTCCTTCTCGCTCGCGCGCAGCGGCAGGTTGCCGACGGCGAGGTTCCACTTCGCGTCCGTCTCGGTGCTGGTCAGCCACTTGATGAAGGCGCGGGCGGCCCCGGCGCGGTTGGCGTCCTCGTGGTCGAAGAGCACCCACAGGTCGGGCCCGGAGACGGTCTGGTGGTCGCCGTTCACGCCCGGGAGCGCGGCGACGCCGTACTCCAGCTTGGCCTGTTTGATCTCCAGCAGCGACCACGGTCCGGACAGCATCATCGCGACGTGTCCGCTGTTGAACAGGGGGCCGTACTTCTCGTCGGTCTGGTCGAGGTACATGGACTTGTCGTCGACCGCGAGCGCGCGCAGCGTCTCGAGCGCCTTGACGCCGGCCTCGGAGTTGAAGGCCGGCTTCTTGCCGTCGAGGATCTGGCCGCCGTTCTGCCACAGCAGCGGCCACAGGTGCCAGGTCGTGTCCTCGCTGCCGGAGACCGAGTACGCCGTCCCGAACGTGTTCGTCGCAGGATCGGTCAGCTTCTTCGCCGCCGCCCGGAAGTCGTCCCAGGACCAGTCGTCGGTCGGGTAGGCCACGCCCTTCGCGTCGAACAGCTTCTTGTTGTAGATGAGCGCCAGATTGTCCACGAGCGCGGGAACGCCGATGACCTTCCCGTCGGATGTCGCTGTCACCCGGGCGGCTTCCGGGATCTCGTCCCACTGGAAGGACGGGTCGGCGACATAGTCGGTCAGGTCCTGCGTACGGCCGCTGGCGCCGAGTTCTCCCGCCCAGCTCCCGAACGCGTACGAGATGTCGGGGTAGCTGCCCCCGGCGAAGCCGGCCGAGAGCTTGGTCAGCAGGTCGTCGGTGGTGGGAGCGCCGGTGGAGGTCTTGATCGTGACGTTGGGGTGAGCGGCGTGGTACTCGGCCGCAAGCCCCTCAGCCACCTTTTCGGCGTCCTCCGTCTGCCCTGTCCACCACGTGAGGGTGACCGCGGCGGACGGGTCGTAGCCCTCCGCCGCGTCCTTGCCGTCCCCGCCTGTGCCGCTCATGCTGCAGGATGACAGCGTCAACATCGTGCTCGCGGCGGCCGCCAGGGCCGCTCGGCGAAGGGTTTTCGTCACTGGAGAACCTCGATCCTTCGCAGGGACGGACCGGCTCGGGCGCTGAGCCGGTCGCGGGCCGGCCCGGTGCTTTCGCGGGCCGATCGCGGTGCGCCCGGCGGGCATGCCGGGCCAGTGCGCCCGACGCAGGGTGCCGGGCCGGTGCGCCCGACGCAGGGTGCCGGGCCGGTGCGCCCGGCGAGGGAGCCGGGCCGATGTGCGCAGGCCCGCAGAGGGTTCGGGCCGGTGGGTGCGCCGGACCGCGGGAAGTGCCGGGCCGGATGCGGGCCGCCCGGCGCGAGGGCCGGGCGGCGCTCGCGGGTCAGACCGGCTCGGTGAGCACCACCGAGCGGGTGAGCAGGCGGGGGCGGTCGGGGTCCAGGCCGCGGTGCGCGGCGAGGGCCAGGGCGAAACGCTGGGCGAGCACCAGCTGCGCGAGCGGGTCACGCTCGTCGCGGTACGTGGTCGCACCGGCCGCGCGGCCGGTGTCGTCGAGGTCGGCGGGCACGCCGCCGAAGGAGAACACCAAACTCCTGCTGCCGGCGACGGCGACGGGCCCGTGCCGGAAGTCCTTCGCCGGGTACGACTCGGAGTACGCCTGCGCCGCCTCGCGAACCTTCAGCGCCGCCTCGTGGGCGAGCCCGACGGTCCAGCCGGTGCCGAGGAACACGAGGTGCTCGATGCCCGCCGGGTCGGCCGGCAGTGCCGTCTCGAGCGCGGCCCGCCCGTCGGCGGCCACGCGGCTCACGTCCTCGCCGAAAGCCGCCCGGGCCAGCAGGAGAACCGTGGTCGGGAAGCGGGTCTGCACGACGCTGCGCTCGTCGGCGAAGTCGAGCAGGATCCGCGCGTCGGACAGCTCGTCGATCGGCATCCCGGCGACGGCGGTGATCGCGACGCGGCGGGTGCCGGCGGGGACCTGGCGGAGGGCTTCCAGGACCTCGGTGGAGGTGCCGGAGCGGCTGACCGCGACGACCCGGTCGTAGCGGCGGCGCGGGCGGTACTCCGAGGCGCACACCGCGTCGGTCTCGCCGAGGCCGGCGCCCTCACGCAGCTCGGCCATGGCCTGCGCGACGAACCAGGACGTCCCGCAGCCCAGGATCAGCACCCGCTCCCCCGGCGCGGCGAGCTCCGCGCGGGCCTCGGCGGCGAGCGGCAGGGCCTGCTCCCACACGTCGGGCTGGCTGGCGATCTCCTCGGACGTGGCGTTCATGTTCGAGGATTATGCTCGTTTGTTTTCGGTTAACAAGATCCGAACACTAAACGAGCAGTCCGCGGTGCGCGTTTGGTTTCGGATCATGGTGACGGTGCATGCGGCTTGCCGCCGCCCGCGAGGAGCCCGGGTGCCATGCCCGCGCCGGCCGTCACACGCTGATCAGCCAGCTCAGCAGCCCGGGATGCGCGACTCCGATCCCCGGCCGACCACCGGGCCGCCGGAGCACAGCCCGTCCGAGCGGCGCGCGCATCTCTGCACGTTCGCTCATTTCGCCGTTGGCCGTGACGACACCGGCGCCTGCGACAGTGAGCGGGACGCGCGGTCAGGAGGCGTACCGCTCCCGGGCACGCTCCCGGGCCTTCGCGGCCTCGATCTCGCGATCCTTCGGCGGCGCCGTGGTGACCAGCTCGGCGAGCAGCGTCGCGGTGGCCTCGGCGACGGCCGCGACCGCCCTGTCGTACGCCGCCTGGTTGCGCTGCGACGGCTTGGCCGCCCCGGCGACCTTGCGCACGTATTGGAGGGCCGCGGCCTGCACCTCGTCCGGGGTGGCGGGCGGCTCGAAGTTGTGCAGCTGACGGATGTTCCGGCACATGCGGGTGAGCTTAATCCGTCCCGCGCGCGTACCTAGGGATGTGCCGCAGACGATTCAGGACACCCCGGGTAGGTTCGCGCCCGTGACCCGCCCCGCAGCGAACGCCACGCCACCGGCGACGAAGCCGCGGCGGCGGTGGCTCGTACCCCTGATGGTGGTGATCCTTCTCGGTCAGATGGCGGCGGCCATGATCGTCACTGCGGTGCAGCAGACCCCGACGATCGACGAGCCCGTGTACGTCGGGACCGCCGTCACCTACCTCGAACAGCACAGCCTGCGCTACAACCCGGAGCACCCGCCGCTCGGCAAACTGATCATGGCGGCGGGGCTGGTGTTCGCCCACCCGCACCTCGACCCGGCGTTCCGCGGCAACCAGACGGAGCTCGGCCGTCACGTGCTGTACGAGGCGGGCAACGACCCGGACGAGATGATGTTCCTGGCACGTCTGCCGTTGATCCTGCTCACACTGCTGTTCGGGCTGGTCGTGTTCGCGTTCGCCCGCGACCTGACGAACGCGGTCGGTGGACTGCTCGCCCTCGCCCTGTACGCCTTCTCCCCCGACGTCATCACGCACGGCTCGCTCGCCACGCTGGACGTACCGGCGATCGGGTTTCTCCTCACCGCGGTCTGGCTGACCTGGCGTGCCCGCACCGCACGCCCGTGGCTGCATCTCGCCCTCGCGGGCGCGACCCTCGGCGCGGCGCTCGCCACGCGCATGAGCGTTCTGCCCGCGGTGCCGGTCGTCCTGCTGCTCGCCGCCCTCGCCATCATCCGAGTACGCCGCCCGGGCACCTCCGATCAGGCTTCCGCCGCTCCTCCCGAGGATGTGGCTTCCGCCTCTGCTCCGGCGCCCGGGGCGGCATCACCTCTCGCCGCGGCCGGACGGCAGCCGACAGACCCCGGCGAACGATCCTCGCGTGCGCCGCGCAGTCCCGGGCGTTCCGCGGCGCCGACCCCCGCGCAGGCCGCGGCGCCGACATTCGCGCGGTCTGCGGCGCCGACCCCCGCGCGTGGTGCGGCGCCGACGCCCGCGCGTAATGCGGCGCCGATCCCCGGGCGTGGTGCGGCGCCGACCCCCGCGCGTGGTGCGGCGCCGACACTCGCGCGGGCTGTGGGGGCGGCACTCGGCGTGGCGGCCGTGGCGGTCGGCGTGGTGTGGCTGACCTACCTGATCGTGGACCCGCGGCTGCGCTTCCTCGAACCGCTCGGCATGCCCGAGATCCACGGCGTGCGGGCGCTGCTCGTGGACCTGTTGCCGTTCCCGGAGCCCTACCGCGACGGCATGCGCATCCAGTTCGGCTTCGAGGACTCGACGTTCAGCGGCTTCCTGTTCGGGCGGCTCTACGAGGGCTCCCTCTGGTACTACCTGCCCGCGGCCCTGCTGGTGAAGACCCCGCTGGCGATGCTGGTCCTGTGGCTCGGGGCGACCGGCGCGATGCTCGCCGTGCCGCGGCTGCGCCCCGCGATCCCGTACGTCCTGGTGCCGCCCGCCCTCCTGCTGGCCATCGCCATGACCGGCGCCCGCGACTTCGGCACCCGCTACGCGATCTTCATGCCGATCTTCCTCGCCGTCGCCGCGGCGGGCGTGGTCCTCGTCCGGTGGCGCTGGGCTCCCCCCGTGGCGGGCGTGCTGGCGGCCCTCGTGGCGGTCAGCTCGCTGAGCACGTTCCCGTACTACCTGCCGTACTCGAATGAGGCCTTCGGGGGTACCGCCCGCACCCACCTCAACCTCCACGACTCCAACGTCGACTGGGGCCAGGACCTCGGCCGCCTGGCCGACCACCTGCGCACCGACTACCCGGGCGAGCCGGTCTGGCTGATCTACAAGGGCGCGGGCCTCCCTTCCGCGTACGGCATCAAGGCCCGCAATCCCCTCGAAGTCCCGGCCGACGAGGTCCACGGCCTCCTCGTGGTCTCCGACAGCTCCGTGGCAAAGGCCACCGGTCGTCTCGCCGCCCTGCTGGCCACGAGCGGCGCCCCGATCGACGACGTGGGCCACTCCATCAGCATCTACCGCCGCCCCTGACCACTTGCCCTCCCCGCCGCCGCCCCTGACCACTTGCCCTCCCCGCCGCCGCCCCTGACCACTTGCCCTCCCCGCCGCCGCCCCTGACCGCTTGCCGTCCCCGCCGAGGAACACGCCGGCTCCGCTCCCGGGGCCTGTTCACCGTCCATGCGAATGTGTTCCGGCGGCGCCGGCTCGTTACCGCCGGGCGGCACACGGGTGAACGTCGCAGAATGACGGCCATGGATGGCGGACACGTCGGCGCGGCGGTCGACGAGATGGTGCGGACCCTCACGCCCTACGTGGCCCGGGACTGGACGGCGCCGGCCGGCTCCCTTGACTGGAGTTGCTGGACCACGGCGGCGCACGTGGCGCACGATCTGCTGGCCTACGCGGGGCAGCTCGCCGGGCGCCCGGACGCCGACTACCTGCCGTTCGACCTGGTCGTCCACGCCGACGCTCCGCCCGAGCAGGTCCTGCGCGTGGTGGCAGCCTGCGGCCGGCTGCTGTGCGACGCGCTGGCCACGGCACCGCCGACGACCCGCGCGTGGCACTGGGGCCCGACCGACCCGACCGGCTTCGCGGCCCTCGGCGTGAACGAGGCGCTCCTGCACACCTGGGACATCACCCAGGGTCTCGCTGTCCCTTGGCGACCGCCGCCGGCGCTGTGCGAGCTCGTGCTGGCCCGCCTCTTCCCGCACGCCCCCGCGGTCGCCCCGCCGGAGGCCCTGCTGTGGTGCACCGGCCGCGCCGCCCTGCCCGGCCGCCCGCGCCTGACCTCCTGGACCCTGAAGGCCGCACTCGACCCGGCCCCCTGAAGCGCACCCCACGCCGGGCATACACCGAACGGCACCTCACACCGCACCAAGCCGACCCGGAAGCGACGCACACGCCGCCGTACTCAGCGCGACGAGGCCGAGCCGGAAGCGACGCGCGAGGCGACTGTCAGCGCAGCGAGCGCCGGTCGGAAGCGACGTACGAGGCGGCGGCCGTGAGCGCGGACACCGTCAGCACCGAGGGCCAGGCGCCGATCCGCTTGGCGAGCGGGTGCGAGAGCCCGAAGGCCCCGACATACGTGGCGGCCAGCGCGGCGGTGATCGCCGGGCTGGTGCTCCGGGCCCACTCGCGGCCCGCCAGCACCCCGCCGGCGGCGAGGACAACGCCGCCGAGCGGCCGATTGCCGGTGCGCCGGGCAAGCTGCCAGCCGCCGATGAGAGAACCCGCCGTGATCGCCGCGGTAGGGAGTCGCATCCCCCGACCCTACGCCGCCCGCACCGGCCCCTGCGCAGCCCCTGCCCTGCCCCAGCCACCGCAGGCAGCGCCTCACAGCGCCGGCCAGGACGCGTCGTCTCCCGTCGGCTTTCGGGCGCGAGCAGTCGGCATTGTGGTGACCCTCGCCGGTTCGGGTGCCACCGCTCCGAGGGAGCTGTGTCGCCTCGACCGCACCGGCTCGGGCGTGGAGCCCGGATCAGCCCGCGGACAGCTCGGCCCGGAGCTTCGCCAGCGCTCGGGTGATCAGGCGGGACACGTGCATCTGGGAGACGCCGATCTTGGCGGCGATCTCGGACTGGGTGAGGTTGCCGAAGAAGCGCAGCGACAGGATCGTGCGCTCGCGCTCTTCGAGGGTCTGCAGTGCGGGGCCGAGGGCGATGCGGAGCTCGGCCAGCTCCATGTCGTGGTCGGTCTCGCCGAGGGTGTCGCCCAGCGAGGTGCTGCCGTCCTCGGTGACCGGGGTGGAGAGGCTGCGGGCGGAGTAGGCGCGGGCGCCCTCCAGGCCCTCGAGGACGTCCTCCTCGGTGACGTTGAGGTGGGCCGCGATGTCGGCGACCGTGGGCGAGCGGCCCAGGGTCTGGGTCAGGGCGTTGCTCGCCTCGGAGATGGACAGGCGCAGCTCCTGCATGCGCCGGGGCACGCGGACCGACCACGTGCGGTCGCGGAAGTGCCGGCGGATCTCGCCGAGGACCGTGGGGACCGCGAACCCGGCGAACTCCACGCCGCGATCGGGGTCGAAGCGGTCGATCGCCTTGATGAGGCCGAGCGTCGCCGTCTGCAGCAGGTCGTCGTCGGGCTCGCCACGGCCCGTGTAGCGGTGGGCCAGGTGGTACGCCAGCGGCAGCCACATCCGGATGGCCTCGTCGCGCAGTGCCGCACGACGGGGTCCCTCGGGGGCGGCCGCGAGGTCACGGAGCAGCTCGGAGGCCGTCTCGGGAACCCGTGTGGTCGTGATCGTCATGTCCCATCCTCTCGCTGGAGCCGCCATTGACTACCCGGCGCCTCCGAGCCTAAACGACGCGGAAACCGACGCAACTCGTTCGAGGGAGGGTGCGTCGATTTATCGGCCCGCCACGTCGTGACGAGCCGGGAAGAAGTACGGAAGCCGCAGCCGCCTCACCTGCGGCGACGGCCGGCACGGCCGGAAAAGCGACGCACCGGGGGCTGGCCCCGCGGGGCCACCGGGATGCGTCACGGGACGAGGTGCTTCGCCGCCCCACCGGGCGCAGGGACGATCGGCGCGACACGTCCCCCGGATCGGCGAGCGCGGAGCAGGCGGCACTGAACCGGACCAGGTACGGCTGCTCGACGAGGAGCACAGCCGATCACCGGGCGCAGGGACGATCGGTGCGACACGTCCGCCGGATCGGCGAGCGCAGAGCAGGCGGCACCGAACCGGACCGCTGCGGCTGCTCGACGAGAAGCACAGCCGGTCACCGGGCGGGAGTCCGGGCCCGCCGCCGCGCGGGAGGGGCGGCGGGCCGGAAACGGACTGCCGGGTGCTCAGTCCTCGACGGTGATCGAATCGACGCGGTCGGGGTAGAACGCGACGTGATCCTTGATCGGGGCCACCGCGTCGTAGGGCTGCTCGTAGACCCAGATCGCGTCGGCCGAGCGCTCGCCGCCCACCGGGATCGAGTAGTAGGACGCCTCGCCCTTGTAGGGGCAGTAGGTGGTCGTCGAGGTCTTCTCCAGCAGCGCCTTGTCGACGTCGTCGAGCGGCACGTACTGCACGGCGGGGTACGTCGACTCCTGCAGCGTCAGCGCGCTGCGGCTGTCGGCGACGACCTTGCCGGCGACCGTGACGACGACGCGGCGGTCGGTCGGCGTGACGGTGATGGGGTGGTCGGGGCCCGGGTAGAGCCGCGGCTTGTCGGCCATGGCGAACCTCCTCCAGCGCCGTGTGTCTCACGGCCTGCCGCAACTATCCTCCGGGCCTCGGCCGCGGGGCCATCCCGGCGGCTGTGACGCTCGGCTCGTCTTTGATCTCCGAACGTCGGGCCCGGATATCGTGATTCCATGTCTGCCGCCACCGATGCCGCTGCCGCCCTGGGGATCGCTCACAAGGTGCTGCGGCACGGGCCGGCCGGGAGCGTGGCCGAGGCCGCCGCCGCCCAGGGCGTCGAGGTGCGAGACCTGGTCAAGAGCCTGGTCGTACGCCGCGCGTCCGGCGACTATCTCTTCGTCCTCGTCCCGGGCGACCGGCAGATCTCGTGGCCCAAGCTGCGCGCGCTGCTCGGGGTCAACCGGCTCTCCATGCCCGACGCCGCGACCGCCAAGGAGGTCACCGGCTACGAGCGGGGCACGATCACGCCCTTCGGCTCGCGGCAGCCGTGGCCGGTCATCGCCGACGAGCGGGTCCTCGGCCGCACGATCAACCTCGGCGCCGGCGAGCACGGCGTCGGCCTGCAGGTGGACGCCGACGAGGCGATCACCGCCCTGCGCGGCACCTTCGCCGACGTGACCGACGAGGCCTGACCCGGGCCACCCGCCAAGCCGGCCGCCGGGCAAAGAGCAAAGCACCCCGGCGAAGAGGAAAGCCGTCCCGACGAAGAGCTGATCGACCGCGGCGAAGAGCACAGCGCCCCCACCAAGGAGCAAAGCCACCTCGACCGCCACGAGCCAAGCCAACTCGGCCGCCACGAGCCAAGCCACTTCGGCCGCCACGAGCAGAGCCACTTCGGCCGGCAGGAGCAGAGCCACCTCGCGAACCCTGCTGGGCCGGCAGGAGCAGAGCCACTTCGCGAACCCTGCTGGGCCGGCAGGAGCAGAGCCACTTCGCGAACCCGGCGGGGCAGGCAGGCGTCAGGCCACCGGGGCGCCCTCCCAGTCGTCCTCGTCCTCCAGGGTTTCCACCGGGAAGTCCTTGCTCGTCTCCGGCCCGGTCACGATGACCTCGAGCCCCGCCTGGCGCAGCGCCCCCACCCGCTCGGGATCCGCCTCGTCGTCGGTCACGAGCAGGTTCACGTCGCCGAGGCCGCAGATGCGGGCCAGGCACACCTTGTCGAGCTTGGAGCTGTCGGCCACCACGATCACCCGGTCGGCGCGCCGGATCATGTGGGCGTTGGTGTTGGCCTCGATCTCGTCGTGGGTGGTCAGGCCGCCGCGGGCGCTGATGCCGTCGACGCCGACCACGGCGACCTGCATGTTGAGGCCGGCGAGCGCCTGGTCGGCGATGGGCCCCACCAGCTCGTACGACTGGGTGCGCGACACCCCGCCCGTCATGATCAATTTCAACCGGGGCCGCAGCGCCAGCTCCGCCGCGATGTTGAGCGCGTTGGTCACCACGGTCAGGTCGACCCGCTGGGCGAGCAGGCGGGACAGCAGGTGGGTGGTCGTGCCCCCGGTCAGCCCGAGCGTCAGCGGCCCGCGCGGCAGGTGCCCGGCGACGTAGCGGGCGATGCGCGCCTTCGCCTCCCGTTGCTGGCCCACCCGGTAGCGCACGGGCAGCTCGTAGGCGACCTCCACGGCGACCGCCCCGCCGTGCGTGCGCGCCACCAGCCGCTGGTCCTCCAGGGCCTGCAGGTCGCGGCGGATCGTGGCCGCGGAAACGCCGAACTCCTTGGCCAGCACCCCGGCGTCGACCGACCCCTGCCGGGCGATCTGCTCGAGGATGGACGACACCCGGTCGGCCCGGCGCAACGTGCTCATGACAACCCTTCCCACGCGACCCACATGAAGCCGATGAACGACTGAACAAACCGAACTGAGCGAACTGAGCGAACGAACAAAGAAGCACCAGCGTCCACCAAGAAGCACGCTCGAAACACGCGACCAGCGAGCAACACACGACAAGCAGCACGCAACAGCACGCAGCAAGCGGCATGCGGCAAGCGGCAAGCAGCACGCAAAAACACGCGACCAGCAAGCAGCACGCGACAGGCGGCGCGCAGCAGCACACGGCAAGCGGCAAGCAGCAAGCAAGCGGCAAGCGGGACCCTCACAACACACCGGATTGATCAAACGCGCAGTCAGAGTAGTTCGTTTGCAAGCGAATCGCCACGAATCCTTGCGCGCTTGTGGAGAACCGCCAACAATCCCGCCATGACAGTGATCGCTTTCCTCGGCGCGGGCAGCGTCGTGTTCACCCGGGAGCTGCTCGCCGACATTCTCTCCTTCGACGAGCTGCGCGACGTCACGCTGGCCCTGCACGACATCGACGCCGAGCGGCTGGAGACGGCCGAGGCGATCGCCCGCCGCACGGCCGAGCAGCTGGGCGCCAAGCCGGTCGTCACCACCAGCCTGGACCGGCGCGCGGTCCTCGACGGCGCCGACTTCGTGATCAACGCCATCCAGGTGGGCATGCACGCGGCGACCGTCCGCGACTTCGAGATCCCGGCCCGCTACGGCCTGCGCCAGACGATCGCGGACACGCTCGGCGTCGGCGGCATCTTCCGGGCGCTGCGCACCTTCCCGGTGCTCGAGGCGATCGCGCGCGACATGCGCGAGCTGTGCCCGGACGCGTGGCTGCTCAACTACACGAACCCGATGGCCATGAACATCGGCTTCCTCGCGGCCGTGGCGCCGGACGTCAAGGCGGTCGGCCTGTGCCACTCCGTCTTCTGGACCGTGCACGACCTGTGCGAGCTGGTCGGCGTACCCCTGGAGGAGGTGGACTACCGCGCGGCGGGAGTGAACCACCAGGCGTGGCTGCTGCGGTGGGAACACCGGGGCGAGAGCCTTTACCCGCGGCTGGACGCCACGCTCGCGGCCGATCCGGAGCTGCGCCGCCGGGTGCGGATGGACATGTACGCGCGGCTCGGCTACTTCCCGACCGAGACGAGCGAGCACTCCAGCGAGTACGTCCCCTGGTACCTGCACCACGACACCGAAATTGAGCGTTTGCGCATCCCGGTCGGCGACTATCTGCGCATCAGCGCCGACAACGTGGCCGAGTACCACGCCACCCGCGCCTCGGTCCTGGCCGGCGAGCCGCTCGACGTCAGCCGCGACGCCACCGAGTACGCGCCGCAGGTCATCCACAGCATCACCACCGGCACGCTGCGCACGATCCACGCCAACGTCGCCAACACCGGCCTGATCACCAACCTCCCCCAGGGGTACGCCGTCGAGGTCCCGTGCGTCGTCGACTCCCTCGGCGTACGCCCGGAGCACGTCGGCGACCTCCCCCTGCAGTGCGCCGCGCTCAATCGCTCATTCGTCAACGTCGGCGAGCTGACCGTTCGCGCAGCCGTCACCGGCGACAAGCGCATGGTCCGCCAGGCCGCCCTGGCCGACCCCAACACGGCCGCCACCCTGACCGTCGAGCAGATCTGGCAGCTCTGCGACGACCTGACCGCCGCCCACCGCGAGCTGCTGCCCGAAGCCCTGCGCTGAGCCCGGCGCGAGCTGCTGCCCGAAGCCCTGCGCTGAGCCCGACGCTGAGCCCGGCGCGAGCTCAAGCCTCGCTGACCAGCAAGGTGGCGCCGGCCAGGGTCAGGTACCAGGGCGAGTCGGTGAATCCGGGGCCGGTCTCCTCGCCGATATAGGCGTCGATGTGCCGGGCGCCGCCGCGGCCGGGGGTGAACTCGTCGGTCACCCGCCAGGCGCCCGCCCGCAACCGGTTGCAGACCTCGGCGGCCGGCGCGGACCCGTCGTCGGCGTGGCCGCAGGAGGCGATGCGGAAACGGGTGCCGGCCGCGAGCACCCCGGGATCGGCCGCCGCGGACACGAAGGGACGCAGGGCCCGGCCGGCCGTGTCGCGCGGCGCGGTGTCGAGCCAGAAGCCGACGTCGTACGACCAGTTCAGATAGCGGCCACTCGCCGTGCGCCCGGTCCCCTCCTCCTCGACCGCGGCCACGAAGTCCGCCGGATAGTCGCCCAGGTCGGCGTCGCCGTGCGCGCACCTGATCGTGCGGCAGCCGGTGACCGTCTCGCCGTCGCCGTCATGGAACTCCTCGACAGCCGTGTAGTAGACGGTCACCTCCCACCCGGCGGACGGCGAGGCGGTGACCGCGCGACTCACGGCGCCCGAGCTGACAGAAGCGAAAGGCCCCGACGGCGAAACGACAGAGGGCGAAGGCGCAGCGACGGGCGAAGGCACAGCGACGAACGAGGGCGCAGCGACGGGCGAGGGCGCAGCGACCGGCGACGGCGAGTCGCACGCGGCGAGGGCGGCCACGAGCAGGACCGGCAGCCGTCGGAGCATGGCCTTCACCCTGCCAGGTGACAACGGCATCCGAAGCCGACTTAAGCATTGGCTTATATAAGCACCGACTGATACCGTACGCCCGTGCACGCGTTCGATGTGCTCGGCGACCCGGTGCGCCGCCGCATCCTGGAGCTGCTCGCCGACGGTGAGCAGGCCTCGGGGGCGATCACCGACGTCGTCCGGGCGGAGTTCGGCATCTCCCAGCCGGCCGTGTCCCAGCACCTGCGGGTGCTGCGCGACAACGGCTTCGCGACCGTGCGCCCCGACGGCGCCCGGCGGCTCTACGCGGTGGACGACACCGCGTTGCGCGAGGCGGACGCCTGGCTGGCGAGATTCCGGCGCTTCTGGACGCCGCACCTGGACGCCCTGGCCACGGAGGTGGCTCGGGGCAAGCGCCGGCGCCGGCTGGGCGCCGGGACCGACTCCGACCCGGGAGATCCCGCATGAGTTTCGCGACGCACGAGATGAGCACCGTCCGCCGCACCGTCGGCGACCGCACCCTCGAGGCCGGCCAGGCCCGGGTGCAGACCATCAGCCAGGTGTACGACACCGATGTCGAGGACCTGTGGGAGGCCGTGACGACTCCCGAGCGGATCGCCCGCTGGTTCCTGCCGGTCAGCGGCGAGCTCGTCGAGGGCGGCAAGTACAGCATCGAGGGCAACGCCAGCGGCACGATCACCCGCTGCGACCGGCCCCGCGGGTTCGCCGCGACGTGGGAGTTCAACGGCCAGGTGAGCTGGATCGAGGTGCGCCTGAGCGCCGAGCCGGACGGCCGGTCGCGCTTCGAGCTGGAGCACGTGGCGCACGTGGACGACGAGTTCTGGGACCAGTACGGGCCGGGTGCCACCGGCATCGGCTGGGACCTGTCGCTGCTCGGGCTCGCGATGCACGTCAAGGAGCCGGGGTCGGCGATCGACCCGCGCGAGTCCGAGGCGTGGACGCTGTCGGACGAGGGCAAGGCCTATCTGCGCACCCTCGCGGACGCCTGGGCCGAGGCCGCGATCGCCAACGGGCAGGACGCGACCGCAGCCCGGGCCGCTGCGGACCGCTCCTACGCCTTCTATACGGGCAGCTGAGAGACAAGCGCTATACGGGCAGCTGAGAGACAAGCGCCACGCCGGCCATCCGGCAACGGACGATCGGCGTGGCGCTCGGACGATCCCGCAGGCTACTTGGCCGGGGTGGTGGGGGCGGCCGCGGCGGCCCGGCGGTAGGCGAGCAGGCCGAGCACCAGGCCCGCCAGCCCGAGCACGATCCCGGCGATCCCGGTCCAGCTCGGGCCGCCGTCGTCGCCGGACTCCGCCGAGGCGGTCACGGCCGGCGCGGCGGAGGAGGCGGCCGCGGTGTCGGTGCCCTCGGCGGCGGCCTTGGTGAGCTTGAGCACGGGCGCCGGCTTCTCGGGCTCGGTGCCGTCGGTGGTGGGCTCGTCGATCCACCGGACGATCGTGCCGTCGGAGTAGGTCTGCAGCGCCTTGAAGACGACCTGGTCGGCCTCCGGCATCGGGCCGAGCGAGACGTCGAACTCCTGGAACTGGCCCGGCTTGACGGCCGCGTCCCCGGCCGCCGTCCAGGTGATCTTGCTGACGGCCTCGCTGATCTGCGCGCCGTGGGCCTCGATGGGCTTGGCGAGCTTCGCCTTCTCGGCGACCGCGGTCCAGCCGGCGACCGGCTTGAGCGACACCGAGGCGAACGGCGTGTCCGTGGGCAGGCTGACCTCGACCTTGGTGGTGTTCTGGTCGTCCATCTCGTTCGGCACCCGGAAGGTGACCTTCGCGTAGCCGCCCTGGACGGCCTCGTCGGGGTTGACGGTCACGTGCGCGGACGCGGGCACGGCGAGGGCGAGGGTGAACAGGGCCGCCAGGCCACCGACCACGCCCGTACGCTTCAGCAGGGACATCTCCGGCCTTCCGAATCGGGGGATACGCGCCCGACAGCCGAGCCGGGCACGCCCGTTAGTCGATCGGTGCCCGCGAGAAGTTCCCGGGCAATCTCAGCCGACCGGCAGGCGCACCTCGGCGCGCAGTCCCGGCGGTGGCACGGTCCCGCGCAGCGTCACCGTCCCGCGGTGCCGGCGCACCAGCTCACGCACGATCGCCAGCCCCAGTCCCGATCCCCCGGCGTCGCGCGCCCGGGCGTCGTCGAGCCGGGTGAACCGGTCGAAGACCCGCTCCCGGTCGGCGGCGGGGATGCCCGGGCCGTCGTCGGTCACCGCGATGATCCGGTACGCCCCCTCGCCCGCCACCTCCAGCCGCACGGCCGACGCCGCATGCCGTACGGCGTTGTCCAGCAGGTTCGCCACCACCCGCGCGAGCGCGTCGCGGTCGCCGAGCACCCGGTGCGGCACCGCCGGCCGCTCGTAGCCGACCGTCGGGTACCGGGCGGCGACCTCGGAAAGCAGCTGCCCGAGCTCGACCTCCTCGCGCGCGGGCGCCACGGGCCGTCCGCCGGCGTCGTCGGCGCGGGCGAGCAGCAGCAGGTCGTCGACGAGCCGGCTGAGCCGGTCGACGTCGGTGAGCAGGTCCCCGGCCAGCGCCGGCCAGTCCGTGGCGGCGGCGGGCAGGACCTGGGCGACCTCGAGCTCGGTGCGCATGTTGGTCAGCGGGCTGCGCAGCTCGTGGGCCGCGTCGGCGACGAACGCGCGCTGGCGGGCCCGGGCGGCGTCGAGGCGGTGCAGCATGTCGTTCAGCGTGACGGCGAGGCGGTGGATCTCGTCGCGGGAGTCCGGCTCGGGCAGCCGCCCCGGCCGCGTACCCCCGGTGATCTCCTCGGCCCCGGCCCGCAGCGCCTCGACCGGGCGCAGCGCCGCGCCGGACACCCGCCACGCGACCAGCGCGAGCAGCGCGATCAAGGGCGGGAAGGTCGCCAGCAGGGCGACCCGGAGCAGGTGCACGCTCTGGGTGAGGTCGTCGGTAGGGCGCGCGACGAGGACGGTCACGCGGGCGTCGGACGGGCCGGCGCGCACGGCGACCACGCGGACGCGGCCGTCGAGGCCGATGCGGGAGCCGGGGATGTCGGTGCCCTCGCGGTCGGTGAGCACTGTCAGCTCGCGCGGGTAGAGGATCGGCACGAGCCGGTCGGCGCCGGCGGACACGCTGAGGACCCGGCCGGCGGCGTCGACCACCTGGACGCGTACCGACGGGGCTGCCGGCACCGGGTCGGACAGCGAGCGGGTGTTCACCAGCGCGGCCACCGCGTCGGCCGTGTCGAGGGCCTCCTCGGTGGCCGTGCGCAGCAGCGCGAAGTGCATGGTGACGACCAGCACGACGCCGCCGCCCGCGAGCCCGACGACCAGGGTGGCCACGGAGACGAGCAGCAGCCGCGCCCGCAGGCTCAGGCGGCGCAGCCAGCGCACCTCAGGCCCCGGCCGGGGCGGCCAGCCGGTAGCCCGCCCCGCGCACGGTCTCGAGCCGGTCGCGGCCGATCTTGCGGCGCAGGTAGCCGGCGTACACCTCGACGGCGTTGGCGGCGGTCTGCTCGGCGGCGTCCCAGACGTGGTCGAGCAGCTCGGTCTTGGAGACCACCTCGCCGGGGCGGCGGATGAGGTACTCCAGCAGGGCGTACTCGCGGGCGGTCAGGGTGACCTCGGCACCTGAGACCGTCACCTTGCGCTGCGCGGGATCCAGCTCGATGTCGCCGTGGCGCAGCACGACCGGGCGCCGCGGCGTGCCCCGGCGCAGTAGCGCGCGCAGGCGGGCGAGCAGGACGACGTACGAGAAGGGCTTCGTCAGATAGTCGTCGGCGCCGCAGTCGAGGCCGTCGGCCTGGTCGTACTCGCCGTCCTTGGCCGAGAGCATGAGCACGGGCAGCCACTTGCGCTCGGCCCGCAGCTGCCGCACGACCCGGTAGCCGGACAGCCGGGGCAGCATGACGTCGAGGATCATCGCGTCGTAGTCGCCGTGGCGGGCCTTGTCGAGCCCGTCCTGCCCGTCGAGGGCGATGTCCACCGCGAACCCCTCGGCCTGCAACCCCCGCCGCAGCGCGACGGCCAGCCGTTCCTCGTCCTCCACCACAAGCACCCGCACTCCCCTACCTTGGCACGTGGGTACCACCACCCCGCAGCCCGTCCATCACGATGTCGAGCAGGTGCCGCGACCGGTTGGCGAAGTCGTCGTCGGGCAGCCGCCACAGGAAGCCGACGAGCAGCAGCACCTCGTCCGCGTCCACGTCCGGGCGCAGCGTGCCGGCCTCCTGACCCGCGCGCAGCAGCATGGTGATCGCCGCGGCGGTCCGGTCGTAGTACTCGCCGGACAGCTCCGCGCGGGTCGCCGCGTGCACGGCCTCGGCGACACCGTGCTTGATCCGCCCGTACGCGGCGAGCCGGTCGAACCACCGCCGCAGCGCCACCAGCGGTGGGTGCGCCTTGAGCAGCACGGGCGCGGCGCCGATGACCTCCTCGACGTCGTCGCGGTAGGCGGCCAGCAGCAGCGACTCCCGCGTCGGGAAGTGCCGGTACAGCGTGCCCTGCCCCACCCCGGCGCGCTTGGCGATCGACTGCAGCGTGGCGTCGCTGGACTCCTTGAGCGCCGCGCGGGCGACCTCCAGCAGGTGGGCTCGGTTGTGTTCGGCATCTCGGCGCGGGCTCACGGCACTCCTCTGGCGATCCGGACACGTGTCCGCTACGGTTGCCGCTGAAGCGGACACGTGTCCGCAATAGTAGCGGGAGGCACCATGAGCAAGGTCATCGCCGTCACGGGCGCGTCGGCCGGCATCGGATCGGCCATCGCCCGGCGACTCGCCCGCGCCGGGCACCGGCTCGTGCTGGGCGCGCGACGCGAGGATCGCCTCGAACAGCTCGCAACGGAGCTGCCCGGGGTCGCGTACCGGAAGACCGACGTCCGCGTCCGCGGCGACCTGGACGCCCTCGTGGCCCTGGCCCGCGAGCGCTTCGGCCGCCTCGACGTCCTGGTCGCCAACGCCGGCGTCGCCACCGTCGCACCCCTCGACGACCTGGCGGTGGAGACCTGGGAGGACATGATCGACATCAACCTCAAAGGCTTCCTGTACGGCGTGAGCGCCGCCCTGCCCGTCTTCCGCGCGCAGGACTCCGGGCACTTCGTGACGGTCGTGTCCACCTCCGGCCTGCGCATCGTCCCGGGCCAGGCGGTCTACGCGGGCACCAAGAACGCCGTCCGCACCATCTCCGAGGCCCTGCGCCAGGAGGCCGGCCCGTCGATCCGCGTCACCGCCGTCTCCCCCGGCTACGTGGCCACCGATTTCGCCGGCGGCCCGGCCGGGACCAAGCCCGAGTGGGCCATGCACCCCGACGCCATCGCCCAGGCCATCGCGTACGCCATCGACCAGCCCGCCGAGGTCGACGTCAACGAGATCGTGATCCGGCCGACCGCTCAGGGGTGAGCCCGTAGGGGGCTTTCTCAGCCTCGTCACAGGCGGTTGCTTGCAGGATGGTCCCCAGAGTCACCGACGAGGGGGAAAGTCATGAGCGTGTTCACGTCGAGGCCGGCACTGCGCTGGCTGGTGCCGGCCGCGGCGGCCGTGGTCGTCGTCGGGGGCGGTGCGGCCGCGGGGACCATCGCGGCGAGTGCCGACCCCACGCTGCCGGACATCACCGCGGCACAGCTGCTGACCGATGTGCAGAACGCGAAGGTGGACGGCATGTCCGGCACCGTCGTGCAGACCGCCGACCTCGGGCTGCCGGCGCTGCCCGGGCTCACCGGCTCGGGCGGCGGCCAGAGCGGCGCCGACCTGATGAACCTGGTGGCCGGCAGCAACACCGCCCGGGTCTGGTACGCCGGGGAGGACAAGGCGCGGGTCGCCCTGCTCAGCAAGCTGGGCGAGACCGACGTCATCCGCAACGGCCAGGACGTGTGGGTCTGGCGCAGCGCGCAGAACGAGGCCGCGCACCTCACGCTTCCGCAGGACGCCGGCCGGGACAAGACGCCCGAGGCTCTGCCGTCCGGCGTGCCGTCGACGCCGGCCGAGGCCGCCGACGCCGCGCTCAAGGCCGTCGACGCCACGACCGCGGTCACCACGACCGGGGCGGCGAGGGTCGCGGGCCGCGACGCGTACGAGCTGGTGCTCACCCCGCGCGACACGGCCTCGCTGGTCGGGCAGGTGCGCCTGGCGATCGACGGGGAGAAGAAGGTGCCGCTGGGCGTGGACGTCTACGCCAAGGGTGCCGACAACCCGGCGCTGCGCGTGTCGTTCCAGCAGGTCAGCTTCGAGGTGCCGGACGCCGAGCAGTTCAGCTTCAACCCGCCGGCCGGGGCGAAGGTGACCGAGTCCGGCGCCAAGGACCTCGAGAAGGCCGCCGCCGAGCACGAGAAGGCCGCCGAGCAGGCCGCCAAGGAGGCGCCCGAGGGCACGAAGGTCGTCGGCACGGGCTGGACGTCGGTGCTGGTCGCCAAGGTGCCGGACAACGACCAGGTCACCGCGGTCACCGAGACCCTGCCGAAGGTGAGCGGCACGTGGGGCAGCGGGCGCCTGCTGACCAGCGCCCTGTTCAGCGCGCTGCTGACCGACGACGGCCGGGTGCTGGTCGGCGCGGTCGCCCCCGAGAAGCTGTACGAGGTCGCGGGCCAGTGACCGACCTCGCGGTCGCCTCGCACGGGCTGACCAAGCGGTTCGGCAGCCAGGTCGCGGTGGACACCGTCGGCCTGGCTGTCCCGCGCGGGGCGGTCTACGGCTTCCTGGGACCCAACGGGTCGGGCAAGACCACCACGATCCGCATGCTGCTCGGCCTCGTCACGCCCACCTCCGGCACGCACGAGCTGCTGGGCGTGGCGATGCCGGAGGGCGCGGCGCGGGTGCTGCCCCGGGTGGGCGCGCTGGTCGAGGGGCCGGGCTTCCACCCGTACCTGTCGGGGCGGGACAATCTGCGCCGGCTGGACGCGGCCGACCGTACCGCGGAAGGCCGCACCTCCGGCGCGCGCATCGGCGCCGCGCTGGACCGGGTGGGGCTGGCGGCCGCGGCGGGCAAGCGCTACCGGACGTACTCGCTGGGGATGAAGCAGCGGCTCGCCCTCGCCGCGGCCCTGCTCGTCCCCCGCGACCTGCTCATCCTGGACGAGCCGACCAACGGCCTCGACCCCCAGGGCACCCGCGAGGTGCGCACGCTCATCGGCCGGCTCGCCGCCGAGGGCGCGACGGTTCTGCTGAGTACGCACCTGCTGGCCGAGGTGGAGCAGGTCTGCACGCAGGTCGGCGTCATGAGCCACGGCCGGCTCGTCGCCCAGGAACAGCTCGGCAAGCTCCGCGCCGACGCCGAGCCCCGGGCCCGCGTCCTGACCGACCGGCCCGGCGACGCGGCGGACGTGCTGCGGCGTACCGGGCTGGACGAGGTCGTGGTCTCCGCGGCCGAGGCGTCCGGCCGGCTCGGCGCGGTCCCGCCCGAGAAGGTCGTGGCCGCGCTGGTGCACGACGGCGTACCGGTGCGGGGCTTCACGGTCGAGACGCCGCGCCTGGAGGACGTGTTCGTGCAGCTCACCGGGAAGGGATTCGATGTCTGACCGCGCGGTCCGCTTCCTCGGCTCCGAGCTGGGCCTGATCGCCCGGCGCCGGCGCAACCAGGCCGGGCTCGCCGCGCTGGCCGCGGTGCCCGTGGTCGTCGCCGTCGCCACTCGCCTGGCCTCGCCGTCCGCGTCCTCCTCCGGCGGCCCGGACTTCTTCTCCCAGATCACCGGCAACGGCTTCTTCGTCGCGCTGGCCGGCCTGGGCGTGGAGCTCACGCTCTTCCTGCCGATCGCCATCGCCATGCTCGCCGGCGACGCCGTGGCCGGCGAGGCGCAACAGGGCACCTTGCGCTATCTGCTGACGGTCCCGGTCGACCGCATCCGCCTGCTTGCCGTCAAGTACGCCGGCATCCTCTTCGGCGCCTTCCTCGCCCCGCTCGTCGTGGCTGCCTCGGGCCTGATCTCCGGCCTGATCCTCTTCGGCGGCGGGGCGATCACCACGCTGTCGGGCTCGCAGATCAGTTTCGGCTCGGGGCTGCTGCGGCTGCTCGCCGTCTGCCTGTATCTCGGGGTGTGCCTGGCCGCCCTGGGCGCTGTCGGGCTGTTCCTGTCGACGCTGACCGAGCAGCCGCTGGGCGCCACGGTCGCGCTCGCGATGCTGACCGTGGCGAGCTTTGTGCTGGGGCAGATCCCGCAGCTGGACTGGTTGCACCCGTACCTGCTGACCCAGCACTGGCAGGACTTCGGCGAGCTGCTGCGCGATCCGGTGTCGCTGTCCGGGCTCGGGCCGGGGCTGCTGACCGCCGGGGCGTACATCGTGATCTTCCTGTCCGCGGCGTGGGCCCGCTTCGCCGGGCGCGATGTGACCAGCTGAGGTCAGCTGCGGAAGCGGCGGGCGAACTGGGCGGTGAACAGGTCGGCGCCCTTGCGCTCGCGGACCGTCTCGACGGACACCGGCGCCACGCCTCCCGGGGCGGGCATCTGGCCGGCGCCACCGCGCGTGCCGAGTGGGATCAACATGCGCCGGTGCGGCGACACGGGGTGCACGGCCTCGGGTCGCTCGCCGGCCAGCTGCGCCCCGATGTTGGCCACGACGGTCTGGGCCTGCTGCTGGGCGTAGCTCGCCATCTTCGGATCCGGCAGATCGACGATGTCACCGAGGGCGTACATGCGGTCGTACCCGCGGACCGTCAGCCGCTCGGTGACCGGGACCGTCCCCCGCGACGTCAGCTCCCCGCCGGGGAGCCAGCCGGTGTTGAGGCTCAGGCCGTACGTGCGGAACCAGATGTCCGCCGTGATCTCCTCCCCGCCTTCGGTGGCCACCCGGAACTCGCCGGCCCGGCCCGGCCCGACCGGGGGCGCGGAGGCCAGGCCGGCGCCGAGGCGCAGCTCGACGCCGGCCTTGTCGAGCTGGGTGCGCAGGTCGTCGCGTACCTCGGGCAGCAGGAAGGGCAGCAGCTGCTCGTTGCGGTCGACCACGACCACGTGCTTGTCCGGCCAGGCGTCATTGATCTCTCCGGCCAGCTCCAGGCCGACCGGCCCGGCGCCCACGATGAGTACGCGACCGGCGCCGGCCAGCTGCTCGTGACTCGCCCGCAGATCGGCCAGCGCCTCGGCGGTGTCCGTGACCCCGGGCCGCGGCTTGCCCGGAAAGGTGTAGCCGGACCCGGTGGCGAGCACCACGTAGTCGGCCTCGACCCGGCCGCCGGAGGCGAGCGCGACGCCCCGCGCGTCCACCGAGACCGCCGCGTCCCGGACGAAGCGCCCGCGGGTCAGCAGGGTGTCGAACGGGAAGAAGATCCGCGGCGCCCAGTCCGGCCGGGTCAGCGCGCGGAGGGAGCCGGCCGCGTTGACGAAGGCGTCCCGGGGGTCGATGAGCACGACGTCCGCCACGTCGTCCAGCTCGCGGGCCACGAGAGACCCGCCATATCCCCCGCCTACAACTGCCACTGTCCGGCCCATGCCCGCCTCCTTGTTTGGTTCGGTGGCCGAACTTTATTGGTTCGGGCGCCGAACTACAAGAGAGTTGGCGGTCAGTTTGGTTGCCGAACTTTTTGCAGTTCCCCGTGAAGCTGCTTGCCTCGAGGCACTGCTTTCTCGCGGCGGCGCCGGGCCTTCTCGGCGGCGTCTACACCTGCGCTTCGCGCCGGTGTAGCGGGCCGGTCAGGCGTCGGTGGCGTCGACGTCCATGAAGATGGCGGAGACGTTGTTGTCCTGGGCAACGCGGGCGAGCAAACTGGTGAGCGTCTCGAGCTCCGCCGCCGTCAGCGACGCGGGGAACTGCTCGATCTGCCGCTTCGTCTTCGTGTAGAACCCGTCGGCGACCTCGCGCCCCCGCTCGGTGAGCGCGACGCTGACCACCCGCGAGTCGTGGAAGCCCGCCTCGCGCCGCACCAGCCCGTCGCGCTCCAAATTGTTGACCAGTCCGGTGACGGTCGACTTGGCGAGGCCGAGCACCACGCTCAGGTCCCCCATCCCGAACGGTTGCGCGCGCAGGCAGCAGAGCAGCTGCCCCTGCTGGGACGAGATGCCGAATTCGCGACTGTTCTCGGCGTAGGCCCCGTTCACCAGAAAGGCGGCCCGCACCAGCGCGGTCGAGAGCCCGATCCGCCCACCGTTCCCACCCACGCCGCCAGCCTACCGCCGCCCCGCAGAACCACCCGCCACGAGCCGCCGCGCCGCCGCCCGCCGCGCGCCACCGCCACCACGCGCCACGAGCCGCCGCGCCGCCGCCCGCCGCGCGCCAGCGCCACCACGCGCCATGAGCCGCCGCGCCAACGCCATCGCCCGCCGCGCGCCGCCGGCCGCGTCGATGCGCCACCGCTGCCGTGGGAGCGCCCTCGGCCGCCGCAGGTTCCGGCGGCCACCCGGCATCGCTCGCGGCCCTGGGGGCTTACCTCTCGCTGCGAGGCGAAGGTCACGGGGTGCAGGAGGCTCGGCGCGGATAGCGTCGGGGCATGAGGATTGCGCTGACGGGTGGGTCGGGGTACATCGGGTCGGCGCTGGTCGCGGAGCTGACGCGCGCGGGGCACGAGGTGACCGCCCTGGTGCGGTCGGGGGCGGCTGCGGACAAGGTGGCCGGGCTCGGGGGCCGGCCCGTCGTGGGCGACCTGTTCGAGCCGGAGTGGGTGGCGGGCCAGTTCGCGCAGGCGGACGCCGTGGCTCATCTCGCCGCCACCGGGGACGCGACGACGGCGCAGCTCGATCGCGGTGTCGTGGCGGCGGCGAAGGAGGCCGGGCGGCCGTACGTGCACACCAGCGGCATCTGGCTGTGGGGTGACAACCCGGCGATCACCGAGGAGTCGCCGGTGTCGCCGCCGGAGCTGACGGCGTGGCGGATCCCGGTCGAGGAGACCGTGCTGACCTCCGGGCTGGTGGTTTCGATCGTCGCGCCGGGCATCGTGTACGGGCACGGCGGCGGCAGTGTGGCCGGCAGCTTCGCGGCGGCGCGCACGGCCGGCGGGAAGGTGCCGCTGGTCGGGGACGGGTCGCAGCACTGGACGACCGTGCATGTGGACGACCTTGCCGTGCTCTACCGGATCGTGCTGGAGCGGGGCGAGGGCCTCGGCTACGTGATCGGCGCCTCGGGCGACAACCCGACGGTCCGCGAGCTGGGCGAGGCCGTCGGCGACGTGCAGCCCGAGACGCCGGAGGAGTCCCGGGCCCGCCTCGGCGACAGGCTCGCCGACGCGTTGCTGCTCGACCAGCGGGCGGCCGGGGCCAAGGCACGCTCGCTGGGCTGGACTCCCTCCCGCCCCTCCCTCATCGACGACCTCCGCCGCTGAGCAGACCTCCGCTGCCGCCGGCCGGCCCAGCAAGCCACGGCCAACGGCAGGGAGCCAAGGCCGGCGGCGGCGACCCACGGACGACGGCAACGAGCCACGGCCAGCGCAGGGAGCCACGGCTGGCGGCAACGAGCCACGACCGGCGCAGGGAGCCACGGCCGACGGCAGCGAGCCACGGCTGGCGCAGGGAGCCACGGTCGGCGGGGAGTATCCGTCGCCGGCGGGCTCAGCGGCATCCGAGATGGCGAAATTGCTCAGGCGAAACCTTCATCCGCCGCCGCCCGCCGCCGATGGGTCCGGGCGTGAACCCCAACCTGCCGTCCCCGGGCACTCAGCTCGTGCACGTCGGCCGGCAGCCGATCTTCGACGAGACCGGCGATGTCGTCGCCTACGAGCTGCTGTTCCGCGGCAGCATGGACGCCGTCGAGGCCGGCCGGCGCGACACCTACGCGACCAGTCAGGTGATCGTGAACGCGTTCACCGAGTTCGGCATCGACGAGGTCGTCGGCGACCGGACGTGCTTCATCAACATGACGCGCGAGTTCCTGACCGGCGAGCTGGTGCTGCCGTTCGGGCCCGAGCACGTGGTCCTCGAGGTGCTCGAGACCGTCGACGTGGATGACGACGTCATCACGGGCGTGACCGCGCTGGTCGAGCAGGGGTACCGGATCGCGCTGGACGACTTCGTGTGGGGGTCGGGGCACGAGCGTCTGCTGCCGCTGGCGTCGTACGTGAAGCTGGACCTGCTGGGCGGTGACCTCACGCATCTGGACGAGATCGTCGAGGCGTGCCGCGCGTACCCGGACATCAAGATCGTCGCCGAGGGGCTGGAGACCGGCGAGCACGTCGCGCTCAGCAACAAGTACGGCTTCGAGCTGCGCCAAGGATACGTACTCAGCCGCCCGCAGGTCCTCACCGCCGCCAGCCTGACGCCGTCGAAGTTGCGCCGGCTGGAGCTGCTCGGGGCGCTCAGCGCCAAGGACGCCGACCTCGACAAGATTCTCAAGATCATCGCGGGTGACCCGGCGCTGACCATGCGCGTGCTGCGGGCCAGCAACTCGGCCGCGGCGGGGGCGACCAGCCGCGTCTCGTCCGTACGCCAAGCCGTGGTCATGCTCGGCCTCGCCCACATCCGGCAGTGGGCGATGCTCATGGTCGTCGACGACGTCGCCGAGGCCACCGAGACGCAGCTGGCCGACGCCCTCACCCGGGCACGCCTGTGCGAGAACGTCGCCTCGGCGTTCGGCGCGGCCCCGGACGCGGCGTTCATGGCGGGCCTGATCACCGCGGTGGCGCAGATGCTCGGCATGACGCCGGCGTCGATGGCCCACCAGCTGCCGCTCACGCCGGAGATCGAGTCGGCCCTGGAGCGCGGGGCCGGGCCGCTGGGGCAGGTGCTGCGGGTGGTCAACGCGTACGAGCGGGGGGATCTCGGCGAGGTCGCCGCCGCGTACGCCGGGCACGACCTGTCCGGCACGGTGGTGGCCGCGATGCGCTGGTCCGCCAAGGCCGTGGCCGCGACGCAGGGCGCGGCCTGAATCCACCGGCTCGGCGGGAGCGCGACGCGATGGTCCGCCATCGCCGTGGCCGCAGGACGGGGGCGCGGCCTGAATTTGTAGGCTTCGAAGCATGAGCGCCTTTGCCAGCCCGGTTGACGTTGTCACCTACGGCGAGTACGTCCCGGGTGACGTTGTCACCTTCCCCGGTCGCGTCACGGAGGCTGCGGCCGGGCGCTACCACTTGTACGGCGGCTGGTTCTGCCCGTGGTGGCATCGCGTCGCGATCACCCGCGCGCTGTCCGGCCTGGATGACGTTGTCACCATGTCCTTCGTGGACGGCGAGCGGGACAGCCGCGGCTGGGCGTTCCGCGAGCAGTACGGGCCCGATCCGGTCAACGGCTTCACGCTGCTGCGCCAGGCGTACGAGGCGACGCAGCCCGGCTTCCGCGGCCACGTCTCCGTCCCGGCGCTCTGGGACCGGGCGACCTCGCGGCTGGTCAGCAACGATCCGAAGGCGATCGGCCTCGACTTCGCCACGGCGTTCCGGGGCGTGGCGACGCCGCTGATCGACACGTACCCCGAGGACCTGCGCGCCGGCATCGAAGAGCTCGACTCCTGGATCGGCCCGGCGGTCAACCGCGGCACGGGACCGGCGCGCACCTCCGGCGTCGCCCGGGAAACGCTTCTCGAAGCCTTCGAGCGGCTCGACTCCCGGCTCTCCGCCTCCCGCTACCTGCTCGGCGACCGGCTCACCGAGGCGGACATCCGGCTGTGGGTCACGCTGGTCCGCTACGACGTGGGCGCCAATGCACACCGTGAGATCAACGCGGGGCTGCACGTGTACCCGCACCTGTGGGCGTACGCGCGTGATCTCTACACGCTGCCGGCCTTCCACGAGACGACCGACTTCGCCGCCTTCAGCGCACCGGACGTGGACCTCCCCGACTGGTCAGCGCCGGCCGACCGCTGAAAGGCCGCCGGATGACCGGACTCAGGCGACCTCCGCGATCCTTGCGCTGAGAAAGGCCCGTTCCGCGGCGTCGTCCGTCAGGAGCAAAGCCTCCCTGTACGCCGTCAGCGCCTCGTCAGCACGCCCGGCACGCCGCAGGAAGTCCGCCCGTGCCGCGCTCAGGTACGCGTAGGTCGCCAGCGCCGGCTCGTCACGCAGCGGCTCGAGGGCGGCGAGTCCGGCGAGCGGGCCGTCGCGCATGCCGATCGCCACGGCGCGGTTGAGGTCCACGACCGGGTTCGGCCACAGGACGCGCAGGACGTCGTAGAGCCCGCAGACTCGGCCCAGTCGGTCGCGGCGAGGCTCGGGGCTTCGGCGTGGACGGCGGCGATGGCGGCCTGGACGGCGTACCGATGCAAAGGGCGCCGGGCGAGAGCCGCGCGCACGACGGTGACCCCCTCCCGGATGCGCGCGTGGTCCCAGGCTGCGCGATCCTGGTCGCCGAGCAGGACGAGCCGGCCGTCCTGGACAGGGCGCCGGCTGTCGGTCAGCAGCAGCAACGCCAGCAGGCCGAGCACGCCCGGGTCGTCGGGCAGCATACTGTGCAGCGTTCGGGCGAGCGCGATCGCGCTGTCGACCAGGTCGCGCCGGGCCAGGTGCCCGGTCGTGAAGACCAGATGGACGACGTCGAGCACGGCGGGCAGCCGGACCGGCAGTTCCTCCGGCGACGGCACCCGGTACGGGATGCGCGCCGCCGCGATCTTCTTCTTCGCGCGGGTGATCCGGGCCGCCATCGCCGGCTCGCGCACCAGGAACGCGCGCGCCACCTCGGCGGTCGTCAGCCCGCACAGCAGCCGGAGCGTGAGCGCCACCCGGGCCTCGGCGGGCAGCGCCGGATGACAGCACGTGAAGATCAGGCGGAGCCGGTCGTCGCGCACCGGAGCGGCCGGCTCGTCGACGACCAGCAGCGGCAGGGCGCGCCGGAGCAGCACCTCGCGGCGGGCCAGGTCGAGCGCCCGGTTGCGCGCGACCGTCGTCAGCCACGCGCCGGGCCGGGCGGGGACACCGTCGCGGGGCCAGACCTGCAGAGCCCGGGTGTACGCGTCCTGGGTGCACTCCTCGGCCAGATCCAGGTCCCGGGTGACGCGCACCGTGGCGGCGAGCACGGCGGCCCACTCGCTCCGGTGCGCGTCCGCCAGCGCCTCCTGAACCGTCACCGCGCGCCCGCGCAGTCGCCGTCAGCTGACACCGTCACCTCACGTCCCCGAAGGAGGCTGGCAGCTGACACCGTCACCTCGCGGCCCCCGATGACTCCGGCAGCTGACGATGGCGTCACGCCAGCTGCGACGACGGTGCCGGCCGACGGTGTCATCGTTCGACCAGGGGGCGGATCTCGATGCCGCCGCTGGACTCCGCGATCTCGGGCAGGCGGCCGGCCAGCTCGATCACCGTGTCGAGATCGGGCGCCTCGAGCAGGTAGTACCCGCCCAGCACCTCCTTGGTCTCGGGGAACGGCCCGTCGGTCGGCACCGCCCGCCCGGCCACCCGCTCGCGCACCGTCGTCGCCGTGGCCGACGCCTCCAGCTGGGCGCCTCCGACGAGCGCCGGCCCGGCCGCGGCCGCGAAGGCAGCATGAGCCGCGTGCTTGGCCGCCAGCTCCTCGGGACTGTGCGCCTCCCACTCCCGCTCGTCGCCGTAGATGAGAACCAGGTACTTGGCCATGTCGTCTCCCTCTAGCCGGTGTCGTTCATCATGTCCGACGAGCGGGATCGGGCCGGATCGACAAATCGCTGGACCGGTTTCCCGCGGGCCGATAGTTTCCGGCTGTCCGTGACACCACCCGAGGAGGTGAGACCCATGACCGCTGGATCGATGTGGGTGCTCACCGTTTCGTCACGGCCGGGAGCGCCCTGAGCGACTCCCGGAAGGCAACTCTGTGAACGACGTCATCATCGCCGGCTGCGGGCCGGTCGGTGCGCTGCTGGCCGCCGAGCTGCGGCTGCACGACGTACGGGTGCTGGTGCTCGAGCGTCAGGCCGAGCCCGTCTCGTACGCCCGGATCGTCAGCCTGCACACCCGCAGCCTCGAGCTGCTGGCGATGCGCGGGCTGCTGGACCGCCTGCTGCCACACGGACGGCGGCGCCCGGCCGGGGCCTATTTCGCCGGCATCGACAAGCCCGCGCCCGCCGGCCTCGATTCCCCGTACGCCTTTCTGCTGGGCATCCCGCAGCCGGTGCTCGTACGCCTGTTGGAAGAGCACGCGATCGCCTTGGGCGCGCAAGTCCGCAAGGAGTGCGCGGTGACCGGCGTCGAGCAGGACGACCTTGGGGTGACCGTCACACTGGACTCCGGGGAGCAGAAGCGGTCGCGCTGGCTCGTCGGGTGCGACGGCGGCCACAGCACGGTGCGCAAGCGGCTCGGGATCGGTTTCCCCGGCGAGCCCTCGCGCCACGAGACCCTGATGGGCGAGTTGGCCGTGGCCGAGCCCCCGTCCGGCGTGCCGGACAAGCGGATCGACATCAGGCCCGTGGGCGGCGGGTTCTTCCGCGTCATCGTGCCCGCCGGGCCGACCGTGACGGCGACGATCGAGGACTTCCGGCACCAGTTGCGCGCGATCGCCGGAACCGACTTCGGCGTCCACTCGCCGCGGTGGACGTCCCGCTTCGGCGACGCCACGCGGCTGGCGTCGTCGTACCGTGCCGGGCGGGTGCTACTGGCCGGTGACGCCGCGCACATCCACCCGCCCGCCGGCGGCCAGGGCCTCAACCTCGGCCTGCAGGACGCGGTCAATCTCGGCTGGAAACTGGCGGCCCAGGTGCGTGGCTGGGCTCCCGGGACACTGCTCGACACGTACGAGACCGAGCGCCGACCGGTCGCCGCGGACGTCCTCGACAACACCCGTGCGCAGGTGGCGCTGCAGTCCGACGAGCCCGGCGCGCGCGCCCTGCGCCGGCTCGTCACGGAGCTGATGGACTTCGACGAGGTCAACCGCTTCCTGCTCGGCAGGACCACGGCAACCGACATCAGGTACGACTTCGGCACGTCCGGCGACCTGATCGGCCGGCGCCTCCCCGACGTCGCCGTGAGCGGAACAAACTTGTACAGCCTGCTGCACCACGGCCGGGGGCTCCTGCTCGACCGCACCGGGAACCTGTCCCGCGGCGCCTGGTCGAACCGGGTCGATCTGCTCGCCGACCCGTCAGCCGCTCTCGACGCGCCGGCGGTCCTGCTGCGCCCCGACGGCCACGTCGCCTGGACCGGAGACGACCAGCGCGACCTGGACGATCATCTGTCGCGCTGGTTCGGCCCGTCGTAGCCGTCCTCCCCGCGCCGGCGCACCCTGGTGAGCTGTCGTTCAGTACGGGCCGTGCCAGCACGCACCGCGCAGCGCCGAAACCCAAGCGCGCTCGCGCAGTGCGGAGGTCCAGGCGCGCTCGCGCAGTGCGGAGGTCCAGGCGCGCTCGCGCTGTGCGGAGCTCGCATTCGCTCAGTGCGAGGCGTGCCAGCGCATCAGGGTCGCGCCGACGGACATGCCACCGCCGAAGCCGGCCATCAGGACCAGGTCCCCGTCGGCAAGGGCGCCCGCACGAACGGCCGCATCAAGCGCGACCGCCGCCGACCCGGCACCCGTGTTGCCGAACTTGTCGAGCACCAGGTGGGTCCGCGCCGAGCTGAGCCCGGCCGCCACGACCAGCTCGTCGATCATGACGCCGTTGGCCTGGTGCGGGACGAAGTGCGCGACCTCCTCGGGCGCGTGCCCGGCCCGGGTCAGCAGCTTGTGCAGGACCGGCGGAACGCCCTCGACCACGAAGTCGCGTACCCCCCGGCCGTTCATCCGGAAGAAGTGGTCGCCGTCCGCCACGGTCTGCGCCGAGGCGGGCAGGCGGCTGCCGCCGGCCTTGACGTGGATCAGCTCGTGGGCGTCGCCGCGGGTGACGAGCTCGACGTCGAGGATCCCGTACGGGTCGGGCACCGCGCCGACCACGGCCGCGCCCGCGCCGTCGCCGAACAGGATGGCCGTACGGCGGTCGTCGAAGTCGAGGATCCGCGAGTAGACGTCGGCGCCGATGACCAGCACCTTGGTGGCCGGGTCGGCGGAGACGATGCTGCGGGCCAGGGAGAGGCCGAAGACGAAGCCGGCGCAGACGACGTTGATGTCGAAGGCGGCCGCGCAGCCGGCGCCCAGCGCGTGCTGCACCAGCGCCGCGGTCGGGGGCTGCGGGGAGTCGCCGGTCGAGGTCGCCACGATGATGTGACCGAGGTCGCCCGCCTTGAGGCCGGCGTGCGCCAGGGCGGCGGCGCCGGCCCGGATCGCGAGGTCGGACGTCGCCTCGTCGGGGGCGGCGAAGCGGCGGGCCTCGATCTTGGTCTTCCGGGTGATCCACTCGGCCGTGGTGTCGGTCACCCGGTCGACGAGGGCCTCGTTCGTCACCTCGTGCTCGGGCACGTACGAGCCCGTGCCGAGGATCCCGGCGCGCGGTGTCTGCATGCTCGCACTCATCGGTCCCGCGGAGCCGCGCTTGAGGACTCGGCACATCATCGATGCCCGTATATGTCGGGATGGGTGACGCGGCGGAAACGCGCCCGCCCCCGGCCAGTCATATGCATTGACAATTCTCAATCTTGTTGCGGCCCGGAAGCGGCCGGAACGAGAGGAGAATCGGTGCGTACCAGAGCCATCGTCACCGCGGCCACGCTCACCGCGTCGGCCGCGCTGGCTGTCCCCGCCACGGCCCAGGCCGCCGTCCCCGCCGAGCCGGTCACCCCCGGGACCGCGCTCACCCGGGCGCTGTCCGCGATCCCCGGGCACGCCGCCGCGTTCGCCGCGGGCGACTCGGACACCTTCGCCCGGCGCGACGTGCTCGTCGACCGGGACGGCACGAGCCACGTCCACCTCGATCGCGCGTACCGGGGTGTGCCCGTGATCGGCGGTGACGTGATCGCCCACCTGACCTCCGCGGGGGCCCTGCGGGCCGTCACGCGCAGCCAGGACCGGGCCCTCGCGCTGTCCGCCGCACCCACCCTGACTGCCGCGCAGGCCGCTTCCGCGGCGGCTGACACCTTGGGCGGTACGAGCACCGCGGGCGCCCGCACGACGCTGGCGATCGACGCGCTGCCGGCCACCCCGGTGCTGGTGTGGCGCACCACGGTCACCGTGCCGGACCCGGCCGGCGGCGACGGGGTCACGCACGTGCTCGTGAACGCGCACACCGGCGCGATCGTGGACAAGTGGTCCGAGGTGCAGACCGTCGAGGGCTCCGGCACCGGCTACAACGTCGGCACCGTGCCGCTGGACACCACGCTGTCGGGCAGCACCTACCAGCTGAAGGACCCCGAACGCGGCGGCACCTACACCAACGACATGAACAACCGCCGCATCGGCCAGGGCACCCTGTTCACCGACGCCGACAACGTCTGGGGCACCGGCGCGCTGACCAGCGACCAGACCGTCGCCGTCGACGCGCAGTACAGCGTGGCCGAGACCTGGGACTACTACCTCGAGAAGTTCGGCCGCGAGGGCATCGCCGGCGACGGGGCGGGCAGCTACAACAAGGTGCACTACGGCAACGCGTACAACAACGCGGGCTGGTCGGACAGCTGCTTCTGCATGCTCTACGGCGACGGGGACGGCCGCAACTACGGCCCGTTCACCGCGCTCGACGTCGGCGGCCACGAGATGACGCACGGCGTGACCTCCCGTACGGCCGGCCTGGTCTACAGCGGCGAGTCCGGCGGCCTCAACGAGTCGATGAGCGACATCTTCGGCACCCTCGTGGAGTTCCACTCGAACAACGGCGAGGACGTCGGCGACTACCTGATCGGCGAGAACATCGCCCTCGACCACACCCCGCTACGCTGGATGGACGACCCGTCGAAGGACGGCGCCTCCGCCAAGTGCTGGAGCAGCACGGTCGGCAACCTCGACGTCCACTACTCCTCCGGCGTCGGCAACCACGCCTTCTTCCTGCTCGCCGTCGGCAGCGGCGCCCGCACGATCAACGGCGTCGCCTACAACAGCCCCACCTGCAACGGCAGCACCGTGACCGGCATCGGCAACGACGCGGCCGGCGCGATCTTCTACCGCGCGCTGACCACCTACATGACCTCCGGCACCAAGTACGCGGCCGCCCGCACCGCCACGCTCAACGCCGCCCGTGACCTCTACGGCGCCACGAGCACCGAGTACGCGGCCACCGCGGCCGCCTGGTCGGCCGTCAGCGTGAGCTGAACCCGTTTCGCGATCCCGTGCGGGCTGCCCTTCTCCGGGTCGCCCGCACGCGGTTGCACGTCATGTGTCATCGGGGCGGCAGCCTGCATCCTGCCTCCCCCGAAACGGTCAGCCCCGGCGCACGCGCATCCACTGCATCGCCATAATCATTCACTGTGACCAATTGGGAGTACGCACGCCTGGAGTACCGCGCGGCCGGCACGTTCGGCTCCGACCGGTACATGGACTGGACCGCCACCTTCCACCACCCCGGCGGGGTGCTGCGCTGGGGCACCGACGAACGCTTCGACGACCTGCGCCACCTCAACCGCGCGGGCGCCGCCGGCTGGCAGGCCTACGACCGGGCGGCCATCCACGTCATCAACGAACCCCACCGCCTCCACGGCGTCACCTACTCCATGCGCCGCGAGGTGCCGTAACCCGCCGCCTCCCCGTGCGCCGCAAGGAGCCGCAGCCCCCCGCGTCCCCATGCGTGCGAGGTGCCGTAACCCGCCGCCTCCCCGTGCCCCGCAAGGAGCCGTAGCCCCCGCGTCCGCCGCCGCCACCGTGACGTGACCCGAGTCGCGACACAAAGCCGGGGACGGCAGTAGCAGGGCGCCGTGGGGGCCGGCAGTGGCAGCGCGGCGCAGGCCGCCGGTGGCAGCGCGGCGCAGGCCGGCAGTGGCAGCGCGGCGCAGGCCGGCAGTGGCAGCGCGGCGCAGGCCGGCAGTGGCAGCGCGGCGCAGGCCGGCAGTGGCAGCGCGGCGCAGGCCGGCAGCGGCAGCGCGGCGCAGGCCGGCAGCGGCAGCGCGGCGCAGGCCGGCAGTAGCAGCGCGGCGCAGGCCGGCGGTGGCTGTCCTCCCCCGGCGTCAGCGGACATAGTCCTCCAGCAGGGCCGGGGTGAGGCCGGCCCTGCGGATGGCGCGCAGCGCGGCGAGGAAGTCCTTCACGAAGGCCGGGCGGAAGTGCATCAGGATGATGTCGCCGGGCTGCACCCGCTTGCCCTCCTGATAGCGGACCTTGCCCTTGTCGACCGTCTCGCGCCACATGAACGACGCCTTCATCCCGCAGTCCGCGGCCGCCCGGCGCGTGGTCGCGTCCTCCGAGCCGAACGGCGGGCGGAACAGCACCGGACGCCGCCCATACCAGGCGGCGAGCTTGTCGGCGGAGCCGCAGATCTGGCGCTTCTGCGTGGCGTAGGGCTTGCCGCGCAGGTCCGGATGGCTGATCGTGTGCGCTTCGACGACCGCACCGGCGTCGATGAGCGGCTTGAAGTAGTCCGGGTCGTCGCGCACGGCATCGGTGGTGAGGAACAGCGTGACCGGCACGTGCGCCGCGCGCAGGAGGGCCGCGGCCTCGGGATGCTTAACGACGCCGTCGTCGATGGTGAGGAAGGCGACCTTCTGCGTGGTCTCGATCCGATGCAGGTACGGCACCGAGCCGTCCCGCGGCAGACTGATCGGCGCTGGCGTGGGCGCCGGACCGAACGTGGGCACGTCACTCTCCTTCCATCCGTGGTGCTGCTCGTTCTTCCCTGCCGGTGCCGCCTCCTTCGCCGGCACCGCCGCTCCTGACGGGCTCTCTGCTGTCGCCGGCCCGGCGGACCGTCCTGCCTGCCAGGCGGCTGCGTCGTGCGGGGTGGCGGCGCAGCCGGCGAGAACGGTCAGGGTGGTGGCCGCGGTCAGCCATCGGAAGATCGACACGAGGCGACATCGTGCCGATCACCGTGTCAGGTGGGCGTGAAGTCCATGATTCCCGTGCCCGGCGGCGTCGGACACCCACCAAAGTAGGTGCCACTCACCTACTTTGGTGGCTGTCGGCCGAAGCCCCCGCGAGCGTCAATGGAGTCACCACCCACGACGTCTCGACGAGGAGCTCGCCATGACACAGACGACCCGCCGCACCGTCCTGCAAGGCACCGTCGCGGCCGGCGCGCTGGCGGCCACCGGCTTCACCGCCTCCCACACCGGCCGCGCCCGGGGCGCCCCGGTCACGACAATCGTGCTGGTCAACGGCGCCAACGGCGCAGCCGGCGGCGACGCCGAGCTGGCCCTGCGCGGGCACCGGGTCGCCGGGGTGGAGATCCCCGGGCACGGCGCGGCCGACGGACAGTTCCGCCGGGCCTACCAGGCGCCGCAAGATCTGGCCGCCCTGGCCACCGAGCCCTCCCCGATGGCCCGCGTCACCCTCGACGACTCCGTCGCGGCGTGCGTCGCCGTGGTCCGGCGCGCTGCCCGTAACGGCCCGGTGCTGCTCTGGGGCGGAAGCCTGGGCGGCGCCACGGTCAGCCGCGTGGGCAACGAGATCCCCGGCCTGATCGACCGCGTCGTCTACAGCTCGGCGTTCTGCTGCGTGGACCTGCCGTCGGCGAATGCCTACCTGACCACGCCCGAGGCCGAGGGCACCATGTTCGGAGCGCTCGCCGGAGCGATCGTCGCCGACCCGGCGGTCATCGGCGCGGTCCGCAGCAACTTCCGCACCGCCGACCCCGCGGTGCTCGCAGCGCTGCACGAGGCGCTGCAGGACGGCTCGCCCGAGCCGGAGTTCCTGGCGACACTCAACGGCTTCCTGCCCGACGAGTCCGTCGAGACGCCCGCCGGCGAGGCGCGCGGCCACGCCGCCACGTGGGGCCGCATCCCGCGCACCTACATCCGCCACACCCGCGACCGCTGCATCCCGCCCGCTCTGCAGGACCGCATGATCGCCGAGGCGGACCGGCTGACCCCTCGTAACCGCTTCGACGTCCGCTCGATCCCCGCCACCCACGCCGCCGACCGCGCCGGCTGGGCCGCCACGGTGGCCATCCTCGACGAGCTCGCCACAGCAGCCGCCCGCACCCAGCGCTGAGCACGGCCGCGCCGGCTGGGCCGCCACGGTGGCCATCCTCGACGAGCTCGCCACAGCAGCCGCCCGCGCCCGGCGCTGAGCACGGCCGCGGACTCAGGGGTTATCGCTCAGCGCCCGAGCGCTTCCGCACGCCGGACTTGAGGCGTTACGCCAGCACCACCCAGCATCCGAGCGCCTCCGCACGCCGGACTTGAGGCGTTACGCCAACACCACCCAGCATCCGAGCGCTTCCGTTGGCCGGGTTTGAGGCGTTGCGCCGGCGCAGACATGTGGGCAGGTGATGAGTCAGTGCGGGCGCTGGGCGCGGTACTGACCGGGTGCCACGTCGTAGGCGCGCTTGAACGCCTTGGCGAACGCGTACTCCGAGCCGTAGCCGCAGCGGGCGGCGACCGTGCGGAGTGAGGCGTCGGACTCGCGGAGGAGGCGGGCGGCAGTCGTCATCCGCCACCAGGTCAGATACGCCAGGGGCGGCTGGCCGACGACCGTGGTGAAGCGTTTGGCGAATGCCGCGCGAGACAGGCCCGCGACCGACGCGAGGTCCTCGACAGTCCACGGCTTCTCCGGGCCGCGGTGCATCTGGCGCAGCGCGGTCGCGATGGCGGCGTCGCGCATCGCGGTGGCCCAGCCGGCCGCGTCGCCGGGCTGCTCCGCCAACCACGCCCGCAGCACATACAACAGCAGCATGTCGATCAGCGCGGGGAGCGCCGCCTCGGTGCCGGGGCGCGGGTCCAGCAGCTCATTGCCCAGCAGCTCCACCGCACTGCGTAACGACGGGTGCTGCCCGGTCCGCGCCGGCAGGTGGATGATCGACGGGAGGTCGGCCACCAACCTGTGCGGGCGGGCCGGGTCGAACATGTAGTAGGCGCACAGCAGCTCGGTAACCACGCCGGCACCGTCAATGCGCATCTCGTCCAGGGGGGCGGCGTCGGTGGGCCGCGGCTTGAAGTCGACGAGCGGGCTGCCCGGCTGGTCGACGAGCGCGTAGTCGTCTCCGTGCGGGGTGAACAGGACGTCACCGACGCCCAGCGGGAGCGGCTCGCCATGGTCGGACAGGAGCCAGCAGTTGCCTTGCAGGACGACATGGCAGCCCGCCAGTCTGCTCTGCGCGAAGCGCACACCCCACGGGGCGTGGCTGGTGGTGCGGGCCGCCTTCGGGCTGCCGGTGCGCATGGCCACCAACACGTCACTCAAGACATCCAAGCGGAAGACTATAAGACATCTTTCTCCGCTTCTGAGCCATCCACAGTCTTGCCGATCGTCAATAGCGTCGAGGGCATGACATTTCATGTTGTTGTCGGAGCCGGCCCGACCGGCACCGCCACCGCGCTCCTGCTCGCCGAGTCCGGGGACGACGTCCGCGTGGTCACGCGACGAGGCACCGGGCCGGCGCACCCCCGGATCGAGCTGACCGCCGCGGACGTCACGTCCGGGCTCGCCGACCTGACCACGGGCGCCGCCATGTTGATCAACTGTGCGATGCCGCCGTACCACCGATGGCCGGAGGAGGCACCCGCGTTGTCGAACGCCCTGGTGACCGCGGCCGAGCAGACCGGCGCGGGGTATGTGAGCCTGGGTAACGCCTACGCCTACGGGCCGTCCGACGGTCCGCTGACCGCCGATCTGCCGCTGCGCCCCACCACCGTGAAGGGCCGCGTGCGGGCGCAGATGTACCGCGACGGCCTCGCCGCGCACGAGGCGGGCCGGTTGCGGTTCGCGGAGATCCGGGCGGCTGACTACCTCGGCGTGGGCGCGCTGTCCACGTTCACCTTGTTCATCGGTCCCCAGGTCCAGACCGGCCGGGAGGTGGTGATCCCGGCCGATCTGGACGTGGCACACAGCTGGACCTACACGGGTGACGTGGCCCGGACGCTCGTCGCGGTGGCACGATCCGAGCGGTCGTGGGGCCGGGCCTGGCACACGCCGCAGACCTCGGACCTGTCCGTCCGCGAGATCGCCACCCGGTTCGCCACGGTGTCCGGCAGCTCGCAGCCGGCCGCCCGCGAGATGACGCCCCTGGAGCTCCACGCGGCGATGGCGGACCCGGTGATGGTCGAGCTGGCGGAGATGCAGTACCTGTTCTATCGCGACAGCGTCCTGGACTGGTCATCGACGGCTGCCGAGTTCGATCTGAAGCCGAAGCCGCTCGACGACGTGCTGCGGGAGCTGGCCGCCGCGGCCTAGTTGCGGTAGCGGAAGAGGATGCGGCCGCGGGTCAGGTCGTACTGGCTCAGCTCCACGAGCACCCGGTCGGACAGCAGGATCTTGATGTAGTTCCTGCGGATCTTCCCGCTGACGTGCGCCAGGACGACGTGGCCGTTGGTCAGCTCGACGCGGAAGTGGGCGTCACGCAGGCACTCCACCACCGTGCCGTCGACCTTGATGCCGTCGGTCGCCGGGGCCATCAGTGGAGCACCAGCTCGAGGTTGCTGCCGTGGCGGCGCGCTCCGGCCGCTTCGACCAGGGCGATCGCGGCGGCGTTGGCCTCGTGGACCTCCGCCGACACCGTCGCGACCCCGCGTTCCCGAGTCGTGCGCAGCACCTCTGCCAGCAGCGCCCGGGCGATGCCGCGGCGGCGGTGGCCGGCCCGGACGGCGAGGAGGCCGATCCGGGTCTGCCTCGGCAGCGGCACCAGCCGGGCGAAGCCCACGTACGCGCCGGACTCGGCGGCGACCACGTATCGGGCCGGGTCGAGCGGGCGGGACAGGACCGCTGCCGGCATCGTGTCCCAGCCGACGGACGACTCGATCTCGGCGTGCAGTGCACGGTCGAGGCGGCGCAGCGGCCGCAGCTCGGCGGTCCCGGCGGGCAGCAGCGTCACGCCCGGTGGCGGCGGGACGGGGGCCGTGCCGGCTGCCATGACGTACTCCCACTCCCGGCGCCGGGTCGTCAGCCCGGCCTGCCGCCAGCGGGCGATCAGGCCGAGGTCGGCCTCGTCCACGACCGTGTACAACGGCCGGGGCAGCGCGGCCAGCATGACCTCGGCGAGCCGCTCGAAGACCGGGTCGCGCCAGGCGTCGACGCTGAGGAAGAGGCGGCCGTCGGGACGGGGCGACGCCTCGCCCCGGCCGACCACGAGGTCGTCGTCGAGGGCATGCCACTGCCGCTCGCCGACTCGCACGATGACGAGTGTGTTCATCGGTGTCACCTTTCGAGAGATCCCCAAGGGACGCTCCCGGGCGGCACCTAGCGCAGACGCCCGACCGTGGCGGGGGTGGGGAGCACCCACGTCGCTACATCGTTCACGGTGCTCACCTCCTCGGGCCGGGCCTCGGTCGGCGATCACCGTACCGGCACCGCCGGACACCGGTCCACCGATTTACCGGCGCCGAGGGCGACGGGGCGGCCGAGCATGACGGGAAGGGCCGAGGGCGACGGGGGCGGCCGAGCAGGCGGGACCGGCCGTCGGAGGGGCGGCGGCTCAGGGGTCCATCGGGCGGACGCGGACCGTGCCGGCGCGCGCGCTGGCGGGGTGCAGGCGGTGCAGGAGGAGGAGCGGGTGGAAGGCCATGAGCATCAGGCGGGAGCTGAGCCAGGCGCGCTGGACGGCCCAGGGGGCGGTGAGCTGGTCATGCGTACGGATGCCGTGCTCGGTGGTGAGCAGGTAGTCGCGGAAGTCGCGGCGCCGGACCTGGATGCGGCGGCCCGAGGTCCCGGCCGCCAGTTCGGGGGCGTAGACGATGCGCCGGCCGGCGGCGTAGAGGTGGATGCCGAGGTCGAGGTCCTCGTGCAGCGCCGGGTCGTGGCAGACGGCGTTCCGCACGGTCCGCCAGGCTCCGGCGCGTACGGCCATGTTGGCGCCGTAGAGCCAGTCGAGCCCGTCCGGGGTGCGGGCGCAGATCCAGCGGAGCAGGCGGTCGCCCGCGCCGACCAGCCGGGGCAGGCGCATGTCGTAGTAGCTGACCGGTCCGGTGGCGGCGCCGATCGCGGGGTCGGCGAAGACGGTGTGCAGGCCTTCGACCCAGCGCGGGCCGACCCGGGTGTCGGCGTCGATGCGTCCCAGCACGTCGCCGGTCGCCGCGTCGAAGCCGGCCGTGCGGGCGTGCTGCACGCCCTGCCGCGGCTCGCGCACCAGCCGCACCTGGTCCCCGTAGGGCGCGAGCGCGGCCACCGTCGCGTCGGTCGAGTTGTTGTCCACCACCACGAGCTCGTCGGGTGCGACGGTCTGCCGGAGCAGCGCGTCCAGGCAGGGGCCGATCATCCCGGCCTCGTTGAACACCGGGATCACGACCGAGACCCGCATCCGACTCCCCACGGACGTCCACAGTATGCAGGCCCGGCCACCCCAAAGACCGTGGCGACCCGTTTACGCCCTCCGAGGCCGGGCACCCGCCAGGTACACGGCCGAGGTTGTGGCCGCGACCGAGGCGGAGGCCGTCATGAGCACTTCCCCAGACCGCGGGAGCCCCGCACCCACCGGAGCACGGGCGGCGGGCTCGGAGGACACCGGGGCGCGGGCGGCCGACCTGCCTGGTCAGCGGCACGGCGCGACCGTCGATCCCACCGACCGGCGGGCCGTGCTGGCGCGGGAGAAGGAGCGTTACGGCGGCATCAAGTGGGGGTCGGCGTTCTTCGGCTGGCTGACCGCCACCGGCACCGCCGTGCTGCTCACCGCCCTGCTCGTGGCCGCCGGCGTCACCGTGGGCATCGCCACCGGCACCGATGCGGACGAGGCGCGGGACGAGGCCGCGACCATCGGGCTCGCCGGCGGGCTCACGCTGCTGGCGGTCCTGTTGGTCGCGTACTTCTGCGGGGGTTACGTCGCCGGGCGCATGGCCCGCTTCAGCGGCGTCAAGCAGGGCGTCGCCGTCTGGATCTGGGCCGTGGTCATCGCCGTCGCCGTGGCGGGCGCGGGCGCCGCGCTCGGTGACAAGTACGACCTGCTCGACCGGATCGGCGGCTTCCCGCGCCTGCCGATCGGCGGCGACGTCACCACCGGCAGCATCGTCGCGATCGTCATCGCCGTGGTCGCCGCCCTGGTCGGGGCCGTCCTGGGCGGGGTCGCGGGGATGCGCTACCACCGCCGGGTCGACGAGGCCGGGCTCGGCCGCTGAGAGGGAGGACTTCGATGATCACCCGGGACGCCGTCCGCGGCCTGTACGGCGCCGACGTCTACAGCACCGACGGCGACAAGATCGGCTCGGCCGGGCAGGTGTACCTCGACAACGACACCGGACTGCCCGCCTGGCTGGCCGTCCGCACCGGCCTGTTCGGCAAGAAGGAGTCCTTCGTGCCGCTGCAGGACGCCACCCTCACCGACGGGCGGCTGGAAGTGCCCTTCGCCAAGAGCCGGGTCAAGCACGCACCGCGCATCGACCAGGACGGCGAGCTGAGCCCCGCCGACGAGGACGAGCTCTACCGCTACTACGGCACGGCGCACGACGCGGAGGCGCCGCCGGAGGGCGACGAGCGGGGTTCCGATGACGCGATGACCCGGTCCGAGGAACGGCTTGTCCCCCATACGCGCACCGAAGTGACCGGCAAGGCCCGGCTCCGCAAGTACGTGGTCACCGAGCAGCGGCAGGTCGACGTCCCCGTCACGCGCGAAGAGGTCCGCCTGGAGCAGGAGCCCGCCGACAGTCGCGGGCCGGTGGACGCCGTACCGGGCGGGCGGGGTGCGGACGACGAGGACCCGGGGATGACCTTGTGGGCCGAGGAACCCGTCGTCACCACGCGCAAGGTGCCCGTGGAGCGGGTGCGGCTGCGCAAGGACACGGTCACCGATCACGAGACCGTCAGCGGCGAGGTCCGCAAGGAGCGGATCGAGCTGGAGGAAGAGGGCCGCTGACCACGGCGCGGCCCGCACCACTGTTCACCGGCATGTCATCGCCGACGGGAGGCGCCGTCCGCTCGCGCACGGCAGGCTGGGCCCGTGAACACCTACGGCCTGCTGTTCGGCGGCCTGGCCCTGGCCTGGGGTGCCGTGGTCGCCTTTCTCGATCAGCCCGCCGGCCCGTCGAGCGCCGAGCGGTCCGGCGCCGAGGGCCGCCGGGTCTGCACCGTTCTGCTGATCGTGTGCGCCGTGGTGACCAGCGTCGGCATCATCACCGCCGCCACCTCGGACTGAGCGCCTCCCCACGGGGACCGGCGGCCGCGGCACGAGGCCACGGCCGCCGGGGCGGTGCGCTGTCAGTTGGTGAAGACCTGGAACTCCGAGGCGACCGTGTTGGCCGCGGCGGGGGCTCCGGTGGCGCAGTCGGACAGGCTGCGGGGGTCGTTCTCCTGCTCACCGGCGTACGCCGGGTTGCCGGTGCACTGGTTGGTGAGGACCCGCAGCTTGACGTGGGTGGCGTTCGCCGGGCGGACGGCGAACGACTTCATGATCAGGTTGGGGACCTTGGGCCGGAACGTGCTCGTCTCGAACGCGTTCGCCGGGCTGGTGTACGCCACCCGGTAACCCGCGTCCGACGCGCAGTCCGCGCCCGCCGCCGCGTTGCACGTCAGGATCTCGAACTGGCGCATGGTGCTGTACATCGACGCGGTGGTCGCCCCGGCGCCCGGGAACGAGCTGAGCTGGACGCGCGAGACCAGCTTGGCGGCCGTACCGGGCAGGTCGACCGTGACCTGACGCCCGGCCGCGCCGCCGGTGGCCGTCCAGACGGTGCCCTCGGCGTCGTCGACGAGCCGGCCCAGGTTGGTGCCGTCGCCGGTGATCGTGGCTCCGGCGGACGTCGAGGCCAGGTTGGTGGCCATGACCGCGCCGATCTGGGTGGTGACGCCCGGGTGGATCGTCTGGGTGATGCGCTTGTGGCCCAGGCCCGCGCCGATGGCCAGGAACTTGTACGTGCCCGGCGCCAGCGTGAACGTGTCCGGCAGCTCGGTCGCCGGGTCGGTGTCGGCGACCGGGGTGGCTCCGAAGTCGTAGTCGCCGATGTAGAGGCGCACCGGCTTGCCCGCCGCGTCGCCGAGCGCCTTGAACGTGACCTCGGAGTTCTCCACGTACGGGGAGGCGAAGCTCGCCACCGGGTCGAGGTCGGCCGGCCCGCTGGAGGCGCCGGCGCCCATGCCCCGGGCGGCGAACGCGTTCCACAGCAGGTCCTGGTTCGCCCCGTCGAAGCGCAGCGCGTCCGCGGTCAGCATGTTGTCGCGCATGTCGAGCATGCTGATCTGGCCGGTGGCCGCGAGCAGGAACGAGTCGAACACCAGCTGGGCCCAGCGCCGGTTGCCGGGGCACTGCGTCGCCGGCGTCGTACCGGCAGCGCAGCTCTCCTGGAGGGCCCGCGTGCCGGCGCCGTAGCGGGCGAGGAAGGCCCGGCGGACGTCGAAGTTGGTGGCGCTCCAGATCTCGCCGTCGGCGTGGACCGCCGCGCCCCGGTCGTAGCCGAAGTCGGTGTAGTTGAGCGGGCTGTTGCTCATGTCGTAGTTGCGGATGCCCGTGGCGTTGTCGCCGGTCACGTACGCGCCGGTGACCGAGGCGGTGTTGCCCTTGGGGGTGTAGCCGCTCTCGTAGAGGTACTCCATGGCCATCAGGTCGGACCAGCTCTCGCCCATCGAGCCGCCCTGCTGGGAGCTGATGCCGCTGTCCGGGCCGGCGATCATGCGGTTGCTGATCGCGTGGGTGTACTCGTGGCCGATGACGGTCATGTCGTAGTCGCCGTCGACGCAGGGCGGGTAGCCGCTGCCGGCGAAGGGCTGCCACATGTACATGTTCGTCGTCGGCTGCATGCCGTCCGGCGGCGTGCTCTGGTTGGCGTTGTTGCGCGTGGTCGCCGTGGCCGCGCCCTGCTGCGCGTTGCCGCGCTCCGGGTCACCGCCCTTGCCGTACGGCAGCGTGTTGACCTTCTGCAGGTTCCACGTGGCCTCGGTGAAGCCCAGCCCGTACGACCAGTCGTGCATCCGGTTGTGCATGGCGAACAGGTTCGCCGTGGCCGCGTCGACGTCGGCCTGCTGCGGCGAGCTCAGCGTCGCCGGGTCGCACTTGCTGGTGGCCCACTGGTTGGTGAACGAGTACGTGTAGTACCGGTCGGGCTTGGTGGCGGCCGGCGTCGCGGGCGACCCGTCGCCCCACAGCCGCACCGACTCGGCGGAGTTGCCCGTCGTGGTGAAGGTCGGCTGTCCCGTGGTGGCGTCGACGTCCCACGCGTTGCCGGTCGCCGGGTCGAGCACCTTGCGCGAGCAGTTCGCCGACGTCACGCACCAGGTCTGGCGGGTGTCGGTGCCGGCGGCGTTCGGGGTGGCCGGGAAGACCTGCCAGTGCGGGTCGTCCTCGGCGAAGTTGACCAGGTTCTCCCGCAGCAGCACCTTGCCGTCGATCGCGTCGACGTACGTGGTGTAGCTCAGCGGGTGATCGCTGTCATCGGAGATCATGACGACCTGGTACGCCGCCCGGGGCGCGGCGCCCGGCATCGGCACGGCCACCAGCTTCACCCGCTGGTCGGCCAGGTCCGCCTTCGCGATGCCCGCGTCGGCGAGCGCCCCGTCGAGGGCTTCCGAGGTGCTCAGCGTCGCCGCGGCGGGCGCCTCGGTGCGCGGGCTGAGTGACGATGTCACCCGGAGCACCTCGCCGCCCTTGACCGCGACGGCGACCAGGCCGTCGTGCGCGGCCGGCAGGTCTCCGAACTTCTGGCGCAGCAGCACGACCGCGCCGTCGCCGATCGGGGTGGTGGTGACCGTCTCGAGCTGGTCGACCGCGGTCGAGGTGAGCGCGAACAGGGCGGTGTTGCCCTTGAGATAGGCGCGCGCGACCGCGGCGGCGTCGCCCTTGAGCCCCTGGGCGAGCGCGCCCTTGACGGGGGTCACGGAGGCGGGCGTGCCGAGGTTGTTCCAGCGGGTGACCTGGCTGGTCCCGGAAAGCCGGGCGCGCTGCGCGGCGCTGGGAGCTGCAGCGCCGCGGTTGTCGACGAAGTCGTATTCGTGGCCCTCGTGATCGCCCACGAGAGGGGAGGGCGAGGGGGAGGGCGGTGCGGCGCTCGCGCCCAGCGGCGCGGTGGCGATCATCGTGGTGGCGGCGAGGATTCCGGCGACGGCGACCCGTCTGCGTATCGGCACGCAAACCTCCTGAACGGCGGCTGGAGGATCTCCCCAGACGCGCAGAGAGTACGTGACCATCGACCGTCGTAGATTAAGAACAGATTGCGATATCGACGGAAGGCTTCGTCCGGGTTACTTTGAGCTATGTCGACGTTGGGGACGCTCGCCGCCACGCTGCGGGCCGCCCTGGGCGATGACCGGGTCATCACCGACCGGCAGGAGCTGCGGACGTACGAGTGCGACGGCCTCGCCAACCACCGCGTCGTCCCCGGCGTCGTGGTCCTGCCCGCCGACACCGCCGAGTGCGCGCGCGTCGTGCGGGAGTGCGCCGCGGCGGGCGTACCCTTCGTGGCCCGCGGCAGCGGCACCGGGCTGTCCGGCGGTGCCCTCCCCCGCGCCGACGGCGTGCTGATCGTGACCGCGCGGATGCGCCGGATCCTCGCGATCGACGCCGCCGACGAGCGCGCCGTCGTCGAGCCGGGCGTCATCAACCAGCACGTCACCCGGGCCGCGGCGGCGCACGGCTACTACTACGCGCCCGACCCGTCGAGCCAGCAGGTGTGCTCGATCGGCGGCAACGTCGCGGAGAACTCCGGCGGCGCGCACTGCCTCAAGTACGGCTTCACCACCCACCACGTGCTCGGCGCGCAGATCGTCACGCCCGAGGGCGAGGTGGTCGAGCTGGGCGGTCCGGCCCCCGACCCGCCCGGGTACGACCTGCTGGGCGCGTTCGTCGGCGCGGAGGGCACGCTCGGGATCGCCACCCGGGTCACCGTCCGGCTGACGCGGCTGCCGCAAGCCGTACGCACGCTGCTCGCCGCCTTCGGGACCACCGCCGCGGCCGGCGCCGCCACCTCGGCCGTGATCGCCGCCGGGGTGATCCCCGCCGCCGTGGAGATGATGGACGCGCTGGCCGTCGAGGCCGCCGAGGCCGCCGTCGCGTGCGGCTACCCGACCGGCGCCGGGGCCGTGCTGATCGTCGAGCTGGACGGGCCGGCGGCCGAGGTGGAGGCCCAGTTCACGCAGGTCACCGCCCTGTTCGAGGCGCACGGCGGGACGGAGCTGCGGGTGGCGGCCGACGAGGCGGAGCGGGCACTGTTCTGGAAGGGACGCAAGTCGGCGTTCGCGGCGGTCGGCCGGATCAGCCCGGACTACATCGTGCAGGACGGCGTCATCCCGCGCACCGCGCTGCCGGAGGTGCTGGAACGCATCGGCGGCATCGCGGCCGATCACGGGGTCCGGGTCGCCAACGTCTTCCACGCCGGCGACGGCAACCTGCATCCGCTCGTGCTCTTCGACGCGGCCGTGCCCGGCGAGGAGGAACGCGCCGAGGAGGCCAGCGGGGCGATCATCGACCTGTGCATCGAGTACGGCGGCTCGATCACCGGCGAGCACGGGGTGGGCACGGACAAGGCCAAGTACATGCCGCGCATGTTCACCGCCGACGACCTGGACACGATGCAGCTGCTGCGGTGCGCCTTCGACCCGGCCGGGCTCGCCAACCCCGGCAAGATCTTCCCCGAGCCCCGGCTGTGCGGCGAGGTCCCGCGCAAGCACCACGGCGCCGATTCGCCGATCGGACTCTTCTGAATGGAGTGGACTCCAGCGACTGCGGTGGACCACATCGGCGAGATCCCCGCCCGCTACGTCGCCGCGCCCGCGACGACGGCCGAATGCGCCGCCCTGCTGTCGGAGGCGGCCCGGGCCGGACTCGCCGTCGGCATCCGCGGCAACGGCACGAAGCTCGACTGGGGCCTCCCCCCGCGCCGCCTCGACCTGCTCGTGGACACGACACGCCTGGCGGGGGTCGTCGAGCACGCGGCCGGGGACCTCATCGCGATCGTCCGGGCCGGCACCGCCCTGGACACGCTCGACTTCGGATCCCAGCACCTCGCCCTGGATCCGCCGCCGGGCGCGACGGTCGGCGGCACGGTCGCCCTCGGCACGAGCGGGCCGCGGCGGCTGCTCCACGGCACCGCCCGCGACCTGCTCATCGGCATAACCGTGGTGCGGCCCGACGGCCGGGTCACCCGCTCGGGCGGCAAGGTCGTGAAGAACGTGGCCGGCTACGACCTCGGCAAGCTCTACACCGGCTCGTACGGAACCCTGGGGCTGATCACCGAGTGCGTCTTCCGCCTGCACCCGGTCCCCGCGGCGCGCGCGGTCGTGACCACGCAGGTGTCCCGGGAGGCACTCGGCGCCCTGCTCGCCGCGATCCGGGCCGAGCAGGTCGTGCCCTCCGCCGTCGAGCTCGACCGCCCGGGCGACGGTCCCGTGACGGTCGCCGTGCTCGTCGAGGGCACCGCGACCGGCGTCCACGACCGGGCCGCCCAGCTGGAGAAGGTCACCGGCGGCACCGCGTCGGCCGACCTCCCGTCCTGGTGGAGCCGCTATCCGTGGCAGCCCGGCGAGACCGGCGTGAAGCTGACCGCACCCCTGTCCCGCGTGGCCGCCCTCACCGAGCCCGGCGTCCGCGGATCCGCCGGCGCCGGAGTCCTCTACGCCCGCCTGACCGACGACGTCCCGGCCCGGCTGGACCGGATGCGCGCGGCGGCGACCGCGGCGGGCGGCCACGCCGTCGTGCTGACCGCGCCGCCCGAGGTCCGCGACCGCATCGACGTGTGGGGCCCGGTGCCGGGGCTGGCGCTGATGCGGCGCGTCAAGGACCGCTTCGACCCCGGCCACCGCTTCGCACCCGGCCGTTTCGTGGGCGGCATCTGAGACGTTTTCGTGGGCGGCATCTGAGACGGAGGCATCCGATGGACCTGCCGGACCTGCTCGGCGACTGTGTGCACTGCGGCTTCTGCCTGCCCAGCTGCCCCACGTACACCCTGTGGGGTATCGAGGCGGACAGCCCCCGCGGCCGGATCCACCTCATGCGCGCCCACCTCGAGGGCGAACCCCTGAGCCCCTCGATGGTCCAGCACTTCGACCAATGTCTCGGCTGCATGTCGTGCGTCACCGCGTGCCCGTCCGGCGTCCAGTACGACAAGCTCATCGAGCAGACCCGCGCCCACGTCGAGCAGGAGGCCCCGCGCACCCCGGCCCAGCGCGCGCTGCGGGCCGCCATCTTCGCCCTGTTTCCGTACCCCCGGCGGTTGAAGGCCCTGCGCGGCCCCCTGCGCGCGTGGCACGGCACAGGTCTCGCCCGCCGCCTCGGCCCCCACCTGCCCGGCCTGCTCGCCACCCTGCAGTCGCTGGCCCCGGCGCCGCGCCGGATCCCACCGCCGCCGACGCTGATCCCCGCCCGCGGCCCGCGCCGCGCGGTGGTCGGCGTCCTCACCGGCTGCGTGCAGAGCGCCTTCTTCCCCGAGGTCAACGCCGCCACGATCCGGGTGCTCGCCGCCGAGGGCTGCGACGTGGTCGTGCCGCCCGGCCAGGGCTGCTGCGGGGCGCTCAGCGTCCACAACGGGCGTACGGACGAGGCCCGCACCTTCGCCCGCCGCACCGTCGACACCTTCGCCCGCGCCGGTGTCGACGCTGTCATCGCCAACGCGGCCGGCTGCGGCTCCGCGATGAAGGACTACGAGTCGCTGCTGCCCGACGCGTCCGCCTTCACCGGCCGGGTCCGCGACCTGTCCGAGTTCCTGAACGAGCTGGGCCCGGTCGCCCCGCGGCATCCGCTGCCGCTGACCGTGGCCTATCACGACGCCTGTCATCTCGCCCACGCCCAGGGCATCCGCGCCCAGCCCCGCCGGCTGCTGGCCGCGATCCCCGAGCTGACCGTCCGCGAGATCGCCGACCCGGAGATCTGCTGCGGCTCGGCCGGCATCTGGAACATCCTGAACCCCCGGCCCGCCACCGAGCTCGGCGACCGCAAGGCCCGCACCGTGCTGGCCACCGGCGCCGACCTGCTGGTCACCGCCAACCCCGGGTGCCTGATGCAGATCGCCGCCGCGGCCCGCCGGCTGGGCCACGAGCTGCCCCTCGCCCACACCGCCACCGTCCTCGACGCCTCCATTCGCGGCACCCGCCTCTGAGCGCCGCGCGCCCAGCCGTGCGCCCCGGCGCAAGAGCCGCGCGCCGCAGCGAAAGATCTTCCGTTCCCCGGCGGCCAGAGTGGACCGCGCCACCCCACCGAGGATCGGAAGGAAACACCATGAACGAGCAGGTTCTGTCCGGCAAGGTCGCGCTGGTGACCGGCGGCAGCCGCGGCATCGGCGCCGCGACGGCCCGCCGGCTGGCCCGGCTGGGCGCGGACGTCGTCCTCACCTATGTCGAGCAGGCCGCCAAGGCCGAGGCCGTCGCCGAGGAGCTGCGCTCCGCGGGCGTCCGCGCCGAGGCCGTCCGGGCCGACCAGGCCGACCGGGACCAGGTGACGGCCACGGTCGACGGCGTGGCCGCCCGGTTCGGCCGCATCGACGTCCTGGTCAACAGCGCCGGGGTGTTCCGCGCCGGCGCCCTGTCGCCCGGCGACCGCGACCTGCAGGCGACGATCAACGTCAACGGCCTGGCCGACACCACGTACGCCGCCCTGCCGCACCTGAGCGACGGCGGGCGCGTCATCAACCTCTCCTCCGCGCTGGGCAGCCGCGCCGGCACCCCGGGTGTGGCGGACTACGCGGCGACCAAGGCGGCCGTCAGCGCGTACGCCCGGGCCTGGGCCCAGGATCTCGCCCCGCGCCGGATCACCGTCAACGTCATCGAGTGCGGCGTGATCGACACCGACATGGCCGTGCCCGCCGACTCCGAGATGGGCCGCGCCTTCCTGCAGATGATTCCGCTGCGCCGGTACGCGACCGCGGACGAGGTCGGCGCCGTCGTCGCGTTCCTCGCCGGCCCCGACGCGGGCTACATCACCGGCACGACCCTGCGCATCGACGGAGGGGCGATGGCTTAGCCGCGGGTCTCGCGCGGCGTGACGCCGAACTCGCGCCGGTAGGCGGTGGCGAAGGAGGCGTGGCTGGCGAAGCCGGAGGCGTACGCGATCTGGGCGATCGACCGGTCGCGCCAGCCGGGGGCGGCCAGCCGGGCGCGAGCCAGGCGCAGCCGCTCCGTGCGGATCAGGTCGCGGGACGTGGTGCCCGCGGCCTGCAGCACGTCCTGCAGGTACCGCGCCGACCACCCCAGCGCGCGGGCGATGCCGGTCACCGACAGCCCGGGATCGGCGGCATGCCGGCGGACATAGCGCCGCACCTGCGCCTCGACCTCCTGCCGCCGATCCGCCGGAGCCGAGTCCCCGCCCCCGTCGACGGCCAGGCACACCAGGTCGAGCAGCTGGTCACAGGCCAGATCGAAGGTCGCCTCGGACAGCCTGTCCCGCTCCTCCTGCAACGTCAGCACCGACTGCCGGATCAGCCGGCCCACACCCGCCGTGCCGTCGAAGGTCGACGACTCCCGGGCGGCCGCCGGATGCCGCCGACGGATCGCCTCGCCCGGCACGATCATCCCCACCGACAGGAAGTCCTCCGCGTGCGTGAACCGGAACGGCCGGTCCACGTCGCACAGCGTCAAGGTCCCCGCCCCGATCTCGCCCGCCGCGCCGCCCTGCTCCACCCGCGCCCTGCCGGCCGTCGGCACGAGCAGCTCGAACGTCCCGCGCGGATCCGCCCGGATGTGCCGCCGCTCCCGCACGAACTCCTCGTGGACGTTGCCGCACAACGCGATCCCGTACGCCCGCGACTGCTGCCACTCCAGCCGCCCCGCCCAGGGCCCGGTCTCCGTCACCGTGACCGCGCTCCTGCCGTGCAGGTCGATGAAGGCGTCCCGCCACGCATCCGCCGTCGGAGTCGCCCCCGGCTCATTGCAGCGATACATGACCGGCACCCTAACGCCCCCGCGCCCGGGCCCGGGGACGCGCGGCCGGCGCGAGCCGCTCAGGTGGAGCCGCGCACGACCAGGCGGCAGGGCAGGCGCTCCTCGCCCGTGGCCGGCCGGCCCTCCATCGCCGCGAAGAGCCGCTCGGCGGCGCGCCGGCCGAGGGCTTCGAGCCCCATGTCGACGGTGGTCAGCGGCGGGCGCGAGTCGGCCGACAGGATCTCCCAGTTGTCGAAGCCGGTGACCGCCACCTGGCCGGGCACGGCCACGCCACGCTCACGCAGCACCTCGAGGACGCCGCGCGCGACCTGGTCGCTGCCGCACACGACGGCGTCGACGCCGGGGTGCTGGGCGAGCAGGGCCTGGGCGGCCGTGCGGCCCCACGCCTCGGTCCAGTTGCCGTAGAACACCTGGTCACCGGCGAGTGGCAGGCCGGCGTCGGCCAGCGCCCGCGTCACGCCCTCGGCGCGCTCGCGGGCGGCCAGGTAGCCGCTGTCGCCGGAGATGTGGGCGATGCGGCGGCGGCCCGTGGCCACGAGGTGCTCGACGACCAGGCGGCCGCCGCCGACGTTGTCGGGCACCAGCGACGCGTCGCCGGGGTCGGCCGAGGCGGCGTACGCGTAGATGACCGGGACGGGCAGCTCCTGGCCCAGCGACGGGCGCGGATCGGTGCTGCTGCCGACCACGATGAGCCCGTCGACCCGGCGGCCGAGCAGCGCCTGCAGGTGGTGGCGCTCGCGGATGGCGTCGCCGCGGGCGTCGCAGAGCAGCACCGACACCTTGCCGGTGCCGAACGCGTCCTCGGCGCCCATGAGGATCGGCAGGCTGAAGCGGCCCTCGAGGTCGTTGGTGAGCAGCCCGACCGTGCCGGTCTGCCCGGCCAGCAGGCTGCGGGCGACCGTGTTCGGGGTGAAGGAGATGCGGGCCGCCACCTCGATCACGCGCTGCCGGGTGTCGGGGTGCACCTCGCTGCGGCCGTTGAGCGCTTTCGACGCCGTCGCGACCGAGACGCCGGCGAGGCGGGCCACGTCCTTGAGCGTCGGGCCGCGGGGGCGGTCGGGGGCGCGCACGGCCTCGGTCATCCCGGCCCTCCCTTCATGATCACCGTTTCGGGGTCGTCTGCATCGTAGCCCTTGACGGCCCGCGGGCACGATTGTTAACTTCGCCGAAATCGTTTTCGGCAGCTTTCGGCAACAGCCCGAGAACCGGCCCCAAACCCGCTTTCACCAGCGGTCATCGATGGGAGTTGGCGTGCGAATCAGTTTCGAGCCCGGCGCGGGCGGGCAGCTGCCGTCGCTCGGTGGGGCGACGGTGGGCGCCCCGGTCCGGTGCTCCTATGTGGGCGGCGGCACCGACGAGTTCGGCTACGCCGCCGTCGTCGCGGACGGCCCCGGCTGGGTCGGCACCCGCGAGTGGGAGCGCGACGGTCTCACGGTCGCGGTCGAGGACCGGTACGAGGCCGGCGCCGGCGTCGTCCACCTGACCCGCCGCGTGCGGGCGAGCGGCCCGGAGGGCTCGGCGATCCGGCTCGAACTCGCGGTCGACCTGCCCGAGGCCGGCGAGCAGGTCCGTTACTGCGCTCCCGCGATGGTCTACAGCCCGGCCCAGCACGCCGAGCCGGCCACGCATCTGTTCAGCGACGCCCGGCTGGCGTACCCGCTGGTGCTGGCCTGGATCGGCGGGCAGTCCACCGCCCTCGTGCGGACCAGCCTGCCCGCCTACGACGACGCCCCGCGGCGCGAGCCGGGCGACAGCGACTACGTCCACCGTACGGACATCGGCGCGGCCGGCTTCATCGCCGGCGGCACCCACCCGCGACTCGTCGTCACCTGGCCCTACCGCGAAGGGGACCGCTCGAACCTGCTCGACGCCGAAGGCACTCCCGCCGCGGCGTACCACCCCGTCGGCCCCGAGGGTCTCGACGTGACGCTGCGGTACGACCTGGTGCGGCGGGAGGCGCCCACCTTCGCCGACGCGGTCGCGGGTGCCTACGCGTACGCCGCGCAGGTCAATCCGCCCCGCGTGGCCAAGTTGCCGTTCACCTTGGACGAGGGCATCCGGCTGCGCCTGGAGTCGCTGACCCACACGTGGGCGCAGTGGCCGGGAGGGGCCGGGTTCCGGCTGAACTTCGACCCCGACCGCGGCTACGACGCCGAGGCGAAGGCCTTCGGCGCCTCGTTCACCGAGCACGGCATGGCCGGCTCGCACGCCGTCCTGGAGTACGGCTTCACCGGCCGGCAGCTCGACGTGGCGCACACCCTGGCCGAGCGGCTCGGCGGCGAGTGGGTCGAGCGGGCCGACCGGGTCTGCGACTTCTTCACCACCGAGCTGGCCACGGACGAGGGCTTCCTCTACACCCTCTACTCGATCGACAAGGGCCGCCCGCTGTTCAGCTGCGGCGACCCCGACGGCCCGGTCATGCACTATCTCGGCGGCTCCGGCGAGCCCGGGGCGTACCTGCGGATGATGACCGAGGCGGCGGGTGACCTGCTGCGCAACCACCGCCGCCGGCAGCGCCCCGGATGGTTCGACACCTGCGTGCGTTTCGCCGGCTTCCTGCTCGCCGCGCAGGAGGAGGACGGCTCCTGGTACCGCGCGTACAGCCCGGCCGGCAAGCCGCTCGACGGCGGATGGCTGGGCGCCGGCGCGGAAGGCAAGGCGAGCACGGCCGTACCGGTGCCTTATCTGCTGGATCTGGCCCGGGACATCGATCCGCGGCAGCGGCGGCGGCTGATCGAGGCGGCCGAGCGCGCCGGCGAGTACGTGCTGCGCGAGCAGGTGGCCCGCGACGACTACCGCGGCGGCACCCTCGACAACCCCAACGTCGTCGACAAGGAGGCCGCCGAGCTGGCCATGACGGCGCTGCTTTCCCTGTACGAGACCACGGGCGACCCGAAATGGCTGACCGGGGCCGAGCGCGCGGCGCGACTGGCCGTCACGTGGCACCTGCTCTGGGACGTCCCGCCGCGCCCGGGCACCCGGGTCGCCGCCGCCGGGGTGCGCTCCACCGGCTGGGGTGGCATCAACTCCACCTGGGGCGCCGGCGTCACCGACATCTACTCACTGTTCTTCCTCGACTCGTTCGTGCGGATCAGCCGGCTGACCGGCGACCCGCTGTACGAGACCGTCGCCGACCTGGCCGCGTACGGCTGCCAGCAGGTCCTCTCCCACCCGGGCGAGAGCTTCGGCTTCGCCGGCACCGGCATGCAGCCCGAGGGGATCTCCTTCTGCGACCAGGGCGTCGACGCCGGCCTGATCGCCAAGGGCGACACCTGGGGCGGCCTCGGCTGGCCCTACACCGCGGGCACCTCCGGCCTGCAGCGCTACCTCTCCGCGAAAGGGAACTCCCATGTCCTTCACCCGTAGGGCCCTGGCCGCCGTCGCGGTCACCGCCACCCTGTCGCTCACCGCCTGCGGCGGATCCATCGCCTCGCAGACCGGCGGGTCCGGCGGCGACGAGATCACCGTCATGTCCAACTTCACCTCCGACGTCGCCCGCGGCAAGGTGCTCGACCAGCTGATCACCCGGTTCAACGAGCAGAACGGCGGCAAGTACAAGGTCGTCTCGAAGCCGGAGGCGGACTGGCCCACGATGCAGTCGAAGATCAAGTCGATGATCTCGGCCGGCAACACGCCCGACGTGTTCCTCTACAACTACAACCCCAACGACCTGTCGCGCGAGCAGTCCGGCAAGCTCATGGACTGGACGCCGTACCTGAACGCCGACCCGGAGTGGAAGGCCCGCTTCCGCGCCGAGAACCTCGCGGCCGTCACGCAGAACGGCCAGGTCACCGGCATCCCCGGCGACCAGGCGCCCGCCCTCGTCTACTACCACAAGGACCTGTTCGCCAAGGCCGGGATCACCGCCTTCCCGACGACCTGGGCCGAGTTCGACGCCGCGGCCGGCAAGCTCAAGGCCGCCGGCGTGGCGCCGCTCGCGCTGCAGACCAGCGACGACGCCTGGTACGCCATGAACGCCTTCAGCTACCTGGCGGTCGCCAACGGCGGCGCGGACGTCTACGGGCCCGGCAAGCCGCTCGACTCCCCCGCCATCGTCTCCGCGGCCGAGCAGATGAAGAAGCTGTTCGGCGACTCCACCAAGGACGCCGTCGGCTCCAACTACGCCGTCGCGTCGCGCAACTTCCTCTCCGGGCAGGCCGCCATGGTCATCGACGGGCCGTGGCTGATCAGCAGCATCCGCAAGGACGTCGCCAACCCCGACGACGTGGCCGTGGCGGTCCCGCCGGGCACCGGCGACGTGGTCACCGACTCACTGAACGTGTGGGGCGCCGCCAAGCAGTCCGACCAGGGCAAGGCCGACGCGGTGGCCGCGTGGCTGAAGTTCCTGACCGCCAACGAGAACGCCGCCACCATGTCGGTGCAGGGCGAGTACCCGCTCGCCGTCAAGACCACCCTGAGCGACACCCAGAAGGCCGCCGCCAACACCCAGATGCGGCAGGTCATCGAGCTGTCCGGCGCCGCGCCGACCTCGGTCGTCCAGATGGCCCGCGAGATCAAGCCGGCCGCGCAGGCCAAACTTCCGTCGCTGCTCGAGGGGCTGGCGCTGGGCAGCACGTCGCCGCAGGACTTCGCCGCCCAGTTGCAGGCGGCCAACAAGTGACAGCACCCCGGAAACCGCGTCCCCTGGCGTCGGGCCGGCAGCTCACCCTCTACCTGGCGCCCGCCGTCGCCCTGGTGGCCCTGTTCCTGGTCTTCCCGCTGATCTTCACGTCGTACATGAGCTTCACCGAGTGGGCGGGGCTCGGCCCGGCGCAGTACATCGGGCTCGACAACTTCGTGACGCTCTACCACGACTCCGCGTTCCGGGAAGCCTTCACCAACACGATCTGGTGGGTGCTGATCGGCCTGGTCGTGCACACCCCGCTGTGCGTACTCGTGGCTCTGGTCCTGCACCGCAAGCCGAGGTTCTGGAAGTTCTTCCGCACCGCGTTCTTCCTGCCGAACGTCATCTCCAGCACGGCGCTGGCGTTCCTCTGGTACTTCGTCTTCCACGTCTCGCTCGGCCTGGTCAACAAGCTGCTCGCCGTGGCCGGCCTGGAGTCGTGGCAGCGCAACTGGCTGTTCGACCCGCACACCGCGCTGTGGGCCACCATGCTGCCGTTCGTCATCTACATCGGCTTCGGCATGGTGCTCTTCCTGACCCAGATCTCCACCATCCCGGGGGAGCTCTTCGAGGCGGCGGAGCTGGACGGCGCGTCCGCGTGGCGCCAGGACTGGTCGATCACGATCCCGCTGATCCGCCGGGCCATCGCGCTGCAGGCCGTCTTCGTGGTCGGCTACGCGCTGCGGATGTTCGAGTACCCGTTCATCATGACCGGCGGCGGGCCGGCCGATCACTCCATGACCCTGTCGCTCTACATCTACCAGCAGATGGTGACCGCCAACCGGTACGGCCTGTCGATGGCCGCCGGGCTCGTCACGCTCGCGCTCGGCGCGGTGCTGATGCTGGGCGTGTTCGCCGTGCTGCGCCGGACGGAGAAGTGATGCCCCGATCCGTACGCTGGCCCGTCCTCGGCATCTTCTCGGTGCTGACCGTCGTGCCGTTCCTGTGGCTGCTGATGTCCTCGCTCAAGACCAGCGAGGAGATCTTCGCCGACCCGTTCGGGCTGCCCGGCAGCTTCTCGCTCGGCAACTTCACCGGCGCGTGGGAGGCGCATCCGCTGGGCCGGTTCCTGCTCAACAGCGTGGTCGTGGCGGTCGTCGCCACGGCGCTGATCATCGTGGCGTCGCTGCTGGCGGCGTACGCGCTGATGTATCGCTTCCGGATCAGCAGGGCCGTGCTCGCCTTTCTGGTCTTCGGGCTGCTGCTGCCGGTCAACGCGCTGCTGGTGCCGATCTTCTACGTCATCAACGACCTGCGGCTCTACAACTCCGTGTGGGGCGTGGCCCTGACCTACGCCGGCATCTTCTTCCCGACCGGCTTCCTGATCATCAAGGGCTACATGGACACCACGCCCGAGGAGATCCTCGAGGCGGCCCGGATGGACGGCGCGTCCTTCCACCGCGTCTTCCGCTCGGTCGTCGCGCCGCTGACCGTGCCCGGCGTCGTCACCGCCGCCATCTTCCTGCTCATCACCACCTGGAACGAGCTGCTCTTCGCCACCGTCCTGACCCAGGACGAGCAGGCCCAGACGGTCCAGGTGGGCGTGCGGTTCTTCCTCACCACGTACGCCGCCAACTACCCTCAGGCCTTCGCCGCCACCGTGATGTCGATCCTGCCGACCATCCTCGTGTACGTCGTGCTCAGCAACCGCGTCATCGGGGGCATGACGGCGGGCAGCCTCAAGTGACAAGGACACCCCTCATGTCTGCAGCCGGACTTCCGGTCGACCCCTCCCACGGCGCCCTGGCCCCGGTCGGCGTCCGCGACGTCACGCTCACCGGCGGCTTCTGGGGCGACCGCCAGCGCCTCAACGCGACCGCGATCCTCGCCCACGCCGAGCAGTGGACCGAGCGGATGGGCTGGACCGGCAACTTCGACGCCGCCGCCGAGGGCCGGCTCCCCCGCGACCGGCGCGGCCGCGAGTTCGCCGACTCCGAGATCTACAAGCTGCTCGAGGCGATGTCCTGGGAGGTCGCCCGCAGCGGCAGCCAGGACGTCGAGCGGCGGCTGCGGGCGCTCACCGCGCGCGTGGCCGCCGCCCAGGAGCCCGACGGCTACCTCAACACCATGTTCGGCCGGCCCGGGCAGGGCGCACGCTACAGCGACCTCGAGTGGGGCCACGAGCTCTACTGCTTCGGCCACCTCATCCAGGCCGGCGTCGCCCGGCTGCGCACCGCGGGCCCCGGCGACCAGCTCGTGCGGGTGGCCCTGCGGGCCGCCGACCACGTGTGCGCGGAGTTCGGCCCGGGTGGCCGCGACGGCGTCTGCGGCCACCCGGAGATCGAAGTGGCCCTGGCCGAGCTGGCCCGCGCCACCGGCGAGCGCAGATACCTCGAGCAGGCGGCGCTGTTCCTCGACCGGCGCGGGCACGGCCGGCTCGGCCCGATCGGGTTCGGCGCGGCCTACTTCCAGGACGACGAGCCCTTCCGGACGGCCTCCGCCCTGCGCGGGCACGCGGTGCGCGCGCTCTACCTGGCCGCCGGGGCGGTCGACGTGGCGGTCGACACCGGCGACACCGAGCTGCTGGACGCGGCGATCCGCCAGACCGCCCGGGCCCTGGAACGACGCACCTACCTGACCGGCGGCATGGGCTCGCACCACGAGGGCGAGGCCTTCGGCGACGACTTCGAGCTGCCGCCGGACCGGGCGTACTCGGAGACCTGCGCCGGGGTCGCCTCGGTCATGCTCAACCAGCGGCTGCTGCTGGCCACCGGCGAGGCCCGCTACGCCGACGCGGTGGAGCGCACGCTCTACAACGTGGTGGCGACCTCCCCGGCGGCCGACGGGCGCGCGTTCTTCTACGTCAACACGCTGCACCAGCGCGAGCCGGGCCGGGTGCCCGAGCCGGACCGGGCCAGCCCCCGGGCCGCGTCGAGCCTGCGCGCGCCCTGGTTCGAGGTGTCCTGCTGCCCGACCAACGTGGCGCGCACGCTGGCCTCGCTCGGCGCGTACGTGGCCACCACCGACGCGGGCGGCGTGCAGCTGCACCAGTACGCCGCCGGCCGCATCGCCACGACCCTCGCCGACGGTTCGCCGGTCGAGCTGCGGGTGGAGACGCTGTATCCCGCCGACGGCCGGGTGCGGGTGACCGTGCTGTCCGGGCCCGAGCGGGCGTGGACGCTGCGGGTGCGCGTACCCGCCTGGGCGTCGGGGGCGACGCTGGACGGCGCCGCGGTGCAGCCGGGGTACGCCGAGTTGACCCGGGCCTTCGTCGCGGGCGACGCGGTGGAGCTCGACCTGCCCGTACGGGCGCGCTGGACCTGGGCGGACCCGCGCATCGACGCCGTGCGGGGCACCGTCGCGGTCGAGCGCGGCCCGCTCGTCTACTGCCTCACCGGCGCCGACGTCGCGACGGCCCGGGTGCGTACGGACATGGCCCCACTCGACCGCGACGGCCGGGTCCTGGTGCCGATCGCGGCGCACGAGACCACCGGCGCGCCCTGGCCCTACCCCGGCACCGCACCCGGGGGTACGGACGCCGAGCCGGAACTGGTGCCCCTGACGCCCTACCACGCGTGGGGCAACGACGGCCCGTCCACCATGCGGGTGTGGATTCCCACGGTCTGACCCGCGGAGGCCGCCCCGAGCCCCGGCCTTGCCAGCCGGGGCTCAGCTCCGGCCGGTACCGTGGATCTTTCGGGTCCCCGGTTCGTGAGGAGTTGAGATTCCGCCGTGGGCGGTTACGGGTGGCAGATCGTTCTCGTCGTCGTGCTCGTGCTGGTGAACGCCGTCTTCTCCGGCAGCGAGATGGCCCTGGTGTCGCTGCGCGAGAGCCAGCTGCAGCGGCTGGAGCGCGAGACGCGGACCGGCGGGACCCTGGCCAAGCTGGCCCGGGACCCCAACAGGTTCCTCGCCACGATCCAGATCGGCATCACGCTCGCCGGCTTCCTGGCGTCGGCCTCCGCGGCGGTGTCGCTGGCCAAGCCGCTGGTCGGGCCGCTCGGCTTCCTGGGCGACGCGGCGGACCCGGTGTCGATCGTCGCAGTCACGATCGTCCTGACGTTCTTCACGCTGGTCGTCGGCGAGCTCGCGCCCAAGCGCATCGCCATGCAGCGCGCCGAGGGCTGGGCCCTGCTGGTGGCGCGCCCGCTCGACCTGCTGTCGACGGTCGCGCGGCCGGTCAACTGGCTGCTCGGCAGGACCACCGACCTGGTCGTGCGGCTCACCGGCAACAACCCCGACGCGGGCCGCGAGGAGGTCAGCGCCGAGGAGATCCGCGACATGGTCGAGGCGCAGCAGGAGTTCTCCGCCGAGCAGCGCACGATCATCTCGGGCGCCTTCGAGATCGCCGACCGCATCCTGCGCGAGATCCTCGTCCCGCGCCGCGACGTGCTGGTGCTCCCGGCCGACCTGCCCGCCCCCGAGGCGCTCGCCAAGCTGGTCGCGGGCGGTCACTCCCGGGCGCCGGTCGTCGGGCCGGTCGGCCTGGACGACGTGCTCGGCGTGGTGCACCTGCGCGACCTGATCGGCGCGGCCGGGCCGGTCAAGGAGCACATGTTCGCGGCGGTCTTTCTGCCCGAGACGCTCAAGGTGTCCGACGCTATGCTGCAGCTGCGCACCCAGCGCCAGCAGTTCGCCCTGGTCGTCGACGAGCGCGGGGCCATCGACGGCATCGTCACCATGGAGGACCTGGTCGAGGAGGTCGTCGGCGAGATCTACGACGAGACCGACCGCGACGTGCAGTCGGTCGTGCACGAGGAGGACGGCGCCATGCTGCTGCCCGGCACCTTCCCGATCCACGACCTGCCCGACATCGGCGTGGCCGTGGAGAACCTCGAGGACGGCGACTACACGACGGTCGCGGGCCTGGTGCTCGCCCGGCTGGGGCACATCCCGACCGCGCCCGGCGAGGTGGTGGTGCTCGACGGGCACACCGCCGAGGTCACCGAGATCACCGGGCACGCGATCACCGGGCTGCGCCTGCGTCCCTACTTGACGGCGAGCTCGCCCAGCTCGGACCAGTCGTCCTGATCGACGGTCTGGCTGATGATCCGCGGCGTGGCCCGCAGATAGGGCGGCAGCTCGCGCTGCGCCTGCTTGAAGTGCGCCGAGCCGACGTGGGCGGCGCCGGCGTCCCCGTCGCGGAAGGCCTCGACCAGCACGTACTCGTCCGGGTCGTCGAGGCTGCGCGACCAGTCGAACCAGAGGCAGCCGGGCTCGGCCCGGGTCGCGCGGGTGAACTCGCCGGCGATCTCGGGCCACTGCCCGGCGTGCTCCGCCTTGACGAGGAACTTGGCGGTGATGAAGATCATCTTTCGGTCCTTTCCGGGTCCCAGCAGGAAACCCCTCTGCGTCCATCAGGAAATCCCTTCCGTGTCCACCAGGAAATCACGCGACGGGGCGGACGGCACGGCATAGGCTCGCCGGCATGCCGAAGGAGACCGGCCGCAAGGTCATCGCGTCCAACAAGAAGGCGCGCCACGACTACGAGGTGCTGAAGACGTACGAGGCCGGTCTCGTCCTGGCCGGCACGGAGGTCAAGTCGCTGCGCGCCGGCTACGCCTCGCTGGTCGACGCCTTCGCGCAGGAGCACGAGGGCGAGCTGATGCTCTACAACCTGCACATCGCCGAGTACGGGTTCGGCTCGTGGACCAACCACGCCCCGCGGCGCACGCGGAAACTGCTCCTGCACCGCCTGGAGATCGACCGCATCCTCGACAAGCTGCGCGAGCCCGGGGTGGCGCTGGTCCCGCTGTCGCTCTACTTCAACGAGGGCTGGGCCAAGGTGGAGCTGGCGCTGGCGAAGGGCCGCAAGGAGTACGACAAGCGGCAGGCCATCGCCAAGCGGGACGCCGACAAGGAGATCGCCCGGGCCCTCGGCCGCAGCCTCAAGGGTCACTCAGCGAAATCAGGGGGTCACCCTAGAGGGTGAATCTGTGAGATCCTATGCGTCGTGTCGGCGGCGGATCTTTGGCAGCGCGCGCAGGTGTCCGGAAGCCCCCTGGTGTCGGACGTGGACCCCAGTGGCCTCGTGGAGGTCACCTTCGTGTGGCGTGGCGAGGCCGAGCGCACCTCGGTCGGCTGGGGCAGCCGCTTCCCGCTGACCCGCGAGCCCGGCACCGACCTGTGGCACGGAACGTTCCGGCTGCCCGCGCGCCTGCGATCGATCTACTTCGTGTCCCACCTGCCGGACGACGACTTCTCACCCCCGCGCGACACCCGGGCCGTCGGCCCCGCGCACATCGACCCGCTGAACCCGGACACGATGCTGTTCCCAGCCGATCCCGGCGACCCGAGCGACCGGGACGCGTACGTGTCCCGGCTGACCCTGCCCCTGGCGCCGCCGGAAACCTGGCCCGTCCCCCAGCCGGGCGTGCCCGCCGGCACGATCGAGGAGGTCACGCTCGACAGCGGGCGCCGCGTCTCGGTCCACGTGCCCGCCGGCGGCCGCCGCGCCGGGCTGCCCGCGCTGGTGGTCTTCGACGGCTATCTGGGCCGCACGGTCATGGGCATCCCCGCGACCTGCGACAACCTCATCGCCGCGGGGCGCATCCCGCCCCTGGTGACGATCTTCCTGCACGGGACGGACGACACCCGCGACAAGGACCTGACCCCCGACTCGGAGGAGACGACCCGCTTCGTCACCCGCGAGCTCATGCCCTGGGCCCGCCGGCAGTACGGCATCAGCCCGTACCCCCGCGACATCGCCGTCGCGGGCGCCTCCCTCGGCGGCCTCATGGCCGCCCACGTGGCCCTGCGAGCCCCGGACGTCTTCGGCGCCGTGATCAGCCAGTCGGGCAGCTTCTGGTGGCCCCACCCCGAGCACGGCGAGCCGGAGTGGCTGACCCGCGAGTACGCCCGCCTCCCCCGCGCCGGCCTCCGCTTCTACCTCGACGTCGGCGACCGCGAAACCACATCGGTCGGTCCGGGCGCCCCCAACCAGATAGCCTCAAGCCGCCACCTGCGCGACGCCCTGCGCGCCAAGGGCTACCCCGTCACCTACACCGAATACCCGGGCTGGCACGACTACGTCAACTGGCGCAACCTCTTCCCCACCGCCCTGACAGCAATCTTCGGCCGCCCCTGAAGCACCCACCAGCCGGCGTGACCGCCAAGACGACACCGAAGCCGCCAAGCGGACCCATCACCAGCGCGTACGGCAAGTCGCCACGATCCGAAGACCCACGCGAGCAGAAAACTCTGATCGCAATCAGGCCGCGTGCACTCATTTGCCGATGTGAGTGAATTGACAAGAGTTCTTCCAGTTACCCGGAGTATTAGCCTACCCCTCCAGAGTCTGATGTGACGATCTTCTCCGGCGGCGCCGAAGCCGAGCCGAGCCGCTGGCCCCCGTAACCATGCTCCAACCCTCCGGCCAAACACTCCGATCGTGGCCGACCTCCGGCGACTCCATGACCGGGTTCTCGACGATCACCTCTCCGAATCCCGGATCTCCCAATCCGGGTTCGAACCTGGATCCGGTGAAGTCCGCACCGCCGGATAATCTCGCTCCCGAGAAATTTGCTCGCCCGTCGAAGGCGCAGCCGCGGAACGACGCGAATCCAACAAAGTGGGTTCCAGCGAAGAATTCGTCTGTATTAAATCGCACCGAAGCTTCAAATCTCGAACCGGCGAACCATGCATTCCCATTTAAGGTGGCTCCTCGGAAGTCAATCGGCCCGCGAACGGTGACTCCTTGAACGAGGAGCAGGTCGCAAGCAATTTCGGTGAACCAGGACTCGCCGACGAATGTCGCGTTGTTCAGTGTGAGTGATTTGAGGGAAGCACGTTGCAGCGAGAAGTCCTCGAGGTGCGCACCTGTAAGGTCGACTGCGTCTACCTCCGGCCAGTGCAGTTCCGCATTACCTGGGGAAAGGTGTTCGGTCAGCAGCCCCTGCGCGGCCTTCCGTACCTCCAGCTCGGCGCGGCCTTCCAGTTCGCCGTCCTGCAATGCCGCCAAGTCATCGCCGGAGGCGGATGAACTGATTGGCCGAGACGCGAAGGCGCTCGGCGGCATGCGGAGATACGAGCAGACGATCTTTGCGACCATCTGTCGCTGCCTCGGATCTTCCTGCCCGAGGCGTTCCAATGCGTATAGCCCCGCCAGCCGCACCGGCGCCTTGACTGAGCCGAGTTGATCAGCCGCCTTTATGTAGAGCTCGGTTGTCCGCCTTTCATTCGCATCGTGCAAATTCGCGGCCGCGATTCGCTCGGCCCGCTCCGCGTTGTCCTCTGCGACATGCTCCGAGTGGATTTGTGTGCGCTCCTGCAACCATTGCCGGCGCGCCGTTAGCAGCAACGCCAACGTTCCGCCTGTTGTCAGGCCGGCGGTGAAGGCCGTTCTGATCGCGTCAAGGCGTCGAGCTGGATCGTCGCCTGCCACATCAAGGAGCCAGAAAACGAGGCCAACGGTTCCCGCCGCGACGACCACCAACCCCGCTGCGACCGCACGCCAAGAGAGGGCCCGCAAGCTCGGGCCCTCGTACCGAGAGACAGCCATCCATGATCCGCCGATTCACTCGCTGGACTGTGCATCCATTCGCTCGGACGAGTGTAAATCCGGCTGTCATCTAGGATCATCCGCCGAGTCGTTCACAACGCCAAGATCACTTATCCGGATCTGCCGCTGAGTGCGCGCGGTGGACGGCAGAGAGCTGTCACACAATGTGACGCAAGCTGGCGTCGGCGGCCACCGTACGCCCTAACGATGAGTGCATGTCTGATCTCATCCCATAGCCGGACCCAGGTGTTGACGCTTCGGCGAGCTGCTTCAGATTGAGCAACTGCCGTCGCGCCATGACCAGGTCACCCACCGACAGTCCGACGGCGGCCCAGCGGTTCGTCTGCATGACTACCTTGAGTAACAGCCGTGTGGTGTTGCGGTCCTGCGGCACCAGCACGTACGACATGAATCCACCCATGATGCGCCCGGTGAGCTGTTTCTCAAGGTCGACCGAAACGATCCTGCCCAGCTTCCGCCCGCCCGCCGTAGTGAACGCCTCTCCAACCTCAGGCGGCGGGAGGCGCAGCAATTGTCGAGGCGAGCGTCGACCCAGGTTGTCGATCCAGTCATACGCATACGGTGCGACTCTGACCTGGACAATCCAGGGCCACACCGCCGCGGCAGGCGCCTCGACGCGCACTCCTCGCCACGCCTGGAGGGCGGGTGAGTCGACGAAGTCATCGCACGGATAGGAACGGAGCATCTCGTCGTTCGTCACGTCCCACCGGTCACCGAGCATGTATCCATCTTCGGTCATCACCCGGCCATCCGGGTCCCGCCGCCGAGCGTGCGCGGCGAGCCGGCGGGCGCCGCCACACCCTGTGATGCCAGCCTGGTTGGCTCGGCGCATGCTCGTGCCGAGATGAGTGCGTCGCCCCCGCAGCAAAATATTAAGAATGAGCCTTTTGCCACCTGTCCCCTGGCGAAGCGCTCTGGCGGCAACGGTCCAGAAAGCGGTGGCTCCGGGGTTGTGGCGGAGGCCATCATGTCAGCGTGAAGCAGTACCGGAGCCTTGATGACCCGCTCAACGGCGCTGATGTCGTAGTCGTCGGTCTGTTCTCGGCCAAGGAGAGAAGTTTTGAGGCCCGGCTCGACGAGCTCGCGGCCGTAGTCGAGGCGCGCGGTGGTCGGGTGGTGGGTCGATACGTTCAACGCCGCGGTGCCTCCGACCGGTGGAAACAACGTCCCGGCGGGGCCGCCCGGATGTCGCGGCCCTTCTCTCGCCGGACGCTGCTGACACATGGCAAGGTCCGGGAGATCGCCGATGCCTGCCGCATAGGGGACGTCGACGTCGCGGTCTTCGTGAACGCCCTGACACCCGTTCAGCGGACAGTCCTGGCCGACATCCTGGACTGTGCCGTATTCAGCGGCGACGATCTCGCCGTCGACGGCGGAAAGGGGTAGCGGCAGACCGCCGAAGGAGAGCGCAAGGGAAGGCGATCAGCACCTCTGATGCGTTCACCTGGACAAGGGTAGAACTACGGTCGCTCGTTGGCGAAGCAGTATCCGAGCGTTTAGCTGTTTGGAACGCCGGAGTCGCTGTGTGAGTCCTCGCTGTCGTGATCAACTTTGCCCACCTGGCAGGCGGCGACGATGCTGTAGGTCGGCGAAGGACGTCTATTGGCCATCCGCCGGACCGGCAAGTGGCTCAAGATCGATTGCCCTCATCTGTCGCCGACAATGAGCGGCGTGAACCGCTATGGCCGTAAAAGCGCCGACGGCTCCCTCCCTGCGTCACCGCCCGGTGAGGCCGCGGCCGGCAGCGATGCGGTCCACCGCTTGCTTCGCCTCGAGCAGGGTCGAGCCGGTCTGCTTGCGGTAGGCGCGGACGGCCTCGATCGTCCGCCCGTTCTCCACGTGGTGGATCACCTCGGATTCTTCCGGCGCGGCGATACCGAGGTGGTCCATCACCAGATCAAGCTTGCGCCGTACGGCCGCCAGCTGGGCTGCCGAGCTGCGCCGCTCCTGGAGCCAGGCCCCGGATGCCGCGGCGACCGATCCGATACTGGCGATGACAAGCAACGTCATCTCGAAACCACTCATCGACCCATCAAACCAGCCCTCCGCCACTCGAGTCCCGGGTACTCGCAGGGACCGGGCGCTGCCGGGGCCGGGACCCGAGTTCCGGCCGGCCAGGACGTGCGGGAACGCCGCGATCCTCTCTCGTCAGCGCCGGCACAGCAGCGATGACATCACTCGAAAATCTCCTCATATTTGACCTTGATGCGTCCGTGGTAGCTATCGACTACCAAATACCAGTCGTCGTCATGCGGCACCTCGAGGACGATCGGGGTGAAGTCGAAGAAGCCACCGTGGTACTCGTACTCGTCGCCGTCGAGGTACGCCTGGTACTCGCTCGTGTCCATGAGACAGACCCGCGCGGACGAGCCGCGCAGTTGGATCTCCAGCTGAGTGCCGCCGGCACAGCCACCGAGGTCGAACCACAGGTGTTCCATATGAAATACATAACGGGCCGTAACGCGAGCGCAAAGCTCGCCGCCCGTTGGCAAACGGCTCACTCACGTTCATGTGCCTCCGCTGGCGTTCTACGAGGCAGTCAACACACCGAACCACACCCTGAGGCGGCCGTCCCGGGTGGACCGGCACGCCGCGACCCGCAGGCTCGAACTCCTCGCCGCCACCGCCGGGATCCGGATGCCGAGGATGCACCCGCACATGCTGCGCCACACGTTCGTGACCACCATGCTCGACGCCGGCGTCAGCCTCCGCGACGTCCAGATCGCCGCCCGGCACGCCGACCCCAAGACCACCATGCGCTACGGCCGGGCCCGCAAGAACCTTGACCGGCACCCCAACTACATCCTCGCCGCCTACATGGCCTCCGGCACATAACAGCGAGCGACGGGCTAGAGCGAGCGACTCCGCCGAGCAGAGTCGATTGGGCAGGGAATCCGGCGGCGACGACTGTCGTATGATCGTCGCCTTCACGAAGAACACTGGAAGTGGTCATGCCTCGCCGGTCTCCGGGCGAGATCAGGTCTCTGCTACCGCGGCGACGCCAATGCGGTCGATCGCCGGTGATCCGTGGGTTGTCAGCGTCGGCCAACCGCCAGATCGCTGAGTTCGAGCGGGTTGCCGGGTTGCCTCCCGGGGAGGTGGCGCATGCGTTTCGCCGCTGGTCTCACTCCCACCGTGGCCGAGGAGTCGAGCCCGCCCATGACATAGTTCCGGAGGACTGGCGCGTCGACTGTCACGTGCGCACGCTGCTCGAGCATGCGGCATGGGCGCTTCGCCGCAAGGCGCGCCGTGAGTTGCGCGCCGCGCTTCGTCCCTGCGACGACCGCTATCAAGCGCGCACGGTCAACAACCCGTTGCTCCGGCAGGATCTGCACTGGTGGCTGCGCCGCATCGAAATATGACCGGTGGACCTTGACCTCAGTTACCGGATCTGCCGCAGTCTGATTGGTGCGAAGCGTAAGAGGGCGGCTCGCCGTCATGGTGGCAGTTGCCGGAGCCTCGCCATGTCGATGATGTCCTTCTGCCGCCACGGCCGGCCGTTGCGCAACGCGGGGAACTGTTCCTTCATGGCGAGCATGCCGGAGACGCTCATGGCGAGGACCGGCGTGCCGTCGAGTGTCACAGGCTGCTCGTCGAAGGATCCTGGCGGGAACAGCCAGTCGGAGAACCGCCCGAGGGGCTGGCTGAACGATCCGTCCGCCCGCCGATCGAAGTAGGCGGTGCTGAACGGGACGCCGTCCCACACGTACTCGCAGGACTCCTCCGGCGGTTGGGTCGGCAACGCCGTGGCGCCGGCTGCCAACAGAAGCGCCTTCGACTGCTCGGCGTGAATGCGCTCGACCCAGAATTCCACGTCGCCGTGCTCGCGCGTGATCCGGCCGATCCTCGCGTCGAGTCCCCAACCGCCGAACAGCCATGCCGAGACATCGGCCACCTGGAGGGCCGCTACGACCTTGCGGATGACACGCAACTGCCCCTCGGTCTTCTCGTCCATGACGACGATCCTGGCACGCAGGTGGACCCGCTTCCTTGGCTGAACCCGAGCGTGCGTCCCGGCGGAGGCGGCCGTCCGCTGCGTGCGAGGTGTCAGTGGACCGGTCATCGGCTGGTCGAGTTCCGGGGTGTCTCGGGGTGGGTGGCGGCGCACCGCCTGGCCATCCGCCGCGATCTGGTGAGGGCCACGTGAGTCAGCGGAATCAGTGCCAGCACCCCGACGAGGGCGCAGACGCCGGGCCAGCCAAGCAGCGGATAGCACCGCAGCCCGAGCCACGAGCCCACGGCGCCGCCGATGTACGCGCAGGTCATGTAGGCGGTGTTGCGGCGGCTGCGGGCGGTGTCGCTGATCGCGTAGACGCGGACCTGGTTGGCGACCATGCCGGACTGCATGGCCACGTCGAGCACCAGGGTCCCGGCGACCAGCCACGCCAGGTGGCCGCCGGCGCCCGCGGCCAGCAGGGCGGAGGCGGCGACGACGGCGGCCGCGCACACCAGGTTGGCGAGGTCGGGACCGTGACGGTCGGTGAGTCGACCGGCGAGCGGGGTGGCCAGCATGGTGGCGGCGTTCACCAGGGCCAGCAGCCCGACGGCCCGGGCGTCGTAGCCGTAGGCCGGGCCGGTGAGCAGCAGTGCCATGCAGGTCCAGGCGGCGGAGAAGCCGGCGAAGATCGCGGCCTGGTAGAGGCACGACCGGCGCAGGTCGCTCTCGCGCATCAGCAGGCGTATCGGCGCGACGAGCAGGTGGGCGACGGACGGCGGGCGGGTGGCCGCCGGAGCCTGCGGCAGGACGCGGTGCAGCCAGGCCGCGAAGATCAGCAGGAGGACGGCGGAGATCACGTACGGGGCCCGCCAGCCCCACCAGTGCACCAGGTAGCCGCTGAACGTCCGCGACAGCAGCATGCCGCCGGTGCCACCGCTGAGCAGGAGCCCGGTCGTGAGGCCGCGCCGTTGCGGCGGCACCAGGCCGGCCGTCATCGGGCCGATGATCGGCGCGACCACCGTGGCGGTGCCGATCATCAGGCTGAGAGCGATCAGCTGTGGCAGAGCAGGCGCCGCCGCGGCCAGCAGCAGGGCGCCGGCCGTGACCGTCAGCAGGATCGTCAGAAGCCGGCGGTACGGAACCCGGTCTCCGAGCGGGACCAGCAGGAACAGCCCGGCGGTGTAGCCGGCCTGGGTGGCGGTGACGATGCCGGCGGCCGCGCCGACGGGCACGTGCAGCCCCGCGGCTACAGCCGGGGCAATCGACTGCGGGAAATAGACGTTGCCGACGGCGATGCCGCAGACCGTTGCGAGCAGCAGCACGAGGCGAGGTTTCATACGCGTAGCCCAGCGCCGGTGCGGCGCCGTGCCAACAAATGTAGGCTGCGGCTAAATGATCCAGTACGAGCTGAGCGCCGAGGATCTCGCGGACACCCGCTTCGCGATATCGCCCGTCCAGGAGCTGGTGTGCAGCCTGTGGGCACTGCGCGACCCGGGCCGGTACGCGCTGCACCTCCCGTGGCGCCGGGCCGCCCTGGCGGCACTCGACCCGGATGACCTGGAGCTGTTGCTGTCCCTGGTGGGAGACAGCCGCGCCCTGCCGGACTTCCTCACGCCGCGCCCGGCGACTTTCGCGCCGCTGCCGGCCGAGCAACTCGACGAGATCCGCCGCACGCCGAACGAGCTGGTCGAGCGCGACATCGCGGCGACCCACGCGCCGGGGCCGGTGCCTGCCGTGCTGCGCGCCGCATCCCTCAGCGACCTCGTCGACGTGCTCGAACGCTACTGGTCGGCCGCCATGGCGGAATCCTGGCCGCGGATGCGCCTGGTGATGGAGGCCGACACGACCTATCGTGCGCGGCAGCTCGCCACGGGCGGTGCGCGACTCCTCTTCGCAGACCTTCATCCGAACGTCAGCTGGGCCGATGGTGCGCTGCGCATCGACCAGATGATCGGCCGATACCGGGTGTCCGCCGCCGGGCAAGGCCTCCTGCTGCTCCCGTCGATCTTCGCCTACAAGGCGATCCCGCCCATGAGTTCAGCCGAGCCTCCGTGGCTGGCCTACCCGGCCCGGGGCATCGCGACCCTCTGGCAGACCACCGTTCCTCCGGGCCCCGAGGTGGTGGCCGCCCTCGTCGGCCCGCCCAAGGCCAGGCTCCTGCACCTGCTGGCCGAGACACTGCCCACCGTGGAGCTGGCCCGCCGCCTGCGGGTGACCCCGAGCGCGGTCTCCCAGCACCTGCGGATCCTGCACGCCGGTGGCCTGGTGACCCGCATCCGGGACGGCCGCCAGGTCCTCTACCGCCGCAGCGCCCTCGGCGATCGCCTGATCGAGGGGGCCTGACCGGTCAGCCGGTCGGCGCTGGAGGCGTGCCGCTTCCGTGCGGGACGTGGTTCGGCCAGACTCGGGGCATGATCGATCTGGTGCTCACCAACACGTCCCGCGGCGACATCGGCGTCGACGGCGGGCGGATCGTGCCGGCCGGGCCGGCGCGGGAGACGCGGGACCTGGGCGGCCGGCTGGTCACTCCCCCGCTGGTCGAGCCGCACATTCATCTTGACGCCGTACGCACCGTCGGGCAGCCGCGGGCGAATCTGTCCGGTTCGCTGTTCGAGGGGATCGCGATCTGGGGCGAGCGGGTGCGCGACCTGACCGTCGACGATGTCAAGGAGCGCGTGCGGCGGGTGCTGCGCTGGCAGGTGGCCTGCGGGGTGCAGTACGTGCGCAGTCATGTCGATGTCTGCGATCCGGAGCTGCGGGCGCTGCGGGCGCTGGTCGAGCTGCGCGACGAGGTGCGCGGGATGGTGGATCTGCAGCTGGTGGCGTTCCCTCAGCAGGGGATCAGGTCGTTCGACGGCGGCGAGGAGCTGATGCGGCGGGCGGTGGAGCTGGGCGCGGACGTGGTCGGGGCGATCCCGCACTACGAACTGACCCGGGAGGACGGCGTCGAGTCGGTGCGCTTCGCGATGGCGCTGGCCCAGGAGCACGGGCTGCGCGTCGACATCCACTGCGACGAGACCGACGACGAGCACTCGCGGTTCCTGGAGACGATGGTGGCCGAGACCATCCGGCGGGGGCTGGGCGGGCGGGTGACGGCCAGTCACACCACGGCCATGCATTCCTACAACGCCGCGTACGCCTCCCGGCTGATCGCCAACATCGCCCGGGCCGGGCTGCACATGGTGACGAACCCGCTGGACAACGCGGTCCTGCAGGGGCGCTTCGACGCGGGGCCGGTCCGGCGCGGGCACACCCGGGTGAAGGAGTTGCTCGCGGCCGGGGTCAACGTGGCGATCGGGCACGACTCGGTGATGGACCCGTGGTACCCGCTGGGGTTCGGCGACCCGCTGCAGGCCGCGTTCGTGCTGGCCCACCTCGGGCACATGAGCGGCGCCGGCGAGCTGCGCACGCTGCTCGACATGATCACCAGCGGGCCGGCCGCGGCGCTCGGGGTCGAGGACTACGGGATCCGGCTGGGCGGCCCGGCGGATCTGGTGGTGTTCGACGCGACGAGCGAGGCGGAGGCGTTGCGGCTGCTGCGGCCGCGCTTGCTGGTGCTGCGGGCGGGCCGGATCGTCGCCGAGACCCAGCCCGCCCGCAGCACCGTCGTCTGGGACGGCGTACCGGAGGAAGTCGATTTCACTCGATGACGGCGTGGCGGTCGCGCTGGAAGCGGAACAGGATGACATAGACCAGCGCGGTCAGGACGAAGCCGACCTCGAAGGTGATGTCGCCGAGCGCCGGCGTGTGCTCGGGGACCGGCCCGACGTACTGGGTCTGGTTGGAGAACAGCCAGATGGACACCGCCATGCCGACTCCCATGGCGACCACACCGGCCCACGGGTTGTGCTTCTTGTCGTAGAGGAAGCCGTCGACGCGCTTGCCGCGCCGCAGAAACCAGTCGGCGAAATACACGGCGAGCCACGGGCCGATCCAGTACGAGATGATCAGCAGGAAGTTCTCGTACTTGTGGCCGGCGTCGCTGAGCCCCGACCAGGCCAGCAGGAAGCCGAACACGCCGAACACCCCGGAGACGATGGCCCGGCGCAGCCCGAGCGGCACGGTGACGCCGAGCGCCAGGAACGACATCGAGCCGGAGTAGATGTTGATGGCGTTGGCGCTGATCGCCCCGAGCGCGATGGCCAGCAGGGTCAGGTCGCCGACGAGCGAGGGCAGGTGGCTGGTGAACGCCTCGGTCGGGTTCTCGATGCCGGGCGCCGCGATCGTGGCCGAGGCGGCGCCGACGATCTGCAGGAACGTGCACGAGACGAAGACGCCGAGGCCGGCCCAGACGCCGGTGGCCACCTTGCTGGTCGCCGGGGGCAGGTAGCGGGTGTAGTCGGTGGCGTACGGGTTCCAGCCGGCCGCGTACCCGAACGACGCCCCGACGGTCAGCAGGAACCCGCCGGTGCCACCGGTGCCGCCGGCCACCGCCGACGGGGTCGCCTTGCTCAGCGTGATGACCGAGGTGATCAGGAAGATCACCGCGAGGATCGGGAACGCGTACCGCTCGAACGCCTGCACCAGGTTGTGCCCGAAGAACGCGATGGCCACCTGGGCGATGACCACGATCAGCAGGCACAGCAGGTTGGGCAGGCCGGTCAGGGTGGCGAGGGCGAGCGCGCCGCTGACGCTGTTGACCGCGAACCAGCCGATGCCGGCCACGACGGCGTTGAGGCCGGCCGGCAGGATGTTGCCGCGGTAGCCGAAGCCGATGCGGGAGAGCACCATCTGCGGCACGCCCATCGACGGCCCGCGCGCCGAGAGGATGCCGTGGGTCGCCGACCCGAGCGCCGTGCCCAGCACGATCGCGGCCACCGCCTGGCCGAACGTCTGCTGGAAGTACAGCACCGAGATGACGCCCACGAAGACGGTCGCGAACTCCAGGTTCGGCGACATCCACGTCCAGAACAGATGCAGCGGCCGGCCGTGCCGCTCGCGCAACGGAATGAAGCCGGCGCCACCCGGCTCCACGGCGGTCAGCCGGGCGCCGTACGTGCCCTCCCGGACCTCGGCCGATACCTCGGACGGTGTTCCCAATGCGGTCATGTGTGTCCCGCCTCCGATCCCGACGGACCTCGATCAGTGGAGTACACCGCCGATCTGCGCCGGTCGGATTCCGCGCGCGTTTCGGGCCCGTTGCGCGCCGGGCCGACGGCTGTCGTAACAGTCGGCGCGTACGGTCGGGGCCGGTCTTCCTCCTAGGCTGGGATGTGACTCATGACGACACCGGACATTCCGCTGTTCGACATCGGCGCATGGCGGGCCGCCGGCGGCCGGGAGCGCGCCGCGCTGGCCGCCCGGCTCGACCGGGCCATGCAGGACTCCGGATTCTTCCTGGTCGGCGGGCACGGCATCGACGCTGCGCTCAAGGAGCGCATCCGTGAGTCGTCCCGCGCCTTCTTCACGCTGCCCGACACCGTCAAGCAGGCGTACGCGACGGGTGTCGGCGGGCGGGGGTGGATAGCCTCCGGCCGGGAGGCGAACGCGTTCTACGGCGAGGTCGCCGACGCGGAGAAGGCCGACCTGAAGGAGACCTACACCCTCGGGCGTGCGGACCTGGACGGCGACCCCGCCTGGTTCGCGGCGAACGTCTGGCCGGCCGAGGTGCCCGGCCTGCGCGAGCCGGTGACCGCGTACGCCGCCCAGGTCCAGGACCTCTATCGGGAGCTGCTGGAGGTGCTGGCCACCGCGCTCGGGCTGGCACCCGGCTACTTCGCCGACCGGACCCGCAACGCGCCGTACACCTTCAACATCAACCGCTATCCGGCGCTGGCGGCCACCGGTGCGCCGCTCGAGGGGCAGTTCCGGGTCGCGCCGCACACCGACTGGGGGATGCTGACCGTCCTCGACCGGCAGCCGGGCTACGGCGGGCTGCAGGTGCAGACCCTCGACGGGCAGTGGGCGGACGCGCCGTACGTGCCGGGCGCCTTCACGGTCAACATCGCGGACCTGCTCGCCCGGTGGACCGGCGACCGGTGGCGTTCCACCCGGCACCGGGTGCTGCCCCCGTCGGACGCCGCTCCGGACGAGGAGCTGATCAGCCTCATCGTCTTCTGCGAGATGGACATGGACCGGGTCGTCACGCCGCTCGAGCCGCCGGTCGGTGGCGGGACGGACTATCCGCCGGTGGTGGCCGGCGACTACTACCGGGAGCGGGAGGCCGCGGCCTCGGTCGGCTGACCCCTCGAGACCGCGGGCGGTGGCTCACCACCGCCCGCGGCGGTCGTGGATCGGCGCGAGCTGATCAGCAGCCGCCGTCCGTCCTGTGTGCGGGGTCAGTTCACGGCGGTGCGGCGTACCCGGACGAACATCTCGCGGCGCGGGAAGAAGCCGCCGAACAGCCCGCCGATCTCCTGCACCACGACCGTCTCGATGCCGTCGGCGATCGGGATCGTGCTGGGCGGCAGGGCGGCCACCGCGTTGGCGAACGCCTCGTCGAAGCTCAGGTTCTTGGAGAAGCCGGTCGCCTCGTCGCCGTTGTCCCCCACGGCCCGCCGATAGGCGGCGAGTTCCCGCCCGCACTCCTGGATCTGCACCTCGTCGAAGCCCTCCGCGTGGTGCACGGTCACGACGGCCTGGTCCGCGGGGAACAGGACGCTCTCCGAGTACGTGTACGGCGTCACGACCTGCGCGAAGAAGCCGTCCAGCGGCCGCCGCACCAGATCGAACTGCTGCGGGAAGATCCGCCGCGGGTCCTCCACGATGTCGACGGTGAAGCCGGGGCTGGGCAGCTTGCCCTCGGCGACGATGAGGATCTGCGGGCCCGCACGGAAGGCCCGGATGCTGCCCCGCTCGGCCAGTACGTCTGTCATCTCGAAAGTCCCTTCTGCTCGGTCAAAGCCAGAAGGTTGCCACCCGGCGGACGCGGGCACAGCTCACGATCCGACGTATTCACAGGTCTTTCAGGGGCAGTTCGGTGGCCTCGCCGGTCAGCGGGCTGTGCGAGTGCTCGGGCGCGGGCAAAATCGTCCGCGAGAAACGCCCCTGCGCCCGGGTGACCGACACGGCGAAGAGCTGGATCGGCAGCGGCGGCTCGGCGATCGCGCCGGGACCCCAGCGGACCCAGAAGGGGATCCGGCCCTCCTCCGCCTCGGCGAGCAGCTTGTCGATCGTGCGCTGCCGGTGGGTGTGGTCGACCTCGACGACGATGGGCGGGCCGTCCGGGCGGGCGAGCGCGACGTCGAGCACCGAGTGCTGCCGCTCCATCGGCGGCGGCAGCGTCACGACGCTGGCCGCGCGGCGGTAGACCCGCCACCCCTCGGCCTCGCCCCACGCCGCGACCTCGTCGATGAGCAGCGCGGTCACCTGCTCCCGGGTCAGCCCCGAGAACGTCAGCGCCGCGAGCCGGCCCGCCAGATCCTGCACCCGGCCAGCGTAGTCGCCCCCGGCGGAGGCGCCCGCTCGGCGTAGTCGGTCCGTGATGGAGGCGCCCGCTCGGCGTAGTCAGTCGGTGATGGAGGCGCCCGTTCGGCGCATTCAGTCCGTGATGGAGGCGCGGAAGGTGTAGCGGTCCCCCCGGTACGCCTGGACGGTCAGCTCGATCGGCACCGCCTCCTGGTTGAAGGTCAGCTGCGTCGCGGCCAGGATCGGCACCGGCCCGGCGATCTCCAGCTGCGCCCGCTCCTCGTCGGTGGCGTTGCGCGCCTCGACCGAGTAGTCGGCGTAGTGCGGCCGCTGGGCCGGTGACGCCGCGCGCAGCACCTCGTAGAGGGAGTGCTCCGCGAAGTCGGCGGCGGCCAGCGCCGGGGCGACCGCGAGCGGCAGCCGGTTGTGCTCGACCGCGATGACCAGGTCGTTGAGGAAGCGCAGCCGGCGCATCTCGAACAGGTCGGCGCCGGCCACCGTGTTGAGCAGCTCGGCCTCGCGCGTGGTCGCCGGGCGCACGCCCGAGGACAGCACCTTGCTGCGCATGACGAGCCCACGCTGCTGGGCGAGGTCGGTGAAGCCGAGCACCCGGCCGCCGGCGCCGGGGCGCGGCTTCGGGGCGGCGGCGATGGCCCAGCCGCGGGCGGGCAGAGACACCAGCAGCCCGCGTTCCCGCAGCTCGGCGAGGGCGGCGCGGATGGTGACGCGGGAGGCGTCGTAGCGCTCGGCGAGCTGCCGCTCGGAGGGCAGCCGGGCGCCGTCGGCACCGTCGGCCGCGCGCAGGTCCTCCTCGATGCGGTCGGCGAGGCGGAGGTACAGCGGCAACGCGTCGGGGCCGAGCAGAGGGCGCGTCTCCATGCCGCCAAGCTACCAGGAGCAGACCAGTTGAAGTCATTGACAGCCCAGTTGCATACCAGTAGCTTCCAGCAGCAGACCAGACGGCGAGACGGAGTGACACATGGCAGGCAGCGCCTTCACCGAGGCGGAGATCCAGCACCAGCCGGACGTCTGGCGGGCCACGCGCGCCGTCGTGGCGGACGCGCGCAGCGAGGCCGACGACCTGCTCGCCGCCGCCCTGGCCGACCCGCGGACCCGCGTCGTCCTGACCGGCGCGGGCACCTCGGCCTACGCCGGCGAGCTGCTCGCCCCCGAGCTCTCCCGCACGCTCGGGCGGCCCGTCGAGGCGGTGCCCACGACCGACATCGTCACCGACCCGGACACGGTTGCCGGGGGCGACCGCCCGGTGCTGCTGGTGTCCTTCGCCCGCAGCGGCAACAGCCCCGAGTCGGTCGCGGCCGCCGAGCTGGTCGACCGGCTGGCGGCGAGCGCGCATCACCTGGTGATCACCTGCAACGCCGAGGGCGCGCTGAGCCGCCGCTACACCGGCGCCGGCAACGCGACCGTCATCGCCCTGCCGCCCGCGACCAACGACCGCGGGTTCGCCATGACGTCGTCGTTCACCAGCATGGTGCTGGCCGCGTACCTGTGCCTGGGCGGCGACGCCGACGTGGACGCCCTCGCGGACGCGGCGCAGAGCGTGCTGGGCGGCGCCGACGACATCGCGAAGACCGTGACGGCGCTGGCGCCCGGCCGGATCGTCTACCTCGGCTCGGGCAGCCTCAAGGGGCTCGCCCACGAGGCCGCGCTCAAGTGCCTCGAGCTGACCGCCGGCGACGTGGCGGCGCTCGGCGAGTCCACGCTGGCCTTCCGGCACGGGCCGAAGGCCGCCCTGACCCCGGACACCCTCGCGGCCGTCTTCGTCTCCGGCGACGCCTACCGGCGCGCCTACGACCTCGATCTCGTACGCGAACTCGTGTCCTCCCTCGGCGCCGCCCGCGTCGTGGTGATCGCCGACCGGGCGTACGAGAGCGGTGTCGTGCAGTGGACCGTGCCGCGGCCGCCGGGCCTCCCGGACGCGCTCTGGGCCGTCGCCGCCGTCATCCCCGCCCAGCTCACCGCGCTCGCCTGCGCCCTGGCCCGCGGCCACACGCCGGACAACCCGTTCCCGGCCGGGGAGGTCAACCGGGTCGTGCGGGGCGTGACCATCCACCCCTTCGGCGAAGGCGAGGACTGACATGTTCCTGGGCGTGGACGGCGGCGGCAGCAAGACCGCCTTCTGCCTGATCGACGATGCCGGGACCGTGGTGGCCGAGGCCCGCACGGCGAGCATCTACTACCTGATGAGCAGCATCGACATCGTCGCCCCGCTGCTCGCCGAGGGCGTCGCACAGGTCTGCGCGCGGGCGGGGATCGAGCCGGCCGGCATCACGTACGCCTTCTTCGGCATCCCCTGCTACGGCGAGGTCTCCGCGGACGTCGCCACGCTCGACGCCCTGCCCGCCGCCGTGCTCGGCCACGACCGCTACCGCTGCGGCAACGACATGATCTGCGGCTGGGCGGGCTCGCTGGGCGGCATCGACGGGATCAACGTCGTGGCGGGCACCGGCTCCATCTCGTACGGGGAGAACGGGGCCCGCCGCGCCCGCGCC